>NZ_PDEQ01000001.1:0-300000 GCF_002554795.1 Longibacter salinarum | reverse complement strand
GATCGACGATGTGATTGTCTTCCACCCACTCGACAAGGAGCACATCTTCGAGATCATCGACATTATGTCGGAGGATCTGTTCGATCGAGCCGAAGAGCTTGGACTCAACGTCCAGTTTGACGAGTCGGCGAAGGAGTTCCTCACGGACAAAGGGTTCGATCCGAAGTACGGTGCCCGCCCGCTCCGCCGCGCCCTCCAAAAGTACGTGGAGGACCCGCTCGCGGAAGCATTGCTCAACAAGAACCTCGGAGAAGGCGACACCGTCATTCTCACGCATGAAGATGCGGCCGAGGAGCTCGAGTTTGATATCGAGCATGGCGAGGCCCCATCGGGCGACGGAACAGCCGCCGACGAACCGGAAGATGCCGCTGAGGCTGACGATTCGGAAGAGAAATCATCCGAGACACCAGCCGCCGAAGGAGAAGAGTAAATCTTCTCGCTCTCACCGGCGTGCCTCCGGCACGACCAAAATCCGGAAGCGCCCTCTCGTCTCACGACGGGAGGGCGCTTTTTATTTTCCGCTGGTACGGCAACCTCGACGAAAAGGGCTGCAACACGACCAATCGTCTCTGCAAACGGCCGTGGATCAGAAAACGTTGATTCCTGCGTCTCCTCCCCTTTTTTCGATCAAATCGACCTCATATTTGAGGCCTGGCATCGAGACACGACCATTTCGGTTTCGTGTCACTGTTGAGCTACAGGAGATTGTTCGAATCAACAGTGCCGAAGATGCCATCTCGATCTCCAATCCGATAAGCGAGCGTACATTTACATTCGCCCTGGCCTGATGAGACAAGCAGTCCACTACAACGACGACAACTGAGCGTAACGCATCCGGCCGGTGCCACGCGTTTCCGTGACGCAAACAGGAATCGCCTCGGCAAACATCGGGGCATCGGTCGTGAACGTGTGAAACTCGCCGTTCTCACCACACGGATCGACGCCATCGGGCAGATCGCTCAGAAATTCTTCGTTGTAGGCGCGTCCCACATAACGTGCGTCGAGTTGCGTGGTGTCCACGCTCGAGACGACAGATTGGAATCCTCGATCCAGCATATCTTGCGCTAGCACATGCGTGTCGCGCCCCCAGATGGGAAACATCGGGGTCATTTGAAAACGACGAAAGAGGTTCGATCGATACCTGCGAATGTCCTCCAGGTGCAGATCTCCCGCTGCGACGGCCGCAACACCCTGCGCTCGAAGGGGGGCAAGCGCTCGCTCCAGGTGCTCTTCGTACGTTGCGTTTGATGGTTCGGGTGGAACGCACATGAGATGAAGCGGCAGACCTAACGCGTTTGCCTGCTGCTCGATCAGATCGGTTGGCGTGCCGTGTGTGGTCACGGTGTTCGCTCCTTCGATGACAGTGGTCAACAGACCGTCCACCTGCACCTTCGAATCATTGAGGAGCTCGTACAGCATCCACGCGGCGTCCTTCCCCCCACTCCACAGTACAATGACGCTTGATGCAGATGTCATCTCGTTGCGTTGATCTCGTCTGAATCGCCGAAATGAAGACGCGTCCGTTTCTGCTCGTTAGACAGCTACCAACGGCGTGGGAGGTCGCCCGCATGTTCTCTCGGTTCAGGTGGAGACGAACTCGAAGGGCTCCAGATCCCCGCGAGGCGAACGACCCCGGCAAGCAGGGCGCCGGTCAGAAAACCACCGATATGTGCACCATACGCGACGCCTCCCAACTGTTGCGTTTCCATAATCGCCCCATATCCGTTAAAAAACTGAAAGGCGACCCAGAGCCCAATCGCCACGATCGACGGCACCGACACGATGGCATAGATAAACAGCGCGTGCACGCGATTCTTGGGAAAGAACACCATGTACGCCCCGAGAACGCCTGCAATAGCGCCCGACGCCCCGAGATTGGGAATCACCCCGTCCGGCGCGGTCGCCACCTGGATGAGCGTAGCCGCGATCCCGCAGAAGACGTAAAACCCGAAGAACCGCCATCCCCCGAGACGATGCTCGACGTTGTCGCCGAAAATCCAGAGGTACAGCAAATTCCCGAAGAGGTGGGCGTATCCCCCGTGCATAAACATGGCTGTCAGAATCGTCAGGTATACAGGCGTCGGCCCGGGGGCCTGCGGCACGGGTACACTCCGCCCGCCTGCATCCACATACTGCGTCTGCACCAGGTCGATGCCCTGCGTGATCTCAACCGGGATCACGCTCCACCCGTACATCGCGATCTGGTTGGCGCCAGCGCCCTGCCATAGAAAAAAGGCGAGGAGATTCGCCATGACAAGGCCTACGGTTACGAATGCCGGACCCGCGAGGCGACGGTCATCGTCTCCGATCGGAATGAGCATAGACAGCGGGCGCGTCGGCTACGTTGAAGAGAAGATACGATCAGGTAGAGATCGGCACGATCCGTTCGGTCACGTGTACCACCGGAGTGCATCGCAGTTCTACAAATATCTAACGCACGAATGACGGACTTCTCGCCGCGCATCGCAATCATTGGAACGGGTCTCATCGGTGGCTCTCTGGGCCTTGCCTGGAGTGACCGGAAGCCGGACTGTAGAATTGTCGGCCATGACCGACCCGAGGTACTCGACCGAGCTTTCGATCGTGGTGCTATCGATGAACGCGCTGCGGATCCGATCACAGCCGTTTCCGGTGCGGATATCGTCGTGTTCGCCACGCCGGTCGGTGCCACGGTGAAGCTGATGGAGTCCGTCGCAGAACACCTGAAGGATGGTGCGATCGTGACGGATGTCGCGTCCGTCAAATCTCCCGTGATGGAGCAGGCGGCCGATGTCCTTCCGAAGGATATCCACTTTCTGGGAGGACACCCGATGGCCGGCGCCGAGACCTCAGGGATCGACTCGGCAGATTCGCTTCTCTTCGAGAACGCCGTTTACGCCCTATGCCTCCCGGAGGGCACCAGCCAGGACGCTCTTTCCGGCAATCTCTATCCCGTTGTCAATCTGATTGAATCGACCGGAGCGGAGCCGGTCGTACTGGATGCGGATCGGCATGACCGTATCGCAGCCTGGGTGAGCCACCTGCCTCAACTTCTCGCGGTCGCGCTCATGAACGTCGTCGACGACCTCGACGACGATATGGCGCGGCAGCTCGCAGCCGGCGGGTTTCGCGACATGACGCGCATCGCGAGCTCACCCTTCTCAATGTGGCGAGACGTTCTCGTCGGCAACCAGGGTCGCATTCTAGATGCGCTTGCAGGGTTTGCTCGCTCGATCCAGGGAATGCGCAACCGGCTGATTGAGGACGACATCGATGCACTCGACGACGCCTTCGAGCAGGCGGGCCAGGCACGTGAACGCATTCCCCGCGACAGAAAAGGGTTTCTTCAGCCCCTGTTTGACATCGTCGTTCGTGCAGAGGATCGTCCGGGCGAGTTGCATGAGATTACCGGAATCCTTTTGAGTGCCGACCTGAACGTGCAGGACGTCGAACTCCTGAAGTTTCGCGAAGGGACGGGTGGCACGTTCCGACTCGGCTTCGACGACAGCGACGACGCAGACGAAGCGGTGGACGTATTGAACGGAGCCGACTACGCCGCACGCCGACTCGAGTAGCGCCACCCCCAGCGAAGGACAACGTCAGAATCTCGGTCTAGCGATTAAAATCAAACGGGATTCGTTGACTTGCGCGCGGACGTCGCCTATCATACACACTGGCGTCGCTCGCCAGATCTCGTCCACTATCTTCTCCACCGCAACCGCACACGCCACGCATGGCCGAACCTGACACGTTGCAGTACACGCCGCTTCACGACGCTCACCTCGAACTCGATGCCCGAATGATGGCGTTCGGCGGGTTCGACATGCCGGTGCAGTATTCCTCCATTATCGAGGAGCATCGCGCCGTCCGAGAAGCCGCCGGCCTGTTCGACGTCAGCCACATGGGCGAGGTAGAGGTCAGCGGTCCCAAAGCATTCGACTTTGTGCAGCACCTGGTCACGAACGACGCCGGGAAGCTGTATGACGGCCGCGCGATGTACACCGTGATGTGCAAGGAAGACGGCGGCATCGTGGATGACCTTCTCGTCTACCGGCGTTCGGAGGAGTCGTACTTGCTCGTCATCAATGCCTCGAACATCGAGAAGGACATCAGCTGGATGCGGGCGAACAACCCGATGGATGCTGATCTAATCAACCTGAGCAACGACCTCGCACTTCTCGCGCTACAGGGGCCGAAGTCGTTCGAGATCGCACAGCCGTTCGTCGATGCTTCCCTCGATGACCTGAAGTTTTACCATTTTCGGGAGGCACACGACGGTGCATTCATGGGCCTGGACACGGCGATCGTCTCGCGTACCGGATACACCGGCGAAATCGGGCTTGAACTGTACGTCCCTGCTGCCGATGCCGTCACGGTATGGAATCAGCTTCTCGAAACAGGTGAAGAGCACGGCCTCATTCCGACCGGTCTCGGTGCTCGCGACACGCTTCGTCTGGAGGCTGGATACTGCCTCTACGGAAATGATATCACGGAAGAAACGAATCCGTACGAAGCTGGACTGGGCTGGGTTGTCAAACTCGACGCCGGCCCGTTCGTCGGACGCGAGGCTCTTGAGGCGATCAAAACGGAAGGCCCGGCACGGACGCTCGTTGGCTTTGTCGCCACGGAGCGTGGTATTCCTCGAAGCGGATATCCGATCGAAACGGCTGACGGGAACGAGATCGGTGTCGTTACCAGTGGCTCTCAGTCTCCCATGCTCGAAACAGGCATCGGACTCGGATATGTGCCCAACGACGCCGCGTACAGCGAGCCGGGCACGGCACTTCGCATCGGAGGTCGGCGCCCCTTCGGCATCGAAGTCCGCAAACCGCCGCTCCACAAGAGCGAATAACCGCGAATGGACCGATCCGCGTCCAACCGGTGGGTTGTAGCAGAACTAACCCCCTGTTCATGGTCAACGGGTCCCCTGTCCCCTACTCTGTCTAACTGATGTGCCGACGAGACCTCCCGGCAACTCGCGAGGTTTGCAGACGCTTTTTCAACTCCTATCTTCACCCCGATGGACGTAGAAGTATTTCTGACCCACTCGAACGTCACTGATGAGGACGTACGCGATCGAACTGTCATCGTCATTGACGTTCTCCGCGCATGCTCGACCATCGCCACGGCTCTGCAGAATGGGGCTCGTGCCGTGATGCCCGTTCCAGACATGGCGGAAGCGAGCAAAATCGCCGCAAACCTCGACCCGGACGTCTATCGTCTCGGTGGTGAGCGCGATGCCGAAAAGATCGAAGGTTATCACCTCGGTAACTCGCCGCTGGAGTACACGCAGGAGGAGGTTGAAGACCGCGATGTGATTCTTAACACGACGAATGGCACGAAGGCTCTCAGCCGTGCGAAGTCCGCCCCCCACCTCATCGCCGGATGCTTTCTTAACGCCGGCCGGATTGTTGACTTCATCCGGGAAGCCGGACGGGACGTAGCAATCATCTGTGCCGGACGTCAAAACAGACTCTCGCTCGAGGACACGCTGTGCGCAGGTCTGATGCTGGAACGCCTCTGGGGAGGACAAGAGCCAGAATATGCGACCGATTCGGCCCATACGGCCTTCACCCTGTTTCACACCGATCGTGAGGATGTGGGCTCGGCACTGAGACGAGCCAACCACGCGCAAAACCTGGTTGAACGTGGGTACAGCGACGACGTTGAATACTGCTTCAAGGTCGACGCTCTGCCCGTTCTTCCCTATTATACCGACAATCGGCTCGTCTTGTACGAAGACCTCTCCCCGGCGCCGTTAGCGGATAAGACGGAATCTAGCGCATGACGAAGGGCCGAGTATGCGGGCAAACATCGCCTCCTGTACGCCATCTCATGATTCATGTTAAGATTTACATCTCCATCGCCAGCCGTGCATCCCGCTTGTAAGTTTGCACGCCAGACGCGAGGTTAACATATAGCGCACATGCCGACGCGTTATCTGCCTGATGTTCGGGGATGAGTGTCGGTCGAATGAATCGGTTCCCACTGCGGTATGGCCTCCACGGGCTCAAAAAAGAAAAAGAAGAACGCGTCTAGCGACGCCCCCGTCATTTCCACCCGGCGGAAGCTCGAGGTCTTAGGCCTCGTGCTTATGGTATTCGCCATTCTTTTAACCCTCGCGTTCGTCACCTACAACCCGGGTGACGATGCCATTGCTCGCGCATTGTCTCTCGGCGACGCAATCGTGAACCCGGCTGATCACCAGGCCCAGTTTCGCGTGCGAAATGCGCTGGGAATCGTTGGTGCCGAACTCGCCATGGTGATGGTCCCGGGCTTTCTCGGCTACACGGTGATAGCACTCACCGGTTTGCTCTTCGCCTGGGGTTTTGCCGTCTTCCGGCATCTTGACCCTCGCCGACTGGTCTATGCCACCGGCCTCACGGCCATTTCGACCTTTGTCGTTGCCACGCTTATCGGCTGGTTTGGGCACACCTTGGAGACGGAGAACGGGCTGCTCACCTGGGCGGGGTCCGTAGGTGTCGGCACGGCCGGTTGGATGCAGCGCATTTTCGGCGTCACCGGATCTTTCATCCTTCTTCTGCTGGCGGTCACGGTGATGCTTCTGCTCGTCGTGGACCACGACATCCAGCGCTCCATCGACCGTGTCGTCGACTTCGTTAAGACGTTCCGTGAGCGTGTACGCACCCGCTACGTCGAGTGGAACGAAAAGCGAGCACGCAGGAAGCTGGAAATGGAATCTCAGCGTACGGAGCGGCAGAAGGAGCGAGAGGCCGCACGACGTAAGCGCGAAGCTGCCATTGAAGAGGAACGACGCAAGCAAGAAGAAAAACGCCAGCGAGCCGAGGCGCACCAGGCGCGTCTTGAGAAGCAGGAAGAAACCACTGCAACCTCAGGTTCAAGCCCAACCGATAGCAGGGAGCAGGCTGCCGCTTCGGATGCCGCGCCTCGTCTCGTTACTCCGGACGAATCGTCCGCTTCGCCTGCACCTAAAGCGGACTCCGAAGCACCGGATCAGATCTCTTCGGCACCGGAGGAGGCGAATACCCCCGTCCCCCCTTCTCCCAGTCCATCTGCGTCGTCGAGTGACGGAGCAGCTGAAGGAGGACGCTCGTCCTCACCCGGAATGACCATACGGAACGACCTTTTCCGTGATCGCCTCCACTCTACCTATGCGCCGCCGTCTGAATCAACAGATGACGAGGTGGAGGAGGTAGAAGGATCGGATACGCGTTCGGACAATCACGCCCCGACGGAGTCGGGTTCGGCGCGTCCCGGGAACGATCAAGCCCCGTCCGACGAGGACTTCGACCTCGACGACATGGAGGCCGATTTCAGCGAGGCGTTCGACCGCGTCGAGGATCAGGTCGACGACGAAGAGCTCGATGATGACCCATTTGTCATCGAGCTGGAGCCGTCTGTACAAGAGAACGAAACCTCGGATGCTGACACGGACGACATTTCGCCAGAGGACGATCTGGACTCCGAAAATTCGGACGAGGAGGACCGTACGAGTCAGGATGTCGAGCTTCAGGTTCAGGAGCAGGTCGAGGAAGAGCGCGCGGAAGACATCGAGCGACCCGCTGATGTGCCGGAAGAGCTGCCGTACACGGCGCCATCGATCGCCCTGCTCGACGAGTCGCAGGAGTCGGACCGGAGCGTTGACCGCGATGAGCTTGAAGAGAACAAGCGCATCCTGCTCGACAAGCTTGAGACGTACAACGTCGAGATCCAGGATATCAAGGCGGTCGTCGGACCGACGGTCACACGGTACGAGCTCACGCCGGCTCCAGGCATCAAAGTGAGCCGGATCAAGTCGCTCGAAGATGACCTGGCCATGGCGATGGCGGCACAGGGCATCCGGATGATCGCCCCGATCCCCGGAAAGTCGGCCGTGGGTATCGAGATCCCGAACCGCAATCGCGAACTAGTGCGACTGCGAGAAGTGATTGGCACCGCGAAGTTTCGGGATACCGATATGGAGCTCCCCTTCCCGCTCGGCAAGAGCATCGAAGGAGAGGTTTTCCTGGCCGACCTCACCAAGATGCCCCACCTCCTCATCGCGGGTGCCACCGGATCGGGTAAATCCGTCGGTCTGAACACACTACTTACGGGGCTTCTCTACGCGTGTCATCCCTCGAATCTGAAGTTCGTCATCATCGATCCGAAGAAGATCGAGCTTCAGCAGTACTCCCACCTCGACGAACACTTTATTGCGCGCCCCGAGGATCTGACCGATGCCGTGGTCACGGATGTCGATGAAGCACTGGGCGTGCTGAAGTCGTGCGAGAAAGAGATGGAGGAACGATACGACCTTCTCTCCGAAGCGAGCGTCCGCGGTATCCGAGCCTACAATCGCAAGTTCAAGGAAGGCTCGCTCGACCCCGACGACGGCCACCGTCACATGCCGTACATCGTGGTCGTTGTCGACGAGCTCGCCGACCTTATGATGACAGCCGGGAAGGAGATTGAAGGGCCGATCGCGAGACTCGCTCAGATGGCGCGCGCCGTGGGCATTCACCTCGTTCTCGCCACGCAGCGTCCGTCTGTCGACGTCATCACCGGCCTGATCAAGGCCAACTTCCCTTCCCGGATTGCCTACGAGGTCGCCTCTCGGGTCGACTCGCGAACGATTCTCGACCAGATCGGTGCCGAAGGGCTTGTCGGGAACGGCGACCTGCTCTACCTCAGCGGGAGCACGCTCAGGCGTCTGCAGGGTCCGTTCGTCTCCGTCGACGAGGTCGAACGGATCGTCGACTATATCGCGGATCAGCCGGGACACGGGGCGTACGAGTTGCCGTCACTGTCCGATGCCGGTCATGGCCCCGACGTCACCCTCGGTGTCGAAGACACCGATGATCTCTTTGAAGAAGGCGCCCGCGTCATCGTCCGACGCCAGCAGGGATCCGTCTCCCTCCTCCAGCGCAAACTCGCGGTAGGCTACACACGTGCAGCACGAATCGTCGATCAACTCGAAGAGGCAGGCATCGTCGGCCCCTTCAACGGAACGAAAGCGCGTGACGTCCTTGTCGATGACGAACAACAGCTGGACCGCCTTCTCTCTGGCGAGGACGACGAGGACGAATAGTCTTTTTTCGCTAATCAGAACTGCATCATGTCCACGGTTTCATCCGAGTCCTTCCCCACGGTCGGCGTCCTTGGTGGAGGTCAGCTCGGCAAGATGATGGCCGCCGCCGCACAGCAGCTAGGCGTTCACACGCGACTTCTCTCCCCGAAGGATGCCGGCCCCATGCAATTCTTCGCGGACTCGCGATCGGGCGACTGGAGAGATCCGGAGGTCTTGCGCCGCTTCGCCCGAGAATGCGATGTGATCACGGTCGAAAGCGAATGGGCTCCGGCGGCTGAAATGGCTGAGGTTTTACCGGAAAATGCCGCTCTTCGTCCCGGGCCATCTACGCTCGACCTGATCAAAGACAAAGGCGTTCAGAATCGCACGCTCGCCGAAGCGGGACTCCCCCTTCCCCCGTTTGCCTGCTGCCATACGCTTTCCGATGCCGTCGACGCTGCATCTAAGCTCGGCTACCCCGTCGTAGTGAAGCAATACCGTGGCTCGTACGACGGCTACGGAAATGCAACAGCGCGTGACGAGTCAGAGCTTCGACAGGCGTGGCCAGATCTAGCGGCCGACGACGGCGCACTCATCGAGGCGTTCATCCCCTTCGAACGCGAACTGGCCGTGCAGGTCGCGCGCCGACCCGGCGGTGAGCAGGTGACATACCCGGTAGCGTACACAGTTCAGCGCGATCACCGGTGCCATGCCGTTGTCGTGCCTGCCCCGATCGACGAAGACGTTTCCGAGCGCGCGCGAGAGGTGGCCGCCGCGGCTGTCGATGCGGTTGACGGGGTCGGTCTCACGGCAGTCGAGCTGTTCCAGACGGAAGATAACGATATTCTCGTCAACGAGCTCGCACCGCGACCGCACAACACCGGACACTACTCAATTGAGGGCTCGCATACGTCCCAGTTCGAGAATCACATTCGGGCCATCCTCGATTGGCCGCTCGGAGATCCGGGCCTTCGCGCGAATTCGGCCGTGATGGTCAACGTACTCGGTCACCGAGATGGGCGTCCGCCGAAGACAACCGGCTTGCGGGAGGCACTGTCCGTTTCAGGTGCTGCCGTTCACATCTACGGCAAGCCTCAGGTGCGCCCGAATCGTAAGATGGGCCACGTTACCGTTGTCGGCGACGACCCTGAGAGCGTGCGCGCACGAGCGGAAGAAGCAGCTGCTGCCATCGAACTGTAGCACGGCTGTCCTCTAGGATGTTCATTTTTCCACCCGAGTAGCCAATCCGAAGTTGATGAGTGACTCCACACCGAGAATCGGAATTGCTATGGGCAGTGAGTCCGACCTGCCCGTGATGAAAGATTGTGCTGAACTCCTTGACGAGTTCGAGCTCTCGTACGAGATGCGGGTTCTGTCTGCCCACCGGACCCCCGCCGCAATGAAGGAATATGCAGAGACGGCTCACGAACGCGGCATCAAGGTCATCATTGCCGGCGCGGGCGGAGCGGCTCACTTGCCCGGCATGATTGCTGCGAGCACCCCACTCCCCGTTCTGGGTGTGCCTGTTAAAACAAGCAAGCTCAACGGCCTCGACTCCCTCCTCTCCATCGTCCAGATGCCAGGAGGCGTGCCCGTCGGAAGTTTGGCTATCAACGGGGCAAAGAACGCCGCGCTGCTAGCGGTTCAAATTCTTGCTACAGCCGATCCGGACCTCATGGGTCGCATGCTCGAATACAAGCAGAAACTCATTAAGAAGGTCAACGATATGGACGAGCGCGTACGCCAGCACTCTTCTCTCTAGACGGGACGGACGAACCATCACGGAACGCGGTTCTGGCGCCGGCCCCCCGCTGCTTCGAATGGCCAGTACCGCCAAAGCCGTTGTTCTGAGTGCCCCTGTTGGTCCGTCTGCTCGATGTCGCATCGCCGGTTCGTTGAGGCACTAGTGACCGCCTGACTCTTCTGCCCTCTGGAGTGATCTCCCCCGGTCACTCCCTCATTCCCCTTTCGTCGTTCCTCATGCTCATGAAGCGTTTCACCCTCTTCCTCGCCGTCGCACTTTTTTCCGTGATGAGTGTCGCTGCGCAGTCGGTGCAGCCACCATCGGAGCGACTGTTCACCGATCCACTGGATGAGCAGAACGTCTCGACGGTCCAACTGACCGGGATGCCGAGTTCAAATGTGGAGCTGGCACAATCGCAGTCGGTAGATGGGCCTCTGCAGTACGGTACCAATCGCCCGGTGGACATACACCCCCGACGCAATGGATCCTGGACCCAACTTGCGAATGGCGACTTCCTCTGGCGCGTGCAGATCTCCTCGCCCGAGGCGCTGACAATGTCCGCTGCGCTACGCGGGACGCTGCCTGACGGTGCAGAATTGTACGTGTATGGTGCCGATTATTCCACAAAACGGAAGCCGATCCAGCCGGCTGATCTCGGGGAAGAGCTCTACTGGACACCGTACGTCGACGGCAGCGCCCTCTACATCGAAGCGGTCGTCCCACAGATGCAGCGAGAGAATCTTGAGATCCAAATCTCTAAGGTCGTGCATGGCTTCATTCCACTGGAAGAGGCTCTCGCCGGGCGATATGGGAAATCGGGTGCATGCAATATCGACGTGGCCTGCTCGATCGCTGATCCTTGGAACGATCAGGTCGACTCGGTTATGAGTTACACGTATTCTGATGGCACGGGGTCTTTCGTCTGCACCGGCTCGCTCGTTAACACGACGGATCTGAACTCAGTCCCCCCATACGTTCTGACGGCTGAACACTGCGTGTCGACCGAGTCCCAGGCCAATTCGATGGTGTTTTATTTTAACTATCAGAACCCGACGTGCCGCACACCCGGCGGTACGCAGAGCGGCACAGTAACCAGCGATGATCGAAATGACGAAACCATGAGCGGGGCAACACTCCGCATGTCATACGGGAATTTTGAGTCGCAAGGTACCATTTCGGGGAAACCGGATGTTACCCTCGTGGAGATCAACAACTCGATCCCACTCTCCTATGAAGTGTTCTTCAGCGGCTGGTCGGTTGAAGGCAACGCACCAGCAGAAGCGGTAACGATCCATCACCCGCGAGGACATGGGAAGCGCATCAGCTTCGAATACGACGCAACCAGTATCACACCGTACACCGATTCCACGAGCGGCGGATCTCACCTTCGAATAGAAGACTGGGACGACGGGACCACGGAGGGTGGATCATCCGGTTCACCGCTTTACGACCTAAACAAACGTGTCGTAGGTGTGCTTTCCGGCGGATTTGCATCCTGCGGGAACGACGCCCCGGATTGGTACGGTCGCATCTCCGAGGCCTGGCAAGGTGGAGGCACTCCGGACTCGCGACTACGCGACTGGCTCGATCCCGATGGTACGGGTGCGACAACGACCGATGGCAGACGCAAGAGCCTCGATCCCGACGACAACATCCCGCCGTCTGCACCGACGTCTCTGGCAGCCACAGCGGACCCATCGGTTGGAGAAGTAACCCTATCATGGATCGCTCCAAGCGATGATGGGAATGGCACGGAGCCCGTTTACACATACGATATCCGGTACGCCACATCGCCGATAACGACAGCTGGCGAATTTAACACAGCCGCGCGCGTCCCATTTACCAGCAACACCCAAGCGCCCGGCACACAGGAAACGACGACGTTGTCACTCATTCCGGAGCGCGATTACTACTTTGCGATCAAAGCGGTTGACGACAACTTCAATACGTCGACAGCAAGCAGCACATCTTCCGCGACGCCTCTCCCCGATGAAATACCGCCAGCCCGGCCCGAAGATCTCGTGACAACGGTTGCGGATCGAGACGCGGAGCAGGTGCGCCTGACCTGGACCGCACCGGGCGATGATCAGAAGATGCGGACCGTTACCGAGTACGATGTTCGACTGTCCGTTTCGCCCATCACGAGCGAGGCAGACTTTGAGGCCGCGGAGCGCATCGACGGCCCGGCCAATCCTGTGGGTCCCGGTCAGACGGAAGAGGTTGTGGTTGACGTCGAACCGAACACGCCCTACTACTTTGCCGTCCGTGCCATCGACAACAAAGGCAACGTATCTCCGATCGGCACAACCGAAGAGAACCGCGCCGTAGCGACATCGACCCTCGTTCTAACCGAGCCATCGTCGTCGCGCGTCACGGAATCCGTCAGTTTCCGCGTCGCAACAACCGAACAGCAGACGGTCGATGTCGCGATCTACGACGTTCTCGGACGCCGCGTCTTCGTCGTGTTTAACGAGGAGATCGACGCCGATCAGGGACGCGCGGTGATGAATCTCGACCTGAGCCAGCTGAGTTCGGGACGGTATTTCATTCGCGCACTCGGGCAAACAGGTGCTGCCACGCAACCCATTTCGATCGTTCGATAGCACGGTGCGAGTTGGGCTGGACGGATGCCTCGCTCCAGCGCTCGCGTTAGAACGTCACCTTCAGTAGGGACACCTTCGGCCCCGTTGCCTTGATGGCAGCGGGGTCGTTCGGTTTGAACACCGCCGGTGTGATCGAGCCCCGCAATAGATGAACCGCCACGGCAATTCCGGCACCGAGAACCGCACCGAAGAGAATGTCGGACGGATAGTGAACGCCCAGATAGGGACGGCTTAGCGACACGCCTCCCGCCCAGACGGCAGCCGGAGCAATCACGTACCAGTACGGGTGAGACAGACTCCAGGACGTGGCCAGTGCGACAGACAACGACGCATGCCCCGATGGCAGAGAGGCAAACTGGCCATCATCGATCGACCGTCCGTATGACGCTGATCGAGACCGGACGCCCGCGACGGTCATGAACGGCCGAGGCCGTCCAAAGAGCCGCTTCAACGCAGTGACGGTCAGAAAGGTGGCTCCCTGCGTTACCGTAAGGCGGTAAACATCAGTAAAGTCATCTGATCCCCGGATCGCCCAGACTCCAATCCACGCAGCGGGCAGCCCGCCGTAGAAGACGGGATACGCACTCTTGTGAGCGAGCGTCAGTGGAGTGGTTACCAACGGCGATTCCGCACAGTAGAGGAGCGCAAGCCCCCGCACGTCGATCGAATTTCGGTTCGCCCGGGGAAGACATGCTTTACCGCCGTGGGCTCTCCCTTCGGGTGCGTGACTCGCCTTCGCCGGTGTGGCAGCGACAGACTCTTGTTTCGATCCGTTGCCGGCAGTAGCCCGCAGCTGAGCCGACGCCGACGGAACGTCCACTGTACTGCAAACGCATAGAAGCAATATCACCCAGTGCCGTGGCACCTTAGGTCGCAATGTCTTACTCATCGTCGTCACATCTGGCTGTTTCCCAGCAAAAACAAATCGTTTTCACAGCTACAAACACAGTGAAGCCGCTCCTTCCACGTTGGAGAGAGCGGCTTCGATCCTGTCGTACTAACAGACACGGTGACGATCACGAGTCGTCGTCGGCTTCTTCTTCATCGTCCCCTTCTTCTTTGGCCGCGAGAGCAGCTTCCTCTTCCTCGCTGAGCATACCAAGCTCACGACGAATCGCCGTCTTGATCTCTTCACGTTCCTCGTCGTGCTCCTCGAGCCATTCTTTGGTGGCTTCACGACCCTGCGCGATGGTGTCGTCCTGGTACGAGTACCACGAGCCACGCTTCTCTATAATGTCGTGCTCAGTGCCAAGATCGATCAGCTCACCCAGCGACGAGATTCCCTCGCCGTAGATGATGTCGAACTCTGCTTCACGGAACGGCGGGGCGACCTTGTTCTTCTTCACGCGGACACGAGTTCGGTTACCGACAACGTCGGATCCGTCCTTGACCGCACCGATTCGCCGGATATCCAGTCGGACAGAGCAATAGAACTTCAGCGCACGCCCACCGGACGTCGTCTCCGGGCTACCGAACATCACGCCGATCTTCATTCGGATCTGGTTGATGAAGATCAGGACCGTCTTCGTTCGATTGATCGTGCCGGCGAGTTTCCGAAGCGCCTGACTCATCAAACGGGCCTGCAAACCGACGTGGGAGTCTCCCATGTCGCCTTCGAGCTCCGCCTGCGGCACGAGGGCGGCCACCGAGTCAATCACGATCACATCCAGCGCACCGCTTCGAACCAGCGTATCGCAAATATTCAGTGCCTGCTCACCCGTATCCGGCTGAGAGATCAGGAGCTCATCGATGTCGATGCCGAGAGCTTCCGCATAGTTCGGATCGAGTGCGTGCTCCGCATCGATGAAGGCGCAGGACCCGCCCAGCTTCTGTGCTTCTGCAATGATATGCTGGGCTAGCGTCGTTTTCCCCGACGACTCCGGCCCGTAAATTTCAACAATACGCCCTCGAGGGACACCGCCGACCCCTAAAGCTGCGTCAAGCGTCAGCGACCCGGTCGGGATCGACTTGATCGCACGATCCGGCTCTTCGCCCATCTTCATGATGGACCCTTTCCCGTGCTCGCGATGGATCTGCTTGACGGCTAGGTCGAGCGCTTTCTTCTTCTGACCGTTATCGTCTGCCATGATGCGGTGGTTGCTTCGTGAATTCGTTTGAGTGCGCAGCGGACTGCGCAACATATGTTATGCGGCCGAGCCGCTAGGCCCCCGCTGTCCGTGCCGGGCGAGATCTTCCATTCTTACTCACCACGATACATGCTCCAAGACACATGGACACCCAAGAACATAACGTTCGGGAGTGACACCCCTGTGTCATAACCATGCAACCTGCCTGTGCCCCGGCTCGCCCTCCGTCTCCGCCAGGGCAAAAACAGGAGGCGTCTGAGATAGATCCGCGCTGGATGGCGAGGCATCACATATTGCACACAGTATGTCGCAACGGCCAACAACGGACCAAGTTCACTTCTGCTCCCCTGACGGTACTCACCAGAGGATCTTTCGGCGAATCATCTCCAGTGCAGAGGTTGCGAACAGTTCCTTGTTCAGCACACGATCATTGGTCAATTGGAGACGGACGCTGTCTAGATCGACAACTTTGCCGTCCTCTCGCCTCGCAAACCCAACGCAGAGCGTGCCGACCGGCTTTTCTTCGGTCCCGCCGCCCGGACCGGCAATTCCGGAGGTTGAGATCCCAATCGTGGCACCGAGCTTCGTCGCTGCACCGGCGGCCATTTCTTCAGCGACCGGTTGACTCACAGCGCCGTGCGCCTTCAGTGTACTAGCGGACACGCCGAGTGTGTTGATTTTCACCTCGTTCGCGTACGAAATGACGCCGCCGACAAAATAGTCGGATGAGCCGGCAATACTCGTTAAGCGATGTCCGATCAGACCGCCGGTCGCACTCTCAGCTGTTGCGACGGTCCATTCATGCTCACGAAGTAAATCGCCGACAACGCCTTCCAGCGTGTCCTTTCCGGTACCAAAAATATACTTTCCAATGCGGTCGCGCAACTCCTCCTCCAGCGCCTCGATACGCCGTTCTGCCACATCGCGATCGCGTCCCATCGCAGTCAGTCGCAGGCGAACGCCACTGGTCGACGGCAGGTAAGCAAGCTTCAGTTCGCCGTCGAGCCAGTCGGATAGATCTCCGATCTTTTGCTGCAAACTGGACTCCGGTACGCCCGTGGTGAGAAGCGTCTTGTGGACCAGATCCTGTAAGTCTGCGCGCTCGGACAACCGGGGCTCCACGCCATTATCGTAGATCGAGCGCATCTCATCTGGAACACCCGGGAGTACGGCCAGGAGTCGCTCTCCATCGTCTCCGGATTCTGCGTACCACAGGCCAACCGCCGTGCCCACCTTGTTCTCGAGCTTCTCAAAGCCACGCGGGACCGTCGCGAGGTCCGCCACTTCCGGCGGCATCTCCCGTCCCCGCCGCTCGTAATACTGGCGGACCCGCTCGAGGAGTTCGTCGTCCGTTTCGAGCGGTGCGTCGAAGTATTCGCTCACGATCGACTTCGTGACGTCGTCATGCGTCGGACCGAGTCCCCCGGTCGTGATAACAAGCTGCGCTTCCTCGTACGATCGGTCGAGCTCCCGCGTGATTGCGTCTGCATCATCACCGACGGTCACAGATCGCTCGACGTGAACGCCAATTCGGCTCAAGGCCTCCCCCAACCATGTCGCATTCGTATTCGTCGTCTGGCCGATCAGCAGTTCATCGCCGATCGTTAAGAGATGGGCCTTCATAAATTCAGATGGTCTGAAACAACATATCGAAAGACAGTCGTCGAGGGCGCCGGGGATTACGCTCCGCCATGCGCCGACGACCAGGCCTCTGGATCCTTTCTCCACTCCGACAAGGAATCGAAAGCGTCGACGGGAAGGTCGTTCTCCCTCCGGGCCACGTCGATCAAGGTCGAGAAATCTGTCAGCGTGAAGAGTGGGACTCCGGCATCGTCAAACGCTTGTTTTGCTTTGTCGAGCTCATACGAAAAGATCGCTACGACCGCCGGAACGGTGGCTCCGGCTTCCTGAATCGCATGCACCGCAGATAGAGCCGAACCGCCGGTAGAAATCAAGTCTTCGACGAGAACGACCTGCTGACCCGACTCAACGATCCCTTCGATTCGGTTCTTGCGGCCGTGAGACTTGGCCTCTCCCCGGATGTACGCCATCGGCAGGTGAAGGCGATCGGCGAGCCAGGCGGCGTGCGGGATGCCCGCGGTGGCCGTTCCCGCGACAACGTCCGGCGTCACATCCATTTCGTACACGAATCGATGAAACCCGTCCCGGATGGCTCCGCGGATGCGAGGAAAGCCCAGCGTGACCCGGTTGTCGCAATAGATCGGCGATTTCATTCCACTGCTCCACGTATACGGATCCTGCGGCGACAAACTGACCGCCCCAATCTGAAGCAGGTCGGCAGCGAGCGCGCGACGAGCATTTATGTCGTGCGGATCAGCATGCTCGGGCGGTCCAACCGGAGGCAACCGCGAAGAGCGCGTCGGCTTCGGTGGAGACACCGCATTGCTCTGATCGGTTTTGCCTTCGTCATCCTCCGGAAGAGGGTCGGGCATATCGGGAAGGTCGTCCGCTGCAGAATCCATCAGCTAAGCGTGTGAGTGTAGGACAGAACGACGGCGCGATCTATACAGAGTCATCCTGCGGTTGGAAAATGTAGAGAGCACCCGTAAAGAGAGTGAACGCGACCACCGCGTAAAACGCTAAGAGCGCCATCCCGCTCTCCCGCAGAATCCAGTCGACTGTGGGCCCCGCACCCGTGTATTCTAATGTACGCAGGAGCATGATGGCCCACAGAAAGAAGAGTTGTAGCAACGTCTTCCACTTGGCGACCCGAAAGGTCTTCAGTGTTCGACCCTGTGACTCGGCATACGAGCGAACCGCCGTCACCACGATATCGCGGAGTGCTATGAGCGCGACGCCCCACCACGTGACCGCCCCTGGTTCGACGAACAGGAGCATAATGAACGTGCCGAGCACGAGAATCTTGTCCGCCAGCGGGTCGAGAAATTGCCCGAGCCGCGACCGCGCCTTCATCCGCCGGGCGAGTACGCCGTCATAGTAATCCGATATGCCCGCAGCCATAAAACATAACAGTGCGGCGGCTTGACCGGCGAACGACGCGACCGTCAGAAGGACGAGCACCAACGGCGTCAGCAGAATACGCGCCACCGTTAGCAGATTCGGAATGTGATGTAAGGCCGTGTGTCTAGACATAGGACGATAATATACGTGTCCTCATCCACGATTTCTGCCCGGTTTACCCGACGGACATTGATGTTGACCGAATTTGCACCCGAACCCGATCTAGACGCAGTGGGCTACCGTCGCAGTTTGTTCGTTCGCCGAGATCAACTGGAGACCCAATTCGGCGAAAGCGGCAGATTGAATCGAAGGCCACCAACATCTTTTGTCAGATCCGGCAGAGTGTTTTTGCAGGTCCCGGGAAGGATCCAGTCAAAATGTGACACACTGACATAGAATCGCGCCGACTCCCCTCAAGGCACTGTTCTTGATCCTCTACTAAACAACTTGCGAGGGTGCGATACGCACCGAACGATCTGTTACGCTTTTCGACTGAAAAAAAGAGAACGTCACTACTATGGGTAAAATTATTGGTATCGACCTCGGAACGACGAACTCCGTCGTTGCCGTCATGGAGGGCGGTGAACCGAAGGTCATTGAAAACGCGGAGGGTGCCCGCACAACGCCGTCCGTCGTTGCATACAAAAAGGACGGAGAGCGACTGGTTGGTGCGCCTGCGAAGCGCCAGGCAATCACCAATCCGGAAAACACAATCGCCTCGATCAAGCGCTTCATGGGCCGGAAGTACGGCGAAGTGGAGAGCGAGATCGGCGACGTTCCGTACGAGATCATCAAAGGCGACAACAACACGGCCCGTGTCAAGCTGGGTGATCGTGAGTACACGCCGCAGGAGATCTCTGCGATGATCCTGCAGAAGCTGAAGCAAACCGCCGAAGAGTACCTCGGAGAGGAGGTCACCGACGCGGTGATCACCGTGCCGGCGTACTTCAACGATGCGCAGCGTACGGCGACGAAAGAAGCCGGCAAGATTGCTGGCCTGAACGTCCGGCGCATCATCAACGAGCCGACCGCGGCGTCGCTCGCCTACGGTCTCGACGATGAAAAGGAGCAAGTGGTTGCGGTTTACGACCTCGGTGGGGGTACGTTCGACGTATCGATCCTCGAGCTCGGCGATGGTGTCTTTGAAGTCAAAGCAACCTACGGTGATACGCACCTCGGCGGCGACGACTTCGACCAGACGCTTATCAACTACATTGCCGACGAATTCAAGAAGGAGCAGGGTGTCGACCTCCGCAATGACCCGATGGCGCTCCAGCGTCTGAAGGAAGCGGCTGAGAAAGCGAAGATCGAGCTCTCTAGCTCGACAACCACGACGGTCAACCTGCCGTTCATCACGGCGACGGATGAAGGTCCGAAGCACCTGAACCTGGACATCAACCGCGCCAAGTTCGAGCAACTCATCGGTGATCTGGTCGACCGGACCATCGAGCCGATGAAGAAGGCGATGAGCGACGCGGGCTACAGCAAGGGCGATATCGACGAGGTTCTGCTCGTGGGTGGCTCGACGCGTGTGCCTCTCGTTCAGGAAACGGTTGAAGAGTTCTTCGGCCGCGCACCGAATAAGAGCGTGAACCCGGACGAAGTTGTGTCGGTTGGTGCCGCCATTCAGGGTGGTGTTCTCTCCGGCGATGTCGACGACGTTCTTCTGCTCGACGTTACGCCCCTCGGACTCGGTATTGAGACGCTGGGCGGCGTGATGACGGAGCTGATCCCGGCCAACACAACGATCCCGACGAAGAAGTCGGAGGTCTTCTCTACCGCCGCAGACAACCAGACCTCGGTTGAGGTCCACGTCCTGCAGGGCGACCGCGAGATGGCCAAGGATAACCGAACGATCGGTCGCTTCCACCTGACCGACATTCCGCCCGCCCCGCGTGGCACGCCTCAGATTGAGGTGACGTTCGACATCGACGCGGACGGTATCCTGAACGTGTCTGCCGCCGATAAGGCCACGGGCAAAGAGCAGTCCATCCGTATCGAGGCCTCGAGCGGTCTGACCGACGAGGAAATCGAGAAGATGCGCGAGGACGCCGAACAGCACGCCGAGGAAGACAAGAAGCGGAAGGAGCGTGCCGAGAAGATCAACGAGGCCAACTCCATGGTGTACACCACGGAGCAGAACCTCGAAGAGTACGGCGACAAGATTCCGGAAGACAAGCGCGACGGAATCCAGTCGGCTCTCGATGAACTGAAGGGACTGCTCGAAGACGTCGATGCTGACCAGGATGTCAGCAACGTAGAGGACGCTCTCGAGACGCTGAATGAGAAGTGGGCGGCTGCCAGCCAGGAGATCTATGCCGCGCAGCAAGAGGCGCAGCAGGGTCAGCCGCAAGGCGCCGCTAACGGCTCGTCCAGCTCCTCTTCTTCGTCGAGCAGCAGCTCGTCCTCGGATGAGGATGTCCGCGATGCAGACTATGAAGTCGTGGATGAAGGCGACGACAAGTAAGTCGCATCCAGTGACGTCTGCGCGAGCGAACGGATCCTCGCGATCCACCCTCGCACGAGAACGCCCCGGTCCCACCACGGACCGGGGCGTTTTTATTTGTGCCAGAGATCTGTTTTACCGTTCATCGGCCGGTCTCGCCCGACCTCCCGCGGCGCTACTCTCCCGCTGGTTCCCGCTTACAAATCGTAGATCGTGCGAGCGTTCTCCGTCGTGATGCGCGCAACATCCTCGAAGGATCGCCCCTTGACGTCTGCAAGGCGCTCAGCAACATGGCGGACGTACGCAGGCTCATTGCGGTCGCCGCGGTTGGGTTCGGGAGCGAGATACGGACTATCCGTTTCGACAACGATGTGCTCCAGCGGGATGTCGGCCGCGAACGTGTCGACCTCGCTGTTCGAAAACGTGAGGATTCCACCGAGTCCGACGTAGAACCCGAGATCCCACGCTCGCTCGGCAACGTCGGGCGGATCGACAAAACAGTGCAAAATGCCGCGCAGGCGCTCTGGGGTTTCCGATGCCTCCCTTTCCTCCTCCAGGATACGTAGAACGTCTTCCGTCGCCTCCCGATTGTGAATGATGAGCGGAAGGTCCGTCTCGATCGCCAATTGGATATGCCAGCGAAAATACTCCTTCTGCTTGTCGTCGTATGAACGATCCCAGTAATAATCGAGACCGCTTTCCCCCACTGCGACAATACGGGGATCCTCGCACCACGACCGAATCGCTTCAAGATCCTCATCCGTGGCACCTTTCACCTCCGACGGGTGGAGCGCCGCCATGACATACAGTCCCTCGTGCCGATCTGCTAAATCGATCGCCTGCTGAATCGAGGAAACGCCGATGGCCGGCATAACGATCTGTTCGACGCCCGACTGTTTTGCCCGTTCAATAACGGCGTCGCGGTCATCATCAAACGCATCTACGTACAGGTGGGCATGGGTATCGATGAGCATGAAAGGCTGAGATTGATTAGAATAAGAGAAGTCAACAACCTGTTTGGCGGCTGGGTCTCAAAAACGCAAGTGGGGTCGTTCCTGTCGATTCGCAAGCCTGATCGTAATCCTATGGCACGTGTGCCATAGACACGGTGCGCGAAACGAACGAGGCCTGGGCGACACGCGGCCCGAGGACCGCCCCTAGGAAGGTCCGTCCTTTTGGATGGCTGAAGGCTGGCGCCAAACAGGTTCTGAAACGAGTACGACCAACACGGGCGCCAACACCGAGGATGAAAATCACTTTCGGGCGTTGGGATGTGACGTTCCCGGATCCGATCGCGGCTGTAGCCTACAGATCGGTCGACTGCTGATGCGAACGCAACAGCACGCGGGACGTGCCGTAGATGCCTGTACATTGTGCACCGCCGGTGGCCATGACGCCGCATACCAAACATGGCACGAGCCGAATTCAGCCGAAACCTGTTGTCCTGTTTTTCACGTCTCCCCGACGCCATGATCGTTCGCGTATGTATCGCCGTCTTACTGCTGTCCTTCTGTGTCAAGGACACCGCGGCGCAATCCGACCCTCACGTGCGAGTGCGCGTGCTCGGCAGCCAGAAACCCACATCTGTCAGCGTGAAAGCGACCGGAGGCGATCTTCGGATCCACCTGCCCAGCACCTCCTCTCCGGTCATGCGCCTGCGCCCCGGCGAGTCTGCAACCCTCTCGTTGCGCGGACCCGAGGTGGCCATCGAGCGGTCGGCCGACGGCATCTACGCCTCGGCGCTCGACATTCAGCCCGACGAGGGTGTTACGTGGACCCTGACGAGCGGCGATGTGACGCGTGCGTACACCGGCCCGCTTCATGTTGAACCGGACGGATCGTCCCTGCAGTTGGTCAACCACGCCCCGCTCGACGACTACGTGGCGAGCGTCGTCGCCGCAGAATATGGGTTCAAGGATCTCGAGGGGTCGAAGGCAATGGCCGTTGTCGCGAGAACGTACGGCGTTCGTGCATCCGATAAGTTCAACTCGGGCGACTACGATCACGTCGACAACACCGTCTCCCAGGTCTATCGCGGCGTCCGAGCCATCACGCCAACCTCGAGACGCGCTACACAGGCAACCGCCGGCCAGGTACTCACCTACGACGGCAGCCTGATCGAAGCCGTCTACTTCTCCTCCAGTGGCGGTCATACGGCGAATAACGAGGACGTGTGGGATGCGAAAGACGTTCTCCCGTATCTCCGCGGCAAGCGCGACCCGTACGACCGGAACTCGCCCCATCACAGGTGGAGCACCTCGGTCCCGAGCTCTCAACTGCTTTCCGCGCTGTCGAACGAGTTTGGGACTCGGATTACCGGCTTCGTCCTGGGGAAACGCAGCTCAGAGGGCCGCCTCAAAACCGTCACGCTCCTTACGCCGGGCGGCCGCATGACCGTTCGCGCCAACAACTTTCGACTGGCTATCACACGCCGGCTGCCTGATGCTGACCTGAAGAGTACATGGTTCGATGCCTCACGCAACGGAAACACCTATCGCTTCAGTGGTCGGGGCTTCGGCCATGGCGTCGGCCTGAGCCAGTGGGGCATCCACGAGATGTCCGACCAGGGGCGCGACTATCAGGATATGCTTTCCTTCTACTACTCGGGCGTCGACATCCGCTCGTTCGACGGAGCACAGATCGATGCGCCCGCACGTCCCGTCGCCTCCAATCCCCCGAAGGAGCGCAAGAAAGAAGAGAAAGAAGAAGAGACGACACGCCGAATCGGTTGGTAACGCTATCGTCTTTCGATCTCGATCTGAACATCTCCGCGTGCCGGGGTCCAGAATGCGCGGGCCATACGCGGGGTCGTGAACGCCCACACGACCTCGGACCGGTCGACAGCGATTAATCCCGCACACGCTCCCTCCCCGTCGGGATTCTGGATCTTCCGATGCATGTCCTCCAAACATGACGTTGCAATGTTCTGGAGGGACGTGCCCTCCTCGACCGCCCGTACGACGGAGTGCGCAAGAACGACGGCGGCGATCGCTTCGCCCCATCCAGTTGAGCTTACGGCTGCGTCTTCATTTGCGTAGAAGCCGGCGCCGGGCAACGGCGAATCGCCAATCCGTCCCGGCGGCTTGAACGGCGTGCCCCCGGTGGACGTCGCCGCTGCAAACCGACCGTCGCGGTCCCGTACAACGCACCCAACGGTGTCGTGGCCTCCAGACGTTTGCGTTTCGGGCACGCCGGGCAAAAACGATTGGCTCGTGTGGTACACGCCCGCCTCTCCGGACAGCTTCTCGTAGCGGCTCTTTTCCCGCTCGCACACCAGGTCTCCGTTATCGACAACAGACATTCCTTCCGCCGCTGCAAACTGCTCGGCGCCTCGTCCTGCGAGCATGCGCACCTGTCCTCGCCCCGCGTCCATCAGTCGTCGAGCCACGCGAATCGGATTGGCCAGACGCTCGACCGCCATCACGGACCCGTATGAGAGCGATGCTCCGTCCATGATGCCGGCGTCGAGCTGTGCGCGCCCCTCCTGATTGAGCATGGCCCCGCGCCCCGCATCGAACGCCCCATGGGATTCGAGAGCAGCAACGACCTCGGCTGCGACGTCAGCAGCAGCTTGCCCTTCGGATAACGCAGCACGGCCGGCTTCGATGGCGGTGCGAAGACCGTCACGATGGTCTGCGAGCGCTTCGTCCGGGATATCCCACGCGCCGCCGTGAACGAGAATTCCGGGGCCGTCGAGGGGAAACGCCGCGCTACAGACCGAAACATCCATGCGACGTCAGAGGAGCCGAAGAAAAGGAAGGGGTCCTGCGAACGACGGGGCTTAGAGCCTGGCGTCCGCAAACGTAGTACGCGGCGAGTGATTCAGCAGGAAATTGTGCAGTCCGTCAACAACCTGTGTGAAGGCCGTCATGTGTTGCGGCGCGACCGGACGTGCGGGGGGAAGCTCAATGCTGTATGGGTCGATCGCCTGGCCATTCTTCCAGAAGCGGTAGTCGAGGTGCGGACCCGTGGACAGGCCCGTGCTACCAACGTAGCCGATCGTTTCGCCCTGCTTGACGCGCGTCCCCGGGCGAATGCCTTTTGCGATGCGCGAGAGGTGAAGGTATCCCGTGGTATACGTGGCGTTATGGCGCACCTTGACGTAGTTGCCGTTGTACCCTTTGTACGCCGCGAAAAGGACGACGCCGTCCCCGACGGAGTGAACCGGCGTGCCGGTCGGGGCCGCGTAGTCTGTGCCGTGGTGCGGGCGGTAGCGCTTCAGTACGGGGTGATATCGGCGGTTCGTAAATCGCGAGCTGATACGAGAGAACTGGAGTGGCGCCTTGAGTAGCTCCCGACGCAAACTATTTCCCTTCTCGTCGAAGTACTCGCTTCCCTCCCCATCGTTGAATCGGTAGGCGTAATAGGTGCGTCCACGGTGAACGAAGTACGCGGCTACGATATCGCCCGGCCCAATCTGCTGGCCGTCGACCGTGCGCTCCTCGTACACCACGCGAAACTGATCGCCCCGCTGGATGCGGAAGAAGTCAATCTGCCACGCGAACACCTCCGACAGTCGAATGGCGAGTTGCGGTCGCCCGCCCGACTCCATCAGCGTCTGATAGAGCGACGACTTAATCGTGCCACCGGCCGTTCGCCACGCAACCGACACCGGTCGCTCCCCAACGCGGCTCCGCTCCGGATATCGCACGTCGAAGACGACGTACCGAACGGCATCCGGTCGATAAACAATGTACCGCGCCCGTTCGAGCCACGGATTCCGGTACACGCGGTACGAGCGTCCCGCTCTAATGTCGCGCACATCGAACACATCCCGGGTCTCATCCGCGAGCTGCACGATGTCCTGGTACTCGACGCCCTCTTTCAAGAGCAGATCTGCAAACGTCTGATTCCGACGTACGCGGTGTTCTTCAACCGTGTACTTCTTTCGCTCAATACCAAAGGCGTCGGCAGAGGCATTATCGGTAGCCGATCGAGCCGCGTTCGAGGTCGTGGACGACATTGTGGAAGACGATATCGACCACGCCGGCCCCGATGACAGTAGCGTCAACGAAAAGAGGAAGACGAGGGCAGCGGCGGCGGGAAGACGACCCGTTGGGGAACGGCGAGCCATAGAAGTGGGAGAATTCGCGTGAAGCGGTACATAGATGTCGCGAAGGAGTCGTCTGGTAAGAAACGACCCAGCATCTATGAAAATCAATGCTCGTGCCACGGAGACACGTTCGAACCGGGTGAATCGTGAAGGACTCGACGAAAACTCGAACGGAGTCTCTCGTTGTGGACGGTGAGAACGCCTTTGTAAGGCGACCCATCAGGTGGCCTCCCCGCCGGCGTCCGTTGCCGATGTTGGCGACCACGTATCTTCACGAACGCCGGACTGCTTATTGGCCCAGCGTGCGAGAACGAAAAGCAGGTCGGAGAGGCGGTTCAGATAATGCGCCGCCGTCTCGTTGAACGTGGTTGTGGCGCTTGCTTTCACCAGGATGCGCTCCGCCCGCCGACACACCGTGCGCGCGAGATGCAACTGCGTCGCAGCCACCGTACCGCTCGGCAAGATAAAGTTTTTCAACGGTTTGAGCTCCTCATCGAACGCGTCAATGCGGTTCTCCACCTCCTTCACGTGGTCATCCGTGACGCGCGGTACGACCGGCTTCGCATCCATGGGAGTCGCGAGATCGGCTCCCACCACGAAGAGCTCATCCTGGATCTCCTGCAAGACGGGATCCAGCCGTTCGGCTCCTGGGTCACCGTTCAGGTGCGCTCGCGCCAGACCGACGACCGAGTTCGTTTCGTCGACGGTGCCATACGCATCGATGCGTGCATTGCCTTTGCCAACGCGGTCGCCGCCGAACAACGACGTCGTTCCGTCATCGCCGGTGCGCGTGTAGATTTTCTTCATCGTGTGGACGGAGCGGATACGGAAAGGACACGGGGCGCGATAGGCACGCGCGCAGGGAGATACCGTTTCATTATGACGCGGGTATTTTCACCCACGCGATCGCGGCGTGCTGTAATCGATGCGGAGCGGGTTGTCCTGACGGACGGTGGCCTCCATCCCGAAGACCTCGCGTATGCATTCGGGGGTTAGGACGGACGCCGGTTCGCCCGTGGCAACCCGTTTTCCCTCGGACAGGACGAGCAGCCGATCGGCATACCGGGCTGCGCTTTCGAGATCATGAACGACCGCAAGAACCGTTTTTCCTTGATTGACTTGTGCGCGCACCGCGTCCAGCAGGCGAAACTGGTAGTGTACGTCGAGATGCGTGGTCGGCTCATCGAGCAACAGCAGGTCTGCATCCTGGGCGAGCGCTTGCGCCAAGAACGCGCGCTGCACCTCGCCTCCGCTCATCGACTGGATCGAGCGATCGGCGAACCCCTCCAGGTCGACCTCGGCCAGCGCGCGGTCCACCGCCGCACGATCGGAGGCCGAGAATGACGACAGCCAACCGCGGTGAGGCGCACGTCCCAGTAGAACGAGATCACGCACGGTAAAGTCGAACGCCGTCCCGGTCGATTGCTGAACGAAGGCGAGCGTCTGGGCCCGTTCTCGAGCGCCCCACGTGTCAATCGTGCGCCCTTTCAGGTCCACGCTGCCGCACGCGTCCATCGCACCGCTTACAACGCGGAGCAACGTGGTCTTCCCGCTACCATTCGGCCCGATCACCCCGAGCCATTCCCCCGCCCGGACGTCGAATGAGACGTGGTCAAGGATCGTCTTGCCTCCCCGCTCAACCGTAACATCGCGTACCGAAAGTAACGGGGCGGTGTCTGTGCTCATGGGACGCGATGTGACGAAGGTTGGTGGGTCGATCCGGCGCACTCATACTACCGAACGACCGGCACGCGCATCGTTTCCATCAGCCCTCCACCGGTAACGCGAACAAAGTAAGAACCACTTGCGAGTCCCTTCGCATCCAGCTTCACATTCACCCTGCTCCCTTCCTGCGCGGTGCCGCGGTGCAGCGTCCGGACGCGCCGCCCCATGATGTCGAACATCTCAACGGTAACGGGTCCCGTGGCCGTGGGTCGAACGACGACCGCTGCGGTTTGCCCGGCGCGCATTGGACTCGGCCCCTCCAGTTGAACCGCCTCCGAGCCCGCAACCGACACCTCGACCGGAGCCGTGAGCGTGGCCGTGCCGTCGAGGTCAACCTGTCGGAGGCGAATGCTGTGCGTGCCCGCATCGAGCCCTGTCAGTTGCACGTTGTAGCGCTGCATCTCCGTCGTCGTGCCGGCGCCGTTGACCGAGGCGACGGCGCGGTATCTTTCTATGCCCGGCGCCCGGTGCAGCACGTCGAACCCGGCATTATTGGTTTCCGTGAGCGTTGCCCACTCGACGGACGCAGCATCCATCCCGTCTGGTCGGACCCGCATCCATGCAAGTTCGACAGGGATGGGGTTGGCTGCCTGCAGAAGAACATTGTCGACCTGCCACGTTCCGTAGTCACTGGCCGTTTGGACGAAGTGGAAGGCAATGTGGCCGGTCCCCTGAATCGAGGACAAATCCACGATGCCCGACCCCGTCGGCGCAGATGCGTAGTACTCTCCCTGATGCGAACTGAGCGTCACATTGAGCTCGGTCCACGTGGCGGATGACGGATTGCCGGAGCCGTCGTAATCGGTCGAGATCCGGACTGAAAGAGCATCTCCCGACCGGTAGCCGGCAACGGTGTCGAAGGAGAATTGCTCGTCTTCCTGAGCATCGAAGTCGATTTCCGGCATGATGAGCCAGTCGTCGTGCGAGCCAGAACCCTGGAACTCCGTGATCTCGGCGAAGTGGTCGCCGTTATGCTCATCGACAATCCAGTCGTTGCTTCCCCCGTCGCTGACGGTTTCCCAGGCCGCGTCGAACTGCGTGCTTTCGAAGTCCTCGTCGATCAATGTGATTAGATTCGGATCGGAGCCGCCGTCCCCACTGTACAGCCGGTCTGCGAGCGTTTCGTCAAGGACGAACGGGTTTTCGTTGCCCTGGTGACTGGCTATAGCTGCGCTTCGATCCAACTCCACCTGCGTCACCGGGTCGTTTGTGTGCCACGTCAGCAGCACGTCTTTCATGCCGTCGAAGAACGAGCCGTTAGCCTCCTGCCGGTGAATTGTGTAGAAGTAAAATACAGCACGAGCGATATCGCCTTTGACCGACTCGCGCGGCTCCCACACGCCGCTACCGCGTTCGCTGTACAGATCAATATTCTGCGGTGACGGCTGCGCCGACGTAATCGTCGTCAGATAATACCAGTCGTTCGTCTGCGAATCCGGACTCTCTCCAAAGGGAAGACTGCCGCGATCGCTGTTGGCCTGTACGAGGGTCGGACGCAGATTGTGCATGTCCCCTTTCTGCGGACTTCCGCTGGCCCCCTGCGACTGCGGGTAGACATGCTCCGCGTTAATGTCTTTGTCATAAGCATCCTGTGACGGATCCTGCCCGGGATCAAGCTGGATGGTGTAGCCCGTGTAGAATCCCTCCAGCTCGTTTCCGTCCGAATCGATCGTGCCATAGAGGATGTCGCGGGCCGGACCGTAGCCCTGCGGACTGGTCATCGAATACCCAGATTGAACG
Source organism: Longibacter salinarum (assembly GCF_002554795.1). Lineage (NCBI taxonomy): Bacteria > Pseudomonadati > Rhodothermota > Rhodothermia > Rhodothermales > Salisaetaceae > Longibacter > Longibacter salinarum. The sequence goes on along the minus strand of NZ_PDEQ01000001.1, from coordinate 270,613 downwards.
CACGTCAGTAAGGTCAACCCGGTTTGCCCGTCGCACACGGTTGTCTGTGCGAGCGCGTCCGATGCGCCGGAAATCGGAATGATCGTGAGGAGAGCGACACACCAGGCGACAAAACGCTTCATCGGAACGGGGGTTGGTTGAGGGGGCCACTTCGTTCATAATAGGCCTGAAACGTTCCAATCTCGTAATGTACGTTCGTCATTTTCGATGAACAATTGTTTGTGAGGTTCGGGGTTTGGGGTGTGAGGTCTGGGGGGACGCGGGTTTATGGATTTGGGATTGGGCATTGCGGAGTTATTGGCGTCGGTCAGGCGTTGAGTCGTTAGACGTTGGGGCGTTGACAACCCGTTTGGCGGATGGTCGCGAAAACGTAAGCGCGGTCGTTCATGTCTATTCGCAGACCGGAGGGGGTCTTTTCGCAATCACGCAGAAGACACAGTGCGTGTGATCAACCGAGCCTTGTATTGCGCGCACAGCAAGGACCGACCAACGGGAGGTCCGTACCTTTGAATCGACGAAGGCTCTCCGCCGTGCGGGCTCTGAATTCTGAACCGTGAGCTAAAAAAAGCGGGACCGATCCGGAGACCGATCCCGCGCGTGACTCACGATGAAAGCCCGTGAGCCTGAACCATACGTTCGTGACGCTAGCGCACGATACTTCGTCGCCTAGCGTACAACAATGCGTCGCTTAGCGCACGACAATGCGTCGCCTAGCGCACGACAGACAGCCGCTCGGTCGCAGACACCGTTTCACCGATGACGCGCACGAAGTACACACCGCTGGTGAAGGACGACAGATCGAGCGACTTGTTCAGCGTGCTACTGCCCGAGATCGGTCCGTTGTACACGGTGGCCACCTTCTGGCCGAGCAGGTTGTAAACCGCGACATCGACCTGCTGCGTGCTTTCGACCTGGACAAAGACGCCGACACGGTCCCCCGGCGTAGCCGGATTTGGGCCGGTGAGCGAAACGGGGTCACCTGTGACCTGCACCGTAATCGGGGAATGGATCGTCTCTTCTCCATCCACATCCACCTGCATCAGGCGGAAGGTATGCGTTCCAGGCTGCGTCGAGTTCAGAATGAAACGGTAATCCGACGCCTGATTGGTCGTGCCATTTCCTTCGACGAAGCCAACGCCGGAGAACGAAGACGCGCTCGGCGCCTTGTGCTGAATCTCGAAACCGGCGTTTTTCGTCTCCGAGAGGGTCTTCCACGTCAGCGCGATGCTCGATCCGGTGAACTGACCATCGAACGCCGCGAGTTCGACCGGGAGCGCCGATCCGTCCAGTGTGCGACCGGGCGAGAACAACGCGCCCCCCGAACCGGATGCAGTAGAATGCTGCACAAACGAACCGGTGAAGTCTGGTTCGCGCGTCAACGATTCATCGTTTCCGCCCTCGCTCCCGTAAGACGCTGTACCAACGGTTCCTCCGCCGGCGTTGACCAACGTGACTGTATCGCCGCTGTTGTTGAAGCCGAGCATCCCGCTAGATGCGGTCTGCACAACACCCGGAATGGAGGCAGATGGCGATCCTCCACCAAATACGACCACAGCCGTTTCCGCAGGCAGCGTCGTTCCTGTTGGGAACGTATGCCGATCACCGTATCCATCTTGGATTACATACCCGCTAAGGTCGACGCTCTCTGTTCCAGAGTTATAGATCTCGACGAACTCATCCTCCGAGCCGTCGCGTGTGCCATCGCCGTTGGCATCACCAGCGGCATCCGGTGCAGGATCAGCTAGAATCTCGTTGATCACGAGCACGGCATCGTTATCCGTGATCGTGAGACTGAAATTTTCTGCACTGGCGAACGCACCGCTCGCGTTCTCAAGCGAGAATATGGCGACCTCGTCGCCTTCCACCTCGGAGTCGTCCGTGACATTCACTGTGATCGATTGCGTGTCGCCGTTACTTGCGGATGCGGGAAATGAAACCGTCTGCGCCGTGTAGACATCGAGGTCGGCGGCTTCCGCACCGCCGAGACCACTCAAGGCCACATCTGCACTTACCCCTGATCCGTTTACGTTCTGAATCTCCACGGTAATCGTTGTGGACCCGCCGTCCTCCGAAATCGTGCCTGTCTCATTCACAAAGCTGAGAACGGGTTGCGTAGAGGATCCCTCTACGACAATGTCATCGAGTTGCCATGTGCCCTGACCGCTTGTTTCGTCGAAATGCCAGGCCAGGTATGCCGTGCCAGAGAAGGACGAAAGGTCGATCGTGCCAGATGACTCCTGTGAACTAAATCCGTTGGCATTGCTAGGGTAGTTAGCCGAGAGTGGGGTCCATGTGGCCGACGCCGGATCAGAATTAACGCTCGGTTGGTAGTCCGTTGATATCACGACCTCGAGTGCCTGACCACTGCTGTATCCAACAGCCGTTGCAAATTCGAGCGTCTCACCCGTAAAGTTATCTAGGTTGATCTCTGGAGAAATCAACCAGTCGTCGTGCGTGCCATCTCCTTGATACTCGGTCATCTCGGCAAACTGGTTGCCGCTATATGAGTCCACGACCCAGTTATTCGAACCGCTGGCATCGAATGTCGTCCAGCCTGCTGCTGTGCCAAGCCCTTGTTCAAAATCGTTGGCGACAATCGTCGTTTGTGCCAACGCCGATGACGGCAGGGCGATCATGATTAAGAATGCGAAAACGTATAATAGCGAACTTCTCATGCGCCTTGTCTAGTTTATGAACCGGAGTGAAATCGCTTCTTTTGGCAGCCCCTAGCAAAGAGGGTGATTTAACTCAAATCGATATCGCCCACGTTGTCAGCTCAACGATAAACTTCGGAGGGAACCCCTCAATCGCGGCAGCGCCAAGTGCTGAATTTACAATCGTACGCGAATAGACTAAGGGAAATTTTTTTAAACCGATAGTCTACCAGATCACTTTCAGGTTATCCTCCCGTTAACGTCAACCGCTCGATCTACCACCTTCGTGCATTACGCCACACAGGAAAAGTATAGGGGCAGCTTGCCGGTCTCCAATCACACACCGCTCATGCAGCCATCGCCTTCTCCATTCCCGACCTACGCAAGCGCATCCATGCCGACGAGATCATGGATGACTTTTCCATCACCGACGAGCGACTGGAGGGCGCCCTGCGCGACCTTCGCTGGACGAACCGTCTCCTGGGCGGCTATGCTGCGACTCGGCGCACCCTGCGCCCGCTGCTACAGAATCACTCGCGGCTTCGGGTCCTAGACATCGGGACCGGCGGCGGCGACAGCCTCGTCGACCTCATTCGCTTCGGACACTCGCAGGCCTGCCGGCTGGAGGTGGTGGGAATCGACCTGAATGCCGGTGCCGTCGAGTACGCTCGCGGCCATCTCGACCGGACGCTCAGCCCACGGATGCGGACTCGAGTGGATGTCCGCGTGGGCGACGCGCTGAATTTGGACATGCCGGACGATCACTTCGACGTCGCAATCGCCTCGCTTTTCCTCCATCACTTCGAGGCCGACGACGCCGCGACGCTGTTGCGCGAAATGGACCGTGTCGCCCGTCACGGTATCATCATCAACGACCTGCACAGGCACATGCTCGCTTACCTCGGCGTGCTCACCCTGAGCCGACTGCTCCCGGCATCATCGATGTACCGTCACGATGCCCCGCTTAGCGTACGCCGCGGCTTCCGAGCCGACGAACTCCGCTCCATCGCCCTGGCAGCCGGCCTCTCCTCTCCCGACATCCGGTGGCACTGGGCCTTCCGATGGACGCTGTCAACGTTGACACGTTAGAACGTTCGACGTTAAAACGTTGGGACGCTGAGACGTTGTGGCGTTGAATCGTTAGAACGTCGAGCGTTAGCTACCGGACACTTTCACTGGTACCCACGTCACGTCCACATTCCCCGGCGCGGCTGCTCCGACATGGACGGGAGTATGTGGGTATGGGAGTGTGAGAGTGCGTCATTTCTCGACGATAACGCCTCGTTTCCGAGACGTGTGGGGCTGACGCGGTCCGTTTCTCGACGTCGCACGGAACCATTCCGTGGTGGAACCAAACTGTCCGGTACCTAACCGTGAACCTTGAACTCTGAACGCTGAACCCTGAACGTTGACTCTGAACTTGAAATCAACAAAGATGCGCCGAACCGCTATGATTTGGGTGTGGAGACCCAACCATCTGTTTCGTACCTTACCCGACGCAGCCGGATGGGCGTCACCTTTTACTTGAAAATCAGAACCGTACGGACGCCCCGGATCCGGTGGGCGGCTCTTCCCCGTCGCAACGTCCGAACTTCTTCGTTCACCCTGTAATTAGGACAGGTAACTATGGCTGAAGCAACCATCTCTCGCATCGCCGACATGCTCGGTGATGAGGCCCAAGATCTTCTCGAGCACGAGTGCAAAGTATCAAAGGATCAGCTCCATCTACCGGGATCGGACTTCGTCGACCGCGTCTGGCGGGACTCAGACCGTAATCCGCGCGTCCTGCGAAACATGCAGGCGCTCTTCGATGCGGGCCGACTGGGCGGCAGCGGCTACCTCTCCATCCTTCCGGTCGACCAGGGCATCGAGCACACGGGTGGCAACTCGTTTGCGCCGAACCCGGCCTACTTCGATCCGAAGAACATCGTCGAACTCGCCATCGAGGGCGGATGCAACGGCGTGGCTTCCACCTTTGGCGTCCTCGGCTCTGTGGCGCGCAAATACGCCCACAAGATTCCCTTCATCCTGAAGCTCAATCACAACGAGCTGCTGTCGTATCCAAACCAGTACGACCAGGTGCCCTTCACGCGCATTGAAGACGCGTACAACATGGGCTGCGTCGGTGTTGGCGCAACCGTTTACTGGGGATCGGAAGAATCGCGTCGCCAACTGCAGGAAATCTCGGAGATGTTCTCCTATGCTCACGAGCTCGGGATGGTGACCATCCTCTGGTGCTACGTGCGCAACTCCGACTTCACGATCGACGGCACGAACTACGAAGCCTCGGCCGACCTGACCGGACAGGCCAACCACCTCGGTGTCACGATCGAAGCCGATATTATCAAGGCGAAGCAGCCGACGGTGAACTACGGCTTCAAGAAGATGCGCGAAGAGAGAGACGGCTCGTACGCAAAGCTCGACGAGCGCATCTACTCGGACCTCATGACCGATCACCCGATCGACATGACGCGCTACCAGGTCGTCAACTGCTACATGGGACGCTGCGGCCTGATCAACTCGGGCGGTTCTTCCGGTGAGAACGATCTGCACCAGGCGGTCCGCACGGCTGTGATCAACAAGCGCGCCGGCGGAATGGGCCTCATCTCCGGACGCAAAGCCTTCCAGAAACCGATGGAAGACGGCGTCGAACTGCTCAACGCCATCCAGGACGTGTACCTCGACGATGAGATTACCGTCGCGTAGGCAATCACACCACGTTCTACTGCAGATCGCGGCCTGCCCCATTTCGGGGCGGGCCGCTTTTTTGTATACCGATCCTGTTCTATGTTGTCGGTGTCGTGGTATCAACGTCACCGGAAGCGGCGGCCCTGTTTTCCCGGCCCGGCGCTCCTTCGATCGCAACGTGGATTCGCCTGCGCAAACCGTAACGATCAACGAGGGCCTCGCGTACTCATTTACGGAATCCGCGCCCCCGTCTCGGCGTACGGCTACAGCACCTCCATTCTCCAGCCCCGCTTACCCCATGTCTGAGTCCGACCGTCCGTTCTCCAACTCCCCCAACGGCTCTACCCCCGACGACTCAAGGCCGACGCCATCGGACGCCGATGCGTCGAACAATCCTGCATCGAACACACCGTCACCAAAACGAGACGGCGGCGACGGATCGGGCGACGCGTCGCAGGCTTCGTTCGAGGAAGCGACCGAGTCGGTTATGAGCGCGACGTCCGAACAAGAGGTCACCGACGCGCTGCAGCCCTTCATCGGCCACTACCCAAACTGGGCGCAGGAACTGGCGCGGAAGTACTTCACGAAAACGGTCGCCGAGTTCATCCTGCATGGCGACGTTCGCGATCTCGTCCCGACGAAGGATCGCGACGGCAACACGACATACGTCGGTTTGCACTCCTTCCTGGTGGATGATCTATTCGCCGCACGGGATGCGGTCCTGTTCTACGATCGCAGCGCCGGCATTCACTTCGCCGACGACGCATCACGGGCCGACTTCAGCCGGGCCGTGTCGGGATATGATTCGATCTTTGGGACCGACTACCAGAACAAGCTGCCGAAGGAGCCCAGCCAGGTCTTCCAGCTCCTCGAAAACTACCTGCGGCTCCGACTGTCGGACGGCAAGCGCATCGCTCTTGTAATCGACTACGCGGAGACGATCGCCCCGATGGCGGAGGCCTCGATGTACTCCGCCGAGGACCGGCGCGCGCTGGTCTTTCTGCAGAAATGGTCGCGCGACCCGCTGTTCGTCGAGAACGATCTCACGATCTGCCTCATCACAGAAAATCTCACGGATCTGAATCAGCAGCTCGTTCAGAGCCCGCATACGGCGGAGATTCACGTCCCGATTCCCGACGAGGACGACAGAAAGCGGTTCATCGACACGTCGCTCGTCGGCTCGCGGTCGACGTTCGACGCGCACTCGGACGTGAGCCCGTCGAATCTCGCTCAAAACACGGCCGGATTGAACTACACGCAGCTCCGCTCGATCGTCGCGGATGTGCTGGAAAACAAAAACCGGCTCACCTTTGAGACGCTTTCAGAGCTCAAAAAGGAGTTCATCGAGGCCGAAGCGTATGGACTACTCGAGTTTATCGAAACCGACTACTCGCTGGACCTCGTCGCGGGCCACAACGAAGCGAAACAGCATTTACGTCAGGCCGCCCGCGCCCTTCGTGCCGGTCGCCCCGACGTGATGCCGATGGGATACCTTATCAGCGGTCCCGTCGGCTGCGGAAAAACGTTCTTGATCACGTGCTTTGCCGGCGAGATCGGGATTCCGATGGTCAAGCTCAAGAACTTTCGGTCCCAGTGGCAGGGCGTGACCGAGGGCAACCTGGAGAAGATCCTGAATCTGTTGTCAGCGATGACGCCGGTTGCGGTCATGATTGACGAGGCCGACGCTGCGCTCGGTGATCGCGACGCGTCCGGCGACTCCGGTGTGAGTCAGCGGGTCTTCTCGCAGATCGTGTCCTTCATGAGCAACCCGAAAAATCGCGGCCGCGTGATCTTCTTCCTCGTCACCGCCCGCCCGGACCTGATGCCGGTCGACCTCAAGCGCCAGGGACGCGCCGAGGAGCACATTGCCCTTTTCTACCCGAACACGCGCGCGGACCGCGAGGAGCTTCTCCAGGTCATGATGCGACGGACCAACGTGGATCTCCCCATGGAGGACGTCCCGGAAGAACTGCTCGACGGCGATAGAACGTACAGCGGCGCCGACATGGAAGCGATTCTCACCCGTGCTTCCTTTCGTGCCGCCGGCCGCGAGGATGGCACCGTCACAGCCGACATCCTTGCCGAGACCGTCCGCGACTTCATTCCGCCCACGTACCCGACCGAGATCGAGCTCCAGAAGCTCGCCGCCGTCCTCGAATGCACGAGTCGCGACCTGCTTCCGACGAAGTATCGCGACATGGATCGGGCGGAGGTCGTTCGCCGCGTTAAGGAGCTGCAGCACGAGATCGGCTAGATCCAGCGCATCATACGAACCGACAACAGCGTCTTTTGCTAGCTCCGGATTGCCCCGACAACCTGCTGGTTTTACCAGCGGCGAATGGGCGTTACGAACGGTGACTGTGAATTCGATAATGTCGCGTCCGTGCGGTACCATGGACCATCCACTCGTCCCCGTCTGTCTTGCACCCAACGTTCTGCATGACGCCATCTCCCCTGCTCCCTTCCCCGGCCCGGGCTGACCGGGGCCTTCTATCGGTGATTCTCAGCCTTCTCCTCTTTGCGATCGTGCTCGCATGGCCGCCCGGTCAGGCGCTCGCACAGGAGGACGTCCCGTCGGTTACGCAGACCGTCGCCATCACAAATGCTCGCGTCGTCCAGGCGCCCGGCGACGTGATCGACCGCGCAACCGTCATCATCCGCGACGGACTGATTGAAGCCGTTGGTGACGTTGACCCGCCATTCGACGCGCGCATTATCGAAGGCGATTCGCTGACCGTTTACGCCGGCTTCATCGACGGACTCTCCCACGCCGGTGTCGACACGCCTGACGATCGGGAAGACGTGGAAGAAGGCTCTTACGCCGAGTCTGGAATCCAGCCGCAGCGCGACATCCGTCCAATGCTCGATCCGGACAAGGTCGACGATCTCCGCGAAGCTGGATTCGGTCTCGCCCACGTCGCCCCGGAGGGATACATGCTTCCCGGACACGGCGGCCTGATCTTTCTCGCAGGCGATAACCCGGACGAGATGATCCTCGCCGATCGGGCCTCCCTCTTCGCTCAGATGAAAGGCGCTCCGGGCGGATGGCCGAACGTCGTCGCGCCGAGTACGCCAATGGCCGTCATCGCACAGATGCGCGATCTCGTTCGCGAGACGCGTCGCCGTCAGATGCTCGCGGAAGCATACGAAGACGATCCGCGTGGACGCAATCGTCCGCCATCGGATGCCGTCCACTCGGCGTTTGTCCCCGTCCTCAACGGACAGTTCCCCGTGGCGTTTTACGCGGAAAATGCGCTCGACACGCACCGCATCCTCGCCATGGCCGACGAACTCGACCTGCCGATCATGATGGCCGGCCTCGGCGATGCCTTCGAAACCGTAGACGCCCTCGAGGAAGCCAATGTCCCCCTTTTCCTCACGCTCAAGTTGCCCGAGCCAGCGGACGGTGTCGAACCCGATACGTCCGACGCCGATACGACCCGCGCGGATGCACCGGGCCACGCGGTTACACCCGATGATCCGTCGAGCTTCTTCAAAACGGATCTTCGGATCACGTCGGAAGATGACCTCGAATCCGAAGAGCAGGTGCTAAAGGCGCGGCAGCAGTCGATCCTGAAACAGTACCGGAGCAACGCGGCCACGCTGCACGATGCCGGTCTCCAGTTCGGCTTTACGACGATCGATGCAAAACCGGGCGACATCCGCGACAACCTGAGGGTGATGATCGAGCACGGGTTGCCCGAAGACGTTGCTCTTGCCGCGCTCACGACGAACGCGGCCTCCCTCCTCGGCCTCAGCGATCAGCTCGGCACGGTGGAATCCGGGAAGATTGCGAATCTTGTCGTGACGGATGGCGATTTCTTCTCCGAGGACACGTCCATTCAATACGTCTTCGTTGACGGGAAACGGTTTCCGTACACCTCGGATGAGTCGGAAGCAGAAGTAACCGGCTCCGTCGAAGCCCTCGTCGGCACCTGGAAATACGAACTGGAAACGCCCCAGGGCACGACCACAGGCGAGATTGTGCTGGAAGGTGACGAAGACAACCTTTCTGGTACGATTTCCGGTGCAGAAGGCGACGAGACGACCGATCTGGAGAACATTTCGTTCGACGGAACGACGCTTTCGTTCGACCTCAATGCTGAAAATGCAGGTCAACTGTCGGTCACGGTCGATGTGGAAGGCGATCAGTTCGAAGGGTCGGTGAGTGGAGCGTTTGGCTCCTTCCCGATTACCGGAAGCCGGACATCGCCCGACGGCCGGTAATGCCCTCTCGCCTTCTCCACGACGTTGACCCTGCCGATATGCACATCTCCCCTGCTGCACCCACGCCTGCCCGATTTTTCTCTGGCCTGACCTGCTCTCTCATGTACGACGTATCCGCACGGGCCCGTGCTATGTTAGCGGTCCTCCTGACCACCTTTTTCCTGGGCTCTCCTGCTCACGCGCAGTCCGATAAGCTTCGCGCAAACGCTCCCGACGACTGGCTCATCACCAACGCGACAGTGATCACGGTGACGGGCGAAACGCTCGAAAATACCGACATCCTCGTTCGTGACGGCACCATCGACGAGATCGGCTCCGACCTCTCCGCTCCCGGCGGTACCGAGACGTACGACGCCTCGGGCATGTTCGTGATGCCCGGCATCATCGACGCGCACTCTCACATCGCCGTCTCCAGCGTAAACGAGGCCACCGCGCCGGTCACGGCCGAGGTCGGTGTCGGAGACGTGATCAATCCGTACGACGTCAATCTCTACCGGGCACTCGCCGGTGGCGTCACCACCAGCCACCTGATGCACGGTTCGGCGAACGTGATCGGCGGTCGCAACGAGACCATCAAGCACCGCTACGGTCAAACCGACCCAGACGCGCTTCGAATGGACGGTGCGCCACGCACAATAAAATTTGCACTTGGCGAAAATCCCACGCGTGTGCACGGCGAAGGCAACGATGTGGTACCCAGAACACGCATGGGCGTGGAACGCGTCATTCGCGATGCTCTGACCAAGGCGCGTCGCTACGCAGCGGAGAAAGAAGCGTACGAGAACGGCGATGCCCCGGCCCCGCCGCCGCACAGCGAGAAAATGGAAGTTCTCGCAGATATCCTCGCCGGTGAGGTTCTCGTACAGTGCCACTCCTACCGGGCGGACGAGATTCTCATGCTCATGCAGGTCTTCGATGACTTCGGCGTCGAGAACTTCACGTTCCACCACGTGAACGAGGGCTTCAAGGTTGCGCCCGAGCTGGCCAAGCACAACGCCGGCGCCTCCGTCTTCAGCGACTGGTGGGCCTACAAGTTTGAGGTCTACTACTCCACCGCGTACAACGCGGCGATTCTGACGGACAACGGCGTCACGACCTCCATCAACTCCGACTCCCCCGAGTTGAACCGTCACCTGTACCACGAAGCCGCGAAGGCACAGAAGTACGGCGGACTCACGGATCAGGAGGCGCTTTCTCTCATCACGATTAACCCGGCCAAGCAGCTTGGCATCGACGACCGCGTCGGGTCCATCGAGGTGGGCAAGGACGCCGATCTCGCTATCTTCGACGCGCACCCGCTCTCCGTTTACGCCGTCGCCCAGCGGACGTACGTCGACGGCGTCGTGCGCTTCGACCGCGAGAACGATCCCGACGACATGCGCCTGCGCCTCGACCCGGAAGCCTCCGTTGAGAGCGCGTTCGACTGGTCCGAAACCGGTACGCGCCACGGCCGCTGCCTGCAGGACGTGGGCCGCTACAGCAGCCAGGGAACGACCTTCTGGCAATCCGGACGCTGATCCCTCGGCCCCACTCCCTTCCTTCCGCCTGCCGCACGACTTGACTGCACCTGCGATGCCTATCCGCTTCTTTAGCTATCTGCTCCTGCTCTTTTTCATTGCTGGCCCGGTAGCCGATGCTGCCCACGGCCAGAAACGGCCCGGCCGCCAGGGCACGTACGCGCTCACCAACGCGCGCATCGTCCCCGTGACCTCTTCCGCCATCGAAAACGGAACGGTTCTCGTCCGCTCCGACACGATCGCCGCCCTCGGCACCGATGTCACCGTACCATCCGATGCCGAAGTGATCGACGCGTCCGGTCTGACCGTCTATCCCGGCCTGTTCGACGGCGGGACGCGGCTCGGTCTCGTGGAGGTCGGCTCCCTCGATGAAACGAGGGACTTTTCCGAGATCGGCGAACTCACTCCGCAGATGAAGGCCCTGACCGCCGTCAACCCGAACTCCGTCAACATTCCCGTGACCCGAGTCAACGGCGTCACGACGGTGCTCACCGCCCCGACGGGCGGGCTCTTCCCCGGCACCGCTGCGCTGATCGACCTTCATGGCTACACGCCGTCGCAGATGCACCAGAGCGGCGTCGAACTCATCGTGCTCGACTTCCCCTCCACCGGCCGACGCGGACGCTGGGACCAGCGCTCCAACGAGGAAATCGAGAAGGCGGCCAAGAAAGCGATGGACAAGCTGAATGAGACGTGGGACGAGGCGGAGCTGTACGCCCGCATCGACTCCGCCCGCGCAGCCACCGACCGGTCCACGCAGGACATGGAATACGTGCCGGCGATGAACGCACTCGCTGGTGTCGTGAAGGGCGACATGCCGCTCCTCGTTCGCGCCAGCAAAGCCGCGGATATCGAAGCCGCACTCGAATGGGCCGACGAGCGCGGCTTGACAGACCAGATCGTGCTGAGCGGAGCAGCCGAAGGGTGGCGCGTGGCCGAGAAGATTGCCGACGCCAACGTGCCCGTCATCGCGGGCCCGGTGCTGTCCGTTCCGACGCGCGACTCCGACCGCTACGACAAGCCCTACCGCAACGCCGCGCTTCTCCACGACGCGGGTGTACAGGTCGCACTGCGGACGGGAGACGCCGAGAATGTCCGGAATCTCCCCTTCCACGCAGGCTTCGCCGCGGCCTACGGCATGAGCAAGGATGACGCGCTTGCGGCCATAACAATCGAACCGGCCCGCATCTTCGGCGTGGACGATCGCCTCGGCTCGCTCGAAGTCGGCAAGCAGGCCAATCTCTTCGTCACGGACGGCGACCCGTTCGAGACGAAGACGAAGGTGCGCCACCTGTTCATTCAGGGCTACAAGATCCCGATGGAAAGCCGCCACACGAAGCTCTACAACGAGTTCCTGAACCGGAATCCGGGAGTTCAAGAATGACACTCCGCGAAAACGGATACAGAAAAGCCCTGCTCTGACCATTACGGTTGGAGCGGGGCTTTTTCGTTGGGTACGTTGGTGCGTTAAAACGTTAAAACGTTCAAACGTTATAACGTAAAAAGGTTAACACCATTTAAACAGCGCCCCTTCGATCGTGAGGCCGGGGCCGAAGGCCATTGCCACGCCGTGGTCGTTTGAGGGAGGCGCGCCGTCGCCGGCGATCTGCTGTTGTCTCTGCTCCAGGATGCGTTTCAATACAAACAGAATGGTCGGCGAGCTCATGTTGCCGTGCTGGCGAAGCACCTCCAGGCTGTCTTCGACATCGGCGTCCTCCAGACCGAGCACCGACTGCGCCTTCTCGACAATGGCTCGTCCGCCGGGGTGGATCGCCCAGAAGTCGATCTCATCGGCTGATAGGTCGTGGCGCCCGAGCAGGTCGTCCACGTAATCGGGGAGGTGTTTGGCGATGACCTTCGGGACGCGGGAGGAGAGGCCCATCTGAAATCCCGTGTCGCCGATGTCCCAGGTCATGTCCCCCATCGAGTCGTCGTCCAGGCGGCAGGCGTTGTCGATGTACGCAAGGCGTCCGGCAGCATCCGACTCGTCCCGGGCGGACATCACGACGCCCGCGGCTCCATCGGAGAACAGCGAGTTCACCACGACCGACTCCAGCGAGTCCTCGATCTGGAAATGAAGGGTGCAGAGCTCGGCGCAAACGATGAGGACGCGTGCGTTCGGGTCCGACTGACAGAAAGCGTGGGCCGTGCGTAGCGCGTTGAACGCGGCATAGCATCCCATGAACCCGATGAACGTCCGCTGCGTGGAGGGGCGCAGATTCAGGCGCTTGACGAGCTCAATGTCGAGACCCGGTGCAAAGAACCCCGTGCAGCTCACCGCAATCACGTGCGTGATGTCCCTGGGGGCCGAGTCCGACGCCTCGATCGCTCGTCGCCCGACGTCCTCCGCCATCGGGATGACCGCTTTCCGGTACCAATCATTTCTCTCCCCGGTCGACGGCGCCGGTTCGAGCGCCCAGTTCTGCGGAAAGAACTCAAACTGGTCCGGGGATGTCGCGCCCCAGTCTGGGATGCATGTGTGCCGGTAGTCGATCGCCGACCGTTCGTACACCATCGGCAGACGATTCCGCAGCGGGTCGGAAAAGCCGTCGAGCTGCTTCATCATGGCAGCCGCGTCGGATTGGGGCTTTCGGAGCGGGGGATGCCCCGTACGGATTGCATCTATGGTCGTGACGGCCATGTTGGAGCGGCGTTCAAAAGAAGATGGAGAAACAGAATGCTGCCGTCGACTCAGGCCTGATGCCCGGTCTCGCAGTACATTTTAGGGTGCTCGATAGAGATGCTTCATCGCTCTTCGTCGTCTGACATTTAACCGTTCTCTTCGCCGTTCTTTGCCTCGTTCCAGAGCGCATCGGCCTCGGCCAGCGTTACCTCCTCAAGCGTGCGACCCGTTTTGCGGAGGCGCTGCTCGATGTAGCGGACGCGGCGACTGAACTTGTCGTTGGTGCTTCGCAGAGCCGTTTCGGGATTCACGTCGGCGTAGCGAGCGTAGTTGACCAAAGCGAACAGGACATCGCCGAACTCATCTTCTCGCTCAGCCTCATCGCCCGAGTCGACAGCCTCACGGAATTCCTCGATCTCCTCCTCCACTTTCTCCCAGGCGTCATCGGCGTCCGGGAAGTCGAAGCCAACCCCGGCCGCTTTTTCCTGCATACGGAGAGCCTGGAGGAGCGCCGGCAGGTGACGGGGCACGCCATCGAGCACCGACGACGGTTCGTCCTCTCCCTCCTCATCACGCTCCTGCTGCTTGATCTGCTCCCACGTGGACATGACCTCATCGGCGTCGCCAGCTGCGGCATCACCGAACACGTGCGGATGGCGTCGCACCAGCTTCTCCGTTTCGGCCTGAATCACGTCCTGGATCGTAAACCCGCCGTTTTCCTCCGAGATGCGGCTGTGAAACAGGACGTGAAGGAAAACATCGCCGAGCTCTTTTTTCAGCTCGTCTGAATCCCCCGAGTCGATGGCATCGACGACTTCGTACGCTTCCTCAATCAGGAGATGCTTCACCGACTCGTGGGTTTGCTCGCGGTCCCACGGGCAATCGCGGCGGAGTTGCTTCACAATCGCAGCGAAATCAGCGTACGTCTCGAGCCGATCTTTCGACTCGGCGAACTCATCGTCGTAGATTTTCTCGGACGGATCGAAGGCGGGCGCGGACGCGCCGTTCGAAGGCGTGGACATGCAGCCAGGGTTTTATGCTTCGGGCGTGAACACAATTGATACTCGCGACAACGGCACGGGTACCAGGCAGACCGCCAAAATGCGTGAAGTCGTAAGAAAAGACAAGCCCTTGGGGTCGCCGATGCTCACGATCCGGTGATCTCTGTAGCCAGACGCCTGCCGGGCCGCAGTCCCGGGACGTGTTATAGACGGTCATCTCCAGCTTTCACTGCTTCTGAATGGTGTCCGCGATTCAGGCGCCCCGTGGCCCCCAGGACAGCCCTTGAGACCGGAACACACAGGGTACACACGTGTCTAATATGATGCGAACAGGGGAAACACCCGGGTGGCCCTCACAGCCGCCGGAGTGTGCCTGTTCACGCTCTTTCACTTATGGGGATGACACGGCTTCGACGGGTAGTAAACGTGCTGCGGACTGTCCTGCCGAGCTTCCTAATATGCTCGTAAATCTCGTTAGGAACATGTAACTGCGGACGATTATTCGTACGCGATGGCGGCGTAAACGCCCCATCTGTCTCTAGAGGGCTTCGGCCTATGAGCCGCTAGAGACATCGATTAGTAGGTCTAGTCATCTGTTGCTCCGGCTGAGCGATTAGATGGCAAAATTTGATCAGCCTTGGCATCTGGCTGGCTTCGACACTGGGCTGGAGCCAGACGCGACATGAAAAACAGTGACTATGCAGGTAGATGTTCGACAAGTGCGGCTACTCGGACCCGGGTTCGACTCCCGGCATCTCCACCAATAACAAAAGCCCCGCAAACCATCTGGTATGCGGGGCTTTTTCTATGCTCTTATACTTCTTGTCTACTTCTATCTCCCGAGCCGGTCACCGAATCGAGCCACTATGCGCGCTTCGGCTGGGCTTGCTTTTCAGCCATCCGTTGCTGCATTTCTGCCGGCACGAAGTAGAAGAATGACTCGCGCACGATCTGATCGCCTTCCCATTCTTGGACCGCAATCTCACGAAACGGCATTCGCTCCCCGTGCATCGTGACGTCGGTGAAGCTCTGTACCATCGTGACTCCCTCCTCTTCATTCGACGTTACGTGCTCGGTCGCCCCACCGTGCATTTCCTCTACGGAGGCCAGCCACTCTTCGATCGCCTTCCGCTGTGCGTCTTTGCCGTGTCGTTCCTGGCCGTCGGCCTCCACTACGACGACATCGTCGCGATAGTATCGTTCGAATGCTTCCATTATTTTGCCCTCTGCCATCTGGGCATAGAGATCCTTCGCTCGCTCGAGATAGGTCATGGCCTCTGTTGACGTATGGTTGATTTGGGCGACACGTAAGCACGTGACAGTAGAGGCATACGCCTGATTCTGGATTTATCTGGCACACTCGAATGTTGCGTATCCCTTCGAATACCGAGATTGTCCATCTGGGTCCGTGTCAGCAAAAGAAGAGATCGGGCCGGTATCGCAGTGACACCAAATGGCTCGTTCGAATGTCAGAAAAGCGCACCCCTTATGTAAATCCACGTCCGAGGTCGGCCTGCGATCATACGATTTGGCGACACCGACGAAAGATGGCCTAACGGTTTCGCTCCGCGGAAAGCGTCCCCAGAGGAGAATCGATGAGCATGACCACGGTGATACTTCGGCACATACGGGACGCGCCCGCACACCGCTCGATAACGGCACTGCGAACGTTGATGTTTATGAGGGCGACGTCAGCGTGCCGCTTTCCTGCATGAACGGATGTCAGCTCGAGATCGACGGTCTCTTCGCTCCCGCGGTCCTGCGACAGAGGTCCCACTCGACGTGCTGCAGAATACATCGTGCCCTCTAGCGCAGTAATTTGTTTCGGCTCCCCGTGTTGGCGTGTCTGAAGTGGGGTCTCGCGCGTAGGCGATTATTCCTGATCGGGAAGCTGGAAGTGTGGATTCTCGATCACCCCGAGGACGTTTCCGAATGGATCAAGCACGGTCGCCGTCTTAACGCCATCGCCCACATCCTGGATTGGATCGTGCTCGGTCGCCCCTAACTCAACGAGACGCTCCACCGCCGCCTCAATGTCCGGCACGCCCCAGTACGTCAGCGTGCCGCCGGCGCCCGGACTGTTTCGCTCGTCCGCCGGCAGAAGCCCCAGCTCAAATCCGCCGACATCGAATCCAACGTAGAAGGGTTCGTCGAAGTATGGCTCGGCACCGAGAGCCTCGGCATACCATGCTTTCGCGCGGTCGAGATCGTCAACAACGTAGATGGTCGTACGCAGTCCCTGAAACATGGTAGAGTCGGTTGAGGCCGAAGACTGTTGAGCGAGAGCGAGGGAGCTAGATAGTACAAGAGCAAGCGCAACGAGAACGAGGGTTCTCATAGGACGAGAGGTCATGATGGCGATGAGTACCGAAGACGGGACAGTTTTTAATGCACAACCCGGAATCCATCCAGGGTAGCGCGGAGTGATCGAGACGATCCAGCGGGCCACGTCACGTAATTATAGCAGTGAATTTCCGGGATCGCCAGCAGTGGAACGACGCAGAAGCATTGCCTCCTTCTTCGTCTGAAGCGGCACGCCTTCCGCGTTTCTACATTACTACTGAATGAGCCACACCCTCCAATGCGTGTCGTCAACCGTCTTTACGACTGCCACAAAACCGTTTCGGTACGCGGTAGGCCTCCGAAGCTAGTCTGCATTTCCCGCTAAAAGGCTGCGCGCAATTGAGCGTGACCACCGCACGGTGTGGATCTTCTCCTGTCTTACGCCTCCGTCCAATTGGTACCCTGCTGGCGGTAAAGCCGGCATCCTGTACGGAACTAAATCCCACCTTGCTAATTCGGATAACGTACTACTCATTACTTTGCAAGACTGGTTTGGTGCTTCAGAGAGTGTCCGACACGAAACCATTTAAGAAGAAACTGGCACGTACTTAACCGAGCATGCTGAATCAATTCTCCGCCGTCGCCTGACGCCCCTCGACCACCGGCGCCCCGGGATCGCGCTGCACAACACCCGACGACACGACATTCCATCCTACACTAACCACCTGACCTTCTGTGGACTCTTCTGATTCCCTCCTCCGAGCGAATGCACCGAACATCATCCAGGGCGGCATGGGGGTTAGCGTCTCCAGCTGGCGCCTCGCCCGCCGCGTCGCTCAACTGGGCGAAATCGGCGTCATCTCGGGCACGGCGATCGACACGGTCGTGGTGCGCGAGCTACAGGACGGCGACCCGCATGACCGACGCTCGGTCCTCCGGTCCTACCCCGACCAGGAGATCGTCGATTACATCATCGACCGGTTCTACATCGAAGGCGGGAAAGCAGATGACGAGCCGTACCGCCTCCTTCCCATTCACCGCTACAAGCCGAAGGTTCGTTCCCAGCGGATTCTGAGTGCGGCGACCTTCAGCGAGGTACTATTGGCGAAGCAGGGCCACGACGGTGTGATCGGGATGAACCTTCTCGGCAAGCTCAAGCGCTACACGCTGGCCTGCTGCTATGGAGCGATGCTGGCGGATGTCGATGCGGTCTTTATAGGCGCGGGCATCCCGACGGAGGAGGCACAGCAACTCCCGAAACTCGCCGCGGGCGAATCGGCACGCCTCCGCCTCGATGTGGACACGGCGCAAGCCCCCGATGACGTGGACGGCCCGTTCTACTATGAACTCGATCCAGCCGACATCCTCTCGAATCCGCCCCAGCTGGACGCCCCTGAGTTTTATCCAATCGTCTCCTCGGACCTTCTGGCGCGCATCCTCGACAAGAAGATCCCCGATGGGCTCATCCACGGCTGGATCATCGAGGGCCCCATCGCGGGCGGACACAACGCGCCACCGCGAAACAAGAACACGGATGAGGACGGCCACCCGGTGTACGACGAGCGGGATATCGCGAATCTCGATCAGGTCGCAGCTCTGGGCTATCCCTTCTATCTCGCAGGCGGCTGGGGCACGCCCGAGAAGCTGCAAGAAGCCCTCGACCGCGGCGCAGCGGGCGTACAGGTTGGCTCTCTTTTCTCCCTGACGGAGGAATCGGGGTACCCGACCGACTACACACGCCGCCTGATCCGCGCCCTCCACTCGGGCAAAGCCGCCATTCGCACCGATGGGCGCACCTCTCCGACCGGGTTCCCGTTCAAGGTGGTCGAACTCGACGGCACGCTCGCTGTGCCCGAGATCTATGAGGAGCGCACTCGCATCTGCGATCTTGGCTACCTGCGAACGCCGTACGTCGATGCGAAGGGACGCCTCCAGGGCCGCTGCCCCGGTGAGCCGGTCGACGATTACGTGCGCAAAGGGGGCGATGCTGCCGACACGGAAGGTCGGAGTTGCCTCTGCAACGCGCTCACCGCGAACATCGGGCAGGCACAGATTCAGAAGAAATCGGGCAAGGAGCTTTCCCTCTTCACCGGAGGCGACGCCCTCGTGGATCTCCCCCTCGGTTCAGTCGATGAACCACACTACACGGCGAAGGACGTAATCGACTATCTCTACGCCGGGGTCGCTCAGCCCGCAGCCGCAGCCTCCTAAGGGCAGCACACGTTTTCGGCATCGAGAGGGCGTTCCTGCTCCTCCCACCGCAACGCACTTACATCGTTGCGCGGGAAGGTGCGGGAACGCCCTTTACGTTTCTAGACACGGAAACTCGCGCCAACGTAGACCGAACCGGACGTCACGAATGGTCACGCGACGGTAGCGCACGAACCCGCGGCCAGAGCACCCATGCGACGAAGCCGCCGGCAATGATCTCCGCGAGGCGGCCGAGGCCATGGGCCAGGTCCAGTTCAACGAGTGCGCCCGCGATAACGAGGAGAACGCCCCCGTTCAGCAGGCCCAGGGCGGTCCAGAGACGCCAGTCGCGGGATACGCCACGCGAAAATGGCAGAATCCAGATGGCCACGCCGATAGCGAGTTGCACGATCCAGCCGAGCATAACGACCTCGACGTGAAACGTCCGGACCGGGCCGATCGATGGCAGCGGCAGCCCGCCGAGCACGGCGAGTTGCCATGCGCCCGCGGTGAACCCAAAGAAGCAGTGCAGGAGAGCGGCACGTACGAACCAGATGCTGATGCGTGGCATGGGCGGCTGACTATTTCTTGCGTACGCGTATCCAGAGATGTCCCACGAAGCAACAGCCGGCAATCCACTGCAATGCCGCCGACAGCCCCAGGCCCCATGCTTCCATGACGGAGCTCGTCTCAGCCGGCTCAAGGACGACCCGAAGAAGCAATCCACCGTTCAGAGCCACGTACCCGACCCAGACGACGGTTTCCTTCCATGCCTCCATGCCGGATCGCGGGCGGGGAAACAGCCAGTAGGCGACACCAAAAATGAGCTGGGTGATCCACCCGACGGTGATGAGGTGAAGCTGTGGCAGCCACCACACGCCGGGATTCCCCGGCACCCATCCGGCGCCCTGTGCGGAGCGCACCCCTGCGAGGATCAATCCCAGGAGCAGATGCAGGAGGGCGGTTTTGATGAGCCATCGGGCTTTCGTGGGCATCGAAATCTGTTGTCGTGAAGAGGCACAACGAAGATCACCGCGTCGTCGCCGAGAGGTCGAGGTCCGGTATCTCGTCGGATTGCCTCTCCGTAGACGTCTCATTCAGATCGAGGGACGGCATCGGTCCTCCTCCGATCGGATGCTCATCTCCCCGGATGACGCTGTAAACGGTCACATCCAGAAAGAGAACAATGGCTGCGGCATTTCCCCATCCGCCCCATGCACGCAAAGGAAGATGAAGAGTCAGGTCGCCCGCCGCACGCAGGGTGAGTG
This sequence comes from Longibacter salinarum, assembly GCF_002554795.1. Taxonomy (NCBI): domain Bacteria; kingdom Pseudomonadati; phylum Rhodothermota; class Rhodothermia; order Rhodothermales; family Salisaetaceae; genus Longibacter; species Longibacter salinarum. The sequence continues at coordinate 250,162 of NZ_PDEQ01000001.1, read as the reverse complement.
CCACATGAAGCAGCACGACGTGCCCGTAAAACAGTGGTCGGTACGGGATCGACACGCCCAGAACGGACGGAAAGATAATGGGGGCGTGACCGAAGATCATACTGAAGACGAAGCCGACGAAGACGGCGTGGAATGCGATGTCGTAGACAGGCCCCGCGCCGGGATTACCGTAGACCATCATGAGTGCACCACCGACGGCGAGCCAGGCATATCCGGTCAGCAGGCACACTGCAATGAAGCGAGTCAGCCCCCTGCCCCGCACCGTGCGCCGCGCGATGTCGTAGATCGCGAGCCAGGCCGCGAGTGCGATCAGCATCAAGCCGACCGTGCGGAGTCCGATATCGGGCCAGGACAGTGTCGCGACCATTCCGATCCCGAGGCCTCCCACGATGCCGAAGAACACCTTTTCGACGTACTCGGCGTAGAATAGCATTCGGCTCAACTCCAGACGTTCGCCCGCGATGGTGAGCACGAGAAAGCCCATCCACCACGGCACGAGATCAGATATCGGCCATCCGGCGAGCCAGAGGCCATTCCCAACCGCCCAGGCGACCGCGCCGCCAGCCATCACGAACGCGAATCCAGAAGCCTGAATCGAGAGCACCACGCCAAACAGTACGACCAGACCTGCGCTCCCCAGCAGGATGAGTAGCGGTCCGATCATTCCGAGTTGACCGGATAGGAGGACCATGCCTCCCACTCCGACGAGAGCAGGCACGACGTACGCCCATGCTCGATCCAGAGCAACCGTACGTTCGAGACTGATGAGCGTGCCGAGGAAGCCACAGACCATCAGCGGTCCATGCGCCATGGGCAGGTTCGTTTGCAGGATCGGCCCAGCCCACCCAAGTCGGAGAAGCCCCGCCCAGAGTCCGCTGAGAAGGGCCACCATCCCCATCGCCATCAGGGCGAAGCGGATGCCCGTCTGCGTGCTCTCTCGATCCATCCCTGACGTTCCTCGATTATCCTATGTGCCGGACGTGACGGTCAACCAGATGCCTCGACATCCCATGTGAGAATGTCATCTTCGGATTTCTCGCGGTCCTCCCACTCAAGTGCGTCGGGCAGGGGCTCCTTCTTCTCCGTCAGGTTGCAGCCCATATCGCGCCACTGGTTGGCCAGGTACTCGTTCCACTCCGTGTAGTGGCTCCATTCCTCGGGCACCTCATCGTCCGGGTAGATGGCCTCCGTCGGGCAGACCGGCACGCAGGCATTGCAGTCGATGCACTCGTCCGGCTGGATGGCGAGCATGTTCGGCCCCTCGTAGAAACAGTCGACCGGACAGACCTCGACGCAATCGGTGTACTTGCAGTTGATGCAGGGTTCGGTGACGACGTAAGGCATTGCTATGGGGTTTGGGGTGTGAGGGATGGGGTGTGAGTACTTTTCCTGAACATGGCTATCACTACACCACGACACGATCGACTGCCATTGTAGTCGATCGTGGTGTAGCTTCTCGGCACCACGGATTTCGCATTCGGAATCAGTAAAGGTGTCATATTCACAATGGCTTGCTGTCGATTTTCGCGGCCTTTCGCGGTGCGCCGCCCGGATGGACGCGGACGACACGCGTCCCAAACACTACATAGGATGTCGCATGGCAAGGTGGCTCGGAAGGGCAAATGCTCACTGTCTAAGACCTCGAAGCGAGCACCTGATCTTACAAGCACCAGAATTTTCAGAGAGGTCGAGTTTGAGCATTTGAGCGCGTCGGGAGTGAACATCAGGCGCAGCGCGACACGCCGCGTGATCTTTTTGGGTTGCTTTTTGGATCAAGCCAAAAAGCAACAGACTACTTGAACCGAAGCCGGGCAATCTGCTGAAAGAATTCGTCGGTAGAAGTCTGCAAGACCTTAAAATGTCACTGACATTATTAGATTCACGTATTGCCAATGTAACCTACTTTACCGAACTAGGACGTACGCTGCTGAAATCGGCGAGCCACATCCGTCTCGTCAAGGACACCGAGCTTCGACTGGAAAATGGTCGCAATCTGGCGGGCGCGTTGCTTCATTCGATCTGCGTTGGTCCCCGCGAATCGTGCGTCGACGGTTGTCTCGAAGCGATCGAGCCAGCGCCGGAAGTGTCGACCCTCGAGGCCGTCGAGGGCGGCGTGCGCCTCAAACGGCTGGCCGCGATAGGTCGCGGACTGGAAAACGACGGACGTCCAGAAATCAACAAGCTTAGGCACGTGCGACTCCAGGTCGATATCGGCGAAATACGAGCCGAGGACCGGATCATCGGCGATGTCCCGGTAGAAGGCGTCGACGATCGAGTGGACGTCGTTGCGCGATTGAATGTCAGTGGGTGCGTCGTCGCGCATGGGGTTTCAGGTCTGCGTGTTGAGCGGAATAGGTGGGCCGGAGGGGCGCGATGTTCGGGCGTCGGAAATTCGGTGGATCGGGGTGCGGCCAGCAGGATTCACACGGAGTGACGGGGGCGACGGAACCTACCCCGACGCACGCTCGGATCCATCATCTCGGGCGTCCACGGGGGCTGCCAGACGGTGTCGATATGCACGCGATCGATGCCGCCGACCTGCCCCATCACGTGCCGGATGTTCTTCTTGATGTAGCTGCTCAAGGGGCAGGCCGGCGTCGTCAGTGTCAGCGTGATCGTCAGGTCGCCGTCGTCAAAGTTGAGGTTGTAGATCAGTCCGAGGTCGACGATGTTGATTCCGAGCTCTGGGTCATCGACGTGGCGGAGGCAATCGGCAATTTGCTTTCGGACGGGCTTCATGTGTTCGGGGAATTTCTACGGTACGGGTCCCACCGATTCATCAGAGGCCATACCGCCTCGGTGTTCGGTTACGCGGCTGTGCAGCATCGCCAGTTCGACGCGTGCATCGGGGTCGTGCGTGCGTCCTCCTGGTCTGTCGTAGCGGAGGGCACCAGCGCGATTGTCCCCGAATATCCCTCACCTTCACGGGTTTGCCTTCGAGCAAGCATTCGCATCACCACATCAACATGGCTCGCCCGCGTTGATCGTACCAGCACCTCCGGGTCGGTGTTGAGCAGGCGGACATGCGCCAAATAAGGCAGCGTGACCTCCAGTACCCGGTCAAAGTCCTCGCTGTCGCATGCTCCAGGCCCGATCTCCCAACATGTGTGTGCGTCGTAGTCTCGAGCCCAGGAGACTGCCTCCACAACGTCTGCGAGGCTGGTGCCGTGAGTGATCGCGACGCGTACACCGGCAAACACCTCATCCACCGGCCGCTGCACGACGAGTCCAGCGCGGAGCACGTGGGCGTACTGCTGCCAGTACAGGAACTGGGCATCGGATGCGTTTGGCGGCAGCATCAACCACCGGGGCCGGGCCGAGCTTTTCTTGGAAGACATCCCCTCGAGACCCGAAAGAAACGTCGCTCCCGGCTCTGCCCCCGTGGGTCGTACCAACGGATCATCCGGGATCACGAGTTCAATGCCCTGCGGGCGGCTCCGCTTCGCCACGCGGTCAAGGTCTTCCATCGAACGTTGCGGAGACGGTGTGCTACTCAGAAGAAGCTCCATGGGCTCAGGCAATATTGGGGCTGACTCTTGCCGGCCAAAGGTCGTGGTCATCCCCTTCGATCCGGCACGTTCCACCATCAAATCACTCAACCTCCTACTCGACAGCATGACGGGAAACGTCTTTCCTGGCGATTCCGACCATGCGCGTCTACGGATTCCGGAATGCGTCGAATCGTCCCGAGCGGATTGGAGAAGGTGCTGGACAACTCTTACGTCATGCATCCTAGATAATGGCCACTCCGTTTTCAAGTTTGATTAGCCAATTAACGTTTTATTATTAAATAAGAGTTGTCGATCCGAATAAGGTTATACGTCCAAGTGAATCGATTCCGGGACGATCACGCCTCGCCCGGTCCTTTCGTGTCGACGTGATACGTACAGGCAGCATCGCCACTCGGAATATACGCGCTCCGCTCTACCTCGACGCCCAGGACCGACTCGTAGAAGGCGACCTCCAGGTTGCACGGGACCTGCGTCTGCTTTACAGACTCTGGAAATGGGCAGTTGCATTCACGGATCGTAATCCCATCTGCAGTGCGGTCGATTTTCGGCATGAAGCCTTCTTCCTCCAGGATGTCCCGTAGGAGTTCGACTCGCGCATCGACGTCGTCTTCGCCGACATCCTCTAGCCGTCTCTCGACCCGCTCGGTACGCTCGCCCCAGTAGGATTCGAAAAAGGCGGTCACGAGATCACCAGCGCCCTGATCGTTCAAAAATGTCAGAAGGTCATTCATTAACTCGTCGTCACGCGTCGGGAATAGCACGTTTGCCTTCGCCGTGATCGTGTATAGCAGACTCGGGCGCCCGCGCCCGCTTCGCACCGTCGATCGCTCGACGAGACCTTTTCGCTCCAGGCGTAGCAGGTGCTCTCGAACCGTCGTCCGCGCCATACCGAGCGCCTCCATCCCCTCGTCCAGAGAGAGACTTCCTTTTTGCTTGACAAGTCGTAGCAGCTCACGCCGCGTATCGGACGAAACGAGGTCAAGAGCGGACATAGCATTCGCGGTAAACAAGTAGGATAGCAAGCCGGACGTCGGACAGGTCGCGGATAATGCAATTCGATCGTCCCTTGAGTGTGATCGACGATATAAAACCCTCGACGTCCTTCCTCGAGTGGGTACGCACGATCTGGCGCAGGTATCCGAACCTTTTCATTCATCTGGACCGGAGATTTGGAACGCCACTCGTCCGCTCGGGCCTCTCTAAGGAAGAGTCGTTTTAGAGTCGATGAAGACATCGTGTATGACCTCCTGGAATGTCCGCCGCAGCACCTGGATTGCGCCTCTCTATATGTAGCCTCGTTCGATCAGTGGGCGTATGACATGTCTCGATGAGCAGCGATCCCGTGCAATTGGGTGTGCTCATCCGTCGAGGCTCCCCTCCTCTCTCCCTTCGTTTACATTCGTACAGATGATTGAAAGACTGCGACACACGAACGTGCATCTATGGCTCTCAAGACGCGGACTACACGGCGCTGCCGGCCTGTTCATGCTGTTGCTGCTAACCGGCTGCGGCTCATCGATGCAAAGCACGGTGCCCCAGGAGTGGTCGATGTCAACCGAAGACGTTGACGCTGTCCGTGCCACGCCAACAGGCGAAATTGTCGCCCGGCAACAGAAGGATGCCTGGGTCATGGACGACACCGGACAGCTCATTTACGACGCCCGCGAGAAGAAGGGCCTCGGTGGAATGCTGAAACAGTCGTTCAAAGAGTCAACCACCTTTGCTGGATTCTCCCTCGCCGATTTTGACGGCGAGCAGCTCACAACCGTCGCGATGCCGTCATCCAATGTATTGATGGTGTTCGATAACCGGGAAGGCTCTGACGAGATTCGGTCCGTTGACCTCAGGGATGGCTCCGTTCTCTGGGAGACCTCCGAATTCGACTGGAGCCTGAGCGAGCAGAAGGCGATCGGCGATGCGGCCACGAAGCGGCTTGCCGCCGCCCTGAGCGATGAGAACACAACCGTCGAAGGAGGCGAGCTCTTCAACCGGTACGCACAGAGTCTCGCGGCCGAAGTCCCGGCCATCGACGGCGTGCTAATAAAGGTCAACAACGGCCTCGTCCTTACTGACCCGTCCACCGGCGACATTCGCTGGCGTGCCGACGGAGTGACGGGAACGGGCATCGCCGCCGTTCACTACCTGCCGGAACAAGACGAATTGCTTCTGGCCACAGATCAGACGGATCTAGCACAATGGTCGGAGGACGCGCAGCGCGTGATACGGCTCGATGCTACGAGCGGTGATGTCGTCTGGTCGTCCCCGTACGGAGCCCGCGTTGCCCCACCGGTTCGAGGCATCCGCGTCTTCGACGATGCCGTCATGATCGACATGGACACGGGCGGAACCGAAGCCTACCGTCTCTCCGATGGCTCTCAGCTGTTCAAGTCGTCTGCAACCACCCGATCGACCGACCGGATGGCCACCGCGCTGGGCGGAGAATCGACAATCGGAGGCCGCTTGACCGCGTCCGCCGCTGTCCACGACGGAACCGCGTATGTGCCGCATACGACCAACTTCAAAGCCGTTGGCCGACCGGACAAGATGATCCAGGCCTACGACCTTGCGACGGGCGAGATGACCTGGGAATCGGAGCCAATTGAGGAAGCGGTTGACGTCCGTGGACTGCGATTCGTTGACGGGCGGCTCGTTGCCCACATCGTGAAGGATTCCGCGGGTGGTGATCAGGTTGTTGCATCGTGGGACGCGTCAACGGGCGAACTCGCCTGGACTCGCGGCCTGTCATCCGGCCATGTCCTGCTCACGTCCGCAACCGTTCACGCTGTCACCGACTCCTCGCATAGCACGATCGATCTAGACACGGGTGAGTTCGGCGATGTGACGAATCTCGGGCAGAAGAGTCTCGGAAATGCTCTTGCCGCGATGCCTGCCGGGGACGGCCTGGCGGTCCTCCGAGAATCTGGGATCACGTGGATGAGTGCCGACGGGACCGTGAGCGAGTCGATGAACCTCGGCGGCACTATTGTTCGCGGCCTCTATCCGAGCGAAGAGCGCGTCGGGGACCGTCTGTTCGTTCCCGTGAGCACGAAGAGAATTGGCTCTGCCGTAACGGAAGTTCACGTCATCGACATGGCGGAGCGTACGGAGCGGGCCATCATTCGGAATCTTAGTTTCTCGTCCAACGGCTCAACCGTCTCGACGAACTTCCCGTTTGGGTTCTTCGTGACGAACAACGGCGCGTCTCTGTACGTGCTGGATAAGGATGATCGCGTCGTCTACTACCGTATTCCGGACGGTGCTGTCGCTACACCGGCTCCGTAACGAAACCGAGGCGAATTCACCCCGAGAACGCGAGGCGCCGAATGGGGCGTCTCGCGTTTTTTTGTTGGGGAACGTATCACCGAGCGGTCCCCGGGCCTCCGGCATCAGTCGAATGGAGGAGTATATGCCGATAGTCACAGTTCAGCAGGTACACGCACTGAGGGAAGCCGTTGGGATAGAGTACCTTTTCTCATAGACTCTGATTCGTGATGGCTACAGAACGAAAAGCCCTTCTCGCACGCCTGAACGCAAAGCCTGACAAAGTGGATGAGGTTCGCGACTTCCTCGAGTCCGCGCTTCCCCTCGCCGAGGATGAGGACTTCACCGTGTCGTGTTATGCCCTCCAGATCGACGATACGACGTTTGGTATTTTTGACACCGCCCAGGACGAAGCGGGCCGACAAGCGCATCTCGACGGAGATATTGCCGCAGCCCTCATGGAAAAGGCAGACGACCTGCTGGCCGAGCCGCCGACGATTGAGAAGGTAGAGGTGCTTGCCCATAAATGAAGTAAACCCGCGCTTCCGGTTTATCCTTCCTACCATGTCCCGCTCACCGTCTCGGTCGGCGGGACATGTTGGTGTCGTCCTCGGCCTTGACCCGCGACCCCTCCTTGATCAGGACCAAGACCTCGACTCGACCCTTGACTCCAGAACCACAGTACGACCGATCGTAGGATAAAGCATCCTACTCTCGTACTCCGCTGAATGTGTTCAACGTCGGTCGGCCGGTTTCTGCACATAGAGACGAACCCACTCGCCGGGACCGGCTACAATACGTTACGCTCACACAAGACTTTACACCGCCCCCGCATGGGCCCTGTACAAATCGTTCTCGCGTTCATAGCACTCGCCGCTGTGTCTACAGCTGTGATATGGAAAGCGAGCGGGTGGCTGGAGGCAGCAAGTGAGCGCCTGGCCACATACTATGACCTTCCCCCCGTTATTCAAGGTGCTGTGGTCGTGGCCATCGGATCGAGCTTCCCAGAGCTATCGACTGTCATTTTCTCCACGGTCCTGCATGGTGAATTTGAGCTTGGGATCGCTGCAGTCGTGGGATCCGCGCTCTTCAACGTGATGATCATCCCAGCGCTCTCGAGCCTCACCTCGGACACTGCGCTCAATGCAAACCGCGACATCGTCTATAAGGAAGCGCAGTTCTACATGATCGCAGTCGCGGTCCTGCTCCTCGTGTTTTCCTTCGCCGTCATTTATCACCCAGTCGATGGCGTACCGGGTGCTCTGGACGGGATGGTGACGCGTTCACTGGCCGTCGTCCCGCTCATTATGTACGGCGTATACGTGTTCGTTCAGTATCAGGACACGATCGAATATTCCTCCGGGGTCGACAACGGAGGCATCGCACTGGGACATGAATGGATGCGCCTCACGGTGGCGCTCGGGGCAATCCTCCTCGGCGTAGAAGGGCTCATTCGTGCGGCCATTGGATTCGGCGATGTCCTGGGAACGCCGAATTTTCTGTGGGGCGTCACGGTCGTTGCCGCCGGAACCTCGATCCCCGACGCCTTCGTGAGCATCCGAGCCGCACGATCCGGCAACGCGATCGCGAGCGTAGCGAACGTTCTTGGTAGCAATATTTTCGACTTGCTCGTCTGCATCCCCGCGGGCGTCATGATCGCCGGTGCCGTAACGGTCAACTACTCCATCGCCGCCCCGCTCATGGGCGTTCTGACCGTCGCTACCGTTATCGTCTTTCTCATGATGCGCACGAACCTCGTTCTCACCCGGCCCGAGGCGTGGATTCTGATCGGGCTGTACACGCTGTTCATCGTGTGGATGTGCGTGGAAACGTTCGACGTTGTCGATCTGGTGCCGAGCCTTCCGCCTCCGCCATCGGCATCTTCCCCGCAGTAAGCCCTGTACGGACGAGCTCTCTATCACTGCGCGACTCGTGATACCAAATCTATATGACAACGTCGGATTAACGATCATTTGGATTCAGTATTAGCGACCGACAGTCGCCACAGGTCCTAGACAAACGTGTGGGCTCCCTCCCGTTCGGGAAGAAGCCCACGTGTACACCTCATTACTCGATGTCGCTTGGTCGCGGCCACCGCTTTTCGCATTCGGCATGCGCAAGCCGCGTACGCCGATGCAGCATCCACCGACCGTGGAGTCTTGTTAGAACGTGATCCACGATGTGACCTCAAGCCCCACCTGAACGTTCGTCTCGGAGAAGCCCGGAATGTCTGCGTAGTCACTATCTGTGTACTCTACGTGAGCCACAGGTCCCAGCGCGAGCATCGTTCCGCCGACGATAAATCGGGGCTTAGCTGCTATGCGTCCTCGAACGGTCAGGTTCGAGTTGCCGGTGTCCTGCACGTATCCGAACGACTGGTAGAGCTGGCCGGCCACGCTAAAGATCGATGGTAGACGAAAGAGAACTGTATTTCTGTGGAACGCCGCGTCGACGGTGTAACCGAGTTGTCGACCGTCATCCCGCACCTCCCAGATGTTGACCCGATCCACAAAGTATGTCGGTCCGGCAGCGAGGTGCCACTGGGTGCGACTCGTAAGCAAATGTCCGTGGTCGAAGCCTCCGAGGACGCGAATGCGCTGGTCCCCGCGGCGGAGTGTATTCCGCTGGAACGGGTCGTCTTCGTACGAACCCTCGATCCGGATTTCGAAGCCTGTGGCGTTTCGTTCGCCGAATCGCGCGGCCAGGCTCATTCCATACGGCACGTCGTGATGGTTCCCGGGCGCCTCGTCGGAGATTGCGGCCTGCGTACTCCCGAAGAGTTGAATCTCGTAGCGCTGATTGGGTGACACATTCCACCGCACCGCCGTCATCGCGTCCCCCTTAAAGCGGCGCGCGCTGTATCGCGGTCCCGGCGCACCTGGAAGATCGCTCCGGTTGGGACCTCCGAGACCCGCAAGGGTCGTGATCCACTCGAAACCGGATTCCGACACCTCGGTGAAGGTGACGTTCACGTTGATGGGCTGTAGCGGAAGGTTGTCGACACCCGGTCGCTCACGAAAGACAATCCGATCCTCCGCCGGAGGAGTCGCGACGAGGATAAATCGGACTTGCTCTCCTCCCGGTGCCCGACTTTTCAGCCATCCTCGGAGCTCCCGGGCGTTGTGGAATCGCTGACTCCGAGCGCGGACGCCGGTCAGGGCATTCGTCATCGATGCATCGTACCAGGCTGCAACGTCGATTACGGTTTCGACACCTTGCACCTGCTTGCACGGTGCGGGACGCTGCCCATCCACTGCATGTAGACGCCCGCGTGATGCGACGTCCTCTGCCGATCCCGGCTTTAGTTCGACGCACTCAAGTCCATCGGGTATCGCTACGTCAAATGCGTCTTCCGGCGGCGGACGCAGGATGATCACTTCCTCTTCGATTCGGTCGGTTCCACCGCTTGTCCCTCGGACAGCCTGGTTGCTCACGTCGACGTCGACAATTTGCCCATCCGACACAACCATAGCGTGTTGGAGGTTGATCGCGAACCCAAGCGAACGGTCGCGATACTGGATCGCGTCGAGGTCCTGCGGCCGTGGGACGCGTAGTATGCCTAATGAATCGACACGAATCGGCCGGGCCGCATTTCGTAGAACGCGTTTGTAGAAGACGGATGGCGGCTGCACGATATCGAGTCCGCGCTTGATTTCAATACCGGCGCGCTCGATGCCCGGCTTCACCGGCACCTGAGCCTGCACAGCGGGAACGAAGCAGAGGACGACAACGATAGCAAGAAGTGCCGCCCGGAGAGTGCGTAGAGAGATGGGCATGATGCTGAGACATGTGGTCGAAGGGGACTCGATGCCTCCCGGTACCGTCCAACCCAGCGCTACGACGTTTTGCTGTTGTTAGTATGACGAGCGTTCCGAAGGGAGACGATCGAAGGATACATTTGCTTACAGTCAGCAGGGATCGTCTTCTGACGCATCAATGGACCTTCTCCTCCCCATAACTCAATCGTTTTTCCCCCTCAGAGTCAGGATCTCATATCAGTGAGGGCCCGAGCCAAACAACCCGTCTCGGCGTAAGCACAAGATGATCCATCGCAGCCTCCCCTTCTCGCGTCTCGTAAACAGGACGTGGACTTTCCAATCAATTGTCTTATTTCGTTTGCCTCCAATGATGAATCAGTGCCCAAACGAGCCCGCGCATGAGATTGACTCCGCCCGTGTCTCGTCTCAACACGGCATGCGCCAACGTCTTACACTTGAATCATCCAGACGTATATTCTCCACATTCGTGTTCGACGTCAGAAGGATCGTATGTGACGACATGGTTGTGTAGAGAACCGCTTCATGCCCGGTTAAAGCGGCTATGGGTCCGGCAGGGCGGATTCTCAATCAACGAGACTGTTATTCAACACGTGGAGCAGTCGAGTTTGGCACGCTATTATCAATATGTTAGGCCGAGAAGCCGTCGTCCCAAACCCCCACGTCAATTCAGTGCCACTTCGACCGCACAGTTCAGCATCGGGTCCCGAAAGTCGGTGTCACGAGTCGCCATCCGGTGATCCCATCGACGCGCCTGTCGCTGTTCCGGAGCCTCCCCTCGTTTCGGAAGACCCGAGCGCATACGTGACATCCTTCCCGGTCGACGACGCTGCCGCGCATTTCAGCGGGGCGTGGAGCCCGAACGCAGAGGAACGAATTCGTAGGGCCGTCAACGCGGCCGAACGGCTGCTCTTGCACCACGCCGACTATCCCGTCCCCCCGTTTGGTGCTCGCTGGGTTTGCGTTGTCGACGAGGTGTCCAGTCGCCGCATTTTCCTTGCTCATCGCCTCGGGGCCAACCGGGTTCTTCGGGCCGAAAGCGCCGAAAAGCTCAAGCAGAAGATTTGCGCATTCGCGCTCGGCCATTGATCCGACACGCCACTCGAGGCTGAAGAACCTACGCCCTGCATACGGAAAGCGCCTGCCTCGTCGAGAAGCAGGCGCTTTTTGCTGTACTTCGGTGTGGGTTTCGGATCACAGTGACGCGTAACGACAGCCAATCACGAGTTCGCGTCGTCACCCGGGCTCTCGAGAGCGTCAAGCATCCGGTCCATGTCTGCTTCCGACAGCACCCCGCGGTCTCGTAAACGAATCAACTCATCGCGTACGACGGTCATATCGGTACCAGCACGATCCTCGGGGTCTGGGTTCGAGCCGATTTGAACGCTGCGGGAGATCGCCTCGTCCAGAAATTCAGCGACGTAGTCGGCGGCATCGGGCTGACCGGAGAAGTCCATCACCAGGTCGAACGTGGCCCGCCCGCGGTTCACGGTCAGCTCAACCTTCTTCCCGCCGAGTCCGAGCCAGCGACGTTTGGCGTGTACTTCGATCAGATCCCGGTATCGGACCGTCTGTGGAGCCTCTAGATCCGTGTTCTGGAAGACGAACCGATCGGACGTGAAGACGGCTCCATCCTTCGCGTTGCCAGAAAGCGTCGCGTCGTACAGCGCGACGACATCGCCAGCCCGAACGTGCTGAGCGTAATCCTTAATTGCGTTCTGCACGTGCGTGTCGGGAATATCCGGTCGCACGAACAGCCCCATTTGCGGGGCATGCGGAATTCGATTCTGTATCAGGTCTTCCATTCCCTCAGGCGTTCTCCAATCAGTCAGGGCTCCCTCGAGTTACGGCGTTGCGGCCATCATCCCACTGTCGAAGAATCCGATGGTCATGTCAAGCAGCCCGCCGGAGTAAACACCCAGGACGACGAGGGCGACGGCGCAGACGACGATCGCCGTCGTTGCCGGTGTGCTTGTCAGAGCAAAGGAACTCGGCGTCTCCTGTGCTTCCGGAGTGTCACTCGCCGACTGCATCCAGAAGACGTACACGACCCGCAGATAGTAGTAGGCCGAGATGGCGCTCATCAGGACCGCAATCAGAACGAGCCAGGTAAGGCCTGCATCGACGGCCGGAGCGAAGGCGGCGTATTTGCCCATGAACCCACCCAGCGGCGGAAAGCCCGTCAGGCTGAACATGAAGACGCCCATCGCCACACCGAGGAGGGGTTTCTCGTATCCGATCCCCGCGAGCGAATTGAGCGACTGGACCCGGCCTTCCTTGCCATCCCATTCGAGCATCGCCATCACACCGAAGGCACCGAGGTTCATCAGCGCGTAGATCAACAGATAGAACATGGCGCCAGCATACGCTTCGTTGGTCCCAGCAGCGAGTGCGACCAGGACGTAGCCTGCGTGGGCGATCGAGGAATACGCGAGCATACGCTTCACGTTATCCTGAGCGACCGCGAGAACGTTTCCGATGATCATCGTGATCACCGCGACGGCAGAGAGGACAAGGCTCCACCGCTCATCCGGCAGCGCGTAGAACAGGACCAGGATGAGAGACGCGAACGCCGCAGCTTTAGACGCTGTCGACATGTATCCCGTAAGCGGCGTCGGGGCTCCCTGGTAGACGTCCGGCGTCCACATGTGAAACGGGGCCGCACTCACCTTAAAGAGGAAACCGATAAGGAAGAGCGCCACGCCGGCCCAGAACATGATTGAGCCTTCGGGTACAGCTCCCTGCATCTCCGGAAGGTACATCGTCCCGGTGGCGCCGTACATCAGCGCAATCCCGTAAAGGAAGAAACCGGTCGAGAACGCCCCGAGCAAGAAGTATTTGAGAGCGGACTCGACCGATCCTTCGTCCTCCCGGATCAGACCGGTAAGGACGTACAAAGAAACGGACATCGTCTCGAGCCCGACGAAAATCGACACAAGGCTGTTCGCCGTCCCGAGCATCAGCATTCCGACGGTGGCGAACATGATCATGGCATACACTTCACCATAGCCATGCTTGATGTTGTCCAGATACGGCACGGACAGGACAATCGTGATAATGCCGCTCCCCAGGACAATGAGGTTGATATAAGACGCAAAGCCTCCAGTCCGGATGGACTCGAAGAACGCCGTGCCCGAGGGAGTGCCGAGGTGAGCAACTTCCCAGATCGCAGCGATAGCGAGCGCACCGACTCCGATCCATGGGATGGGCCGATCATTTTCGCTCAGCGACTCCTGCAGGATCATGACCAGGCTGGCCAGCGTGACCAGCGACATGGAAAAGATGGCCGGCAGGTCGGCTGCCATCGTCGAAAAGGCTTGAGAGAGGTCCATTACAGCGGCAAGCAAGTTGGCAGTGAAGAGACGCTATGCCTGCAGTACAGGTCTTACGAGCGCCAGTGCAATGCGCAGCCCTCTCCTCGGTTGGGTTCGCCACCAAGTGGGAGCGCTGCTAAAATGTCGATCGCTACGCGCCGAGCGCGTCGTCGATGGTGCGGGCGAGTTCGATGTCCATGTCCGTCACCTTCGAGCCCGCGTCGTGCGTCGTAAACGACAGCGTCACGGAGTTATAGACGTTTTCCAGCTCAGGGTGATGGTTCGCTTCTTCGGCGTAGAATGCCATCTGGACGATAAACGAGATCGCCTCGCGAAAGTCGTCGAACTCGTAGGTCTTATGGATTGCATCGTTCTCGAAGGTCCACCCGTCGAGGCGTGCGAGTGCATCCTGGATCTCGGCTTCGGAAAGCGGTTCACGGTCCGGCATAGCGTCGGCGTCGGTTGGATGGAAAAGAAACGACTCGGTGCAAGTCAGAGAACAACCCGGAGCGATTTATTCGCCCGATTCGTTCGGGAGTGCGGTGGGGACGCTCGTGGTCCCCTTCGATCCCGTCTCGGGGCCCGCGGGGGTGACGCGAACAGCGCGGCCTTCCTCCATCCCCTCCTGCATGCGCTGCAGTTCAAGCGCATCGGCACGACGCTCCTCAATGGTTTCCATGATAAACGTCGTCGACGGCTCCATCTGCTTCAGGAACGGCGTCGGGAAGAAGCCCATGACGAACATCAGAACGGCGAGAGGCAGCATGAGCGCCAGCTCGCGTCCGTTCATATCGGGCATCGTCGCGTTAGCTTCGTTTGTGAGCTCGCCAAAGAACGTGGCGTACACCATGTACAGGAGATAGACGGCGGCGAGGATGACGCCCGTCGTAGCGAGACCGACGATCACGGGACTCGCGATCACTTCGCTCTTAAAGGTCCCAACCAGAATGAGGAACTCCCCCACGAACCCGTTCAGCCCGGGCAGTCCGGCCGATGCGAGCACGGAGAAAATCATAAACGAGGTTAGCACGGGCACGGATGTCGCGAGTCCGCCATAGTCTTCCATCAGGCGCGTGTGGCGCCGCTCGTAGAGCATACCGACGATGAGGAAGAGAGCACCGGTCGAGATGCCGTGGTTGACCATCTGGATGACAGCCCCCTGCATGGCGATGTCGGTGAAGGCGAAAATGCCAAGCACGACGAAGCCAAGGTGACTCACGGAGGAGTATGCGACCAGCTTTTTCGCATCGGGCTGGACGCGGGCGACGAGAGCCCCGTAAATAATCCCGATGACGGCGAGGATGGCGAAGACGAGCGCCCAGTCCTGCGCGGCATTCGGGAATAGCGGCAGGCAGAAGCGGACGAGACCGTACGTTCCCATCTTCAGGAGGACGCCGGCCAGGATGACCGAGCCGCCCGTCGGCGCCTGAACGTGCGCATCGGGTAGCCACGTGTGGAGCGGGAAGAGCGGCACCTTAATCGCGAACGAGAGCGCGAACAGAACGAAGAGCCACGCCTGCGTCTGAACCGGGATCGTGAACTCCAGCAACTTGAACCAGTCGGTCGTGAAGACGCCCTGATTGATTGCGTTGCCCGCCTCAAAGCCGAGGAACAGGATTGCAACGAGCATCAGTAGCGAACCGACGAGCGTGTACAGAACGAACTTGATCGCCGCATAGATGCGATCTTCCCCACCCCAGATTCCGATGATGAAGTACATCGGGATGAGCGTGAGCTCGAAGAAAATGTAGAAGAGGATCAGGTCGTACGATGCAAAGACACCCGTAATACCCGTCTGTAGAAGCAGGAAGAGCGAGTAATACCCACGATGCTTCTTTTCGATGTACGTCCACGAGGACGCGACCACGATCGGGCCCAGGAGCGTCGTCAGCAGGATCAGGAAGATGTTCAGCCCGTCGATCCCGACGAAGTATTTCACATCGAGGGACGCTGGAAACCAGCCCGAGGCCACATCTGCCATTTGAGGAGCGGCAGCGCTTGCGGCCGGGTCATAGCCCCACCAGAGGCCGAGCGACAGCACAAACGTGAGCAGCGTCGTACCGAGCGCCGTCCACCGGATCGAGGATACGTTGTTCTGCAGGGCCACGGCGAGTGCACCGAGAGCCGGCAGAAAGATGACGATGGACGTGAGAAGAGGAATCTCCATGTTCAGTAGCAGTGCGTTGAGGCGGCGCAGGGACAGAGGGCGGAACGAAAACGATGGGCGGTCAACCGCCGAACAGCATCAGTCCGATGACGAGAACGACGCCGAAGACCAGAGCGAGCGCGTAGTTCTGCACAACACCCGTTTGAATGCGGCGAAGTAAGCTGCTGGACTCCTGCGTGGCGCTGGCGATACCATTCACGGCACCATCGACGATTTTGCTGTCGAACGGGGCGAGACCGTCGCGGGAAATCTGATTGATGAGCGCTTCGACCACGACGTTGTTGTAGAAGTCGTCCCATCGATACTTATTCTCCCACAGCTCGTACAGTCCGCCGAAGCGCGCCTTCAGCGACTCATCAAAGGCAATGCCTTGCGAGAGATACACGTTGCGAGCGTAGAAGAAGACGCCAACAGCAATCACGCTGCTAAGTCCAATCAGCGCCCACTCGATAGGAAGCGACACGTGGCCGGCGACACTGGCTTCGGCGACCGGCCCGCCGTAGTCCGCGCCGAGGTAGTGGTGAATCCAGTTCCATTCGCCGTGTGCGATGACGGCGGGCAATCCGAGAAATCCGGTGAGGACCGAGCCCGCTGCCAGAATCCAGAGCGGCACCGTCATTCGCCAGGACGATTCGTGCGGGTGTATCTTGTCGGCCATCGGCCAGCGCTCTTCGCCCATGAACGTGAGGTAGTACGACCGGGTCATGTAGAACGCGGTCAGCGCAGCGGTCACGATACCCACGACCCAGACGAACCAGGCGTAGGTGTTGCCGTCGTAGCCGTACTCAAACGCCTTGAACAGGATTTCGTCCTTCGAGAAGAACCCGGCGAGAAGTGGAATGCCCGAGATGGCGAGCGTGGCGATGAAGTACGTCCATCCGGTGGACGGCATGTACTTCTGCAGGTTACCCATTGTCCGCATGTCCTGCGGGTCGAAGTCGGACACATCTTCCCCTTCGTGCTCGAGATCGTGTTCGACGTGCTCCATCGAGTGTATGACGGAGCCAGAGCCAAGGAAGAGGCAAGCCTTGAAGAAGGCATGGGTGAGGACGTGAAAGATCGCGACGAAGAATGCGCCGACGCCGGCGGCCATAAACATGTAGCCGAGCTGCGACACCGTCGAGTACGCCAGCACCTTCTTAATGTCATTCTGCGTGATGGCGATCGTGGCCGCCATGATCGCAGTGAGGGCACCGGTGATGGCGATGATGGCCATCACAATTTCGGTTTCGAGGACGATCGGAGACATGCGAGCGAGCAGGTAGAGCCCACTCGTCACCATCGTCGCGGCGTGAATCAGAGCCGACACGGGCGTGGGGCCGGCCATGGCGTCCGGGAGCCACACGAACAGCGGAATCTGGGCGGACTTACCGGTGGCTCCAATGAAGAGCAGGAGCACGATATAGTTGATCGTGTCCGTTGAGAGCACCGAGGCCGCATCCGAGAGGAGCACATCGAAGCTGAGGCTCCCGAGCTCGCTGAAGATGAGGAACATCGCCATCAGGAAGGCGAAGTCGCCGATGCGGTTGACGATGAATGCTTTGTTTGCGGCTGCGCTGTTCTCAAGGTCTGTGTACCAGTACCCGATCAACAGGTACGAGCACAGCCCGACGCCTTCCCAGCCGAGGAACAGCACCGCGAGGTTGTTCGCCAGCACCAGATTGAGCATGGCGAAGATGAACAGGTTCAGGTAGGCGAAGAAGCGCCAGTACCCGGAATCCCCGTGCATGTACCCCGTCGAGTAGAGGTGAATCACGCCACCAACGCCCGTAACGATGAGCGTCATGATGAGGGATAACTCATCGATGCGGTATGCGAAATCAAGCGTCAGGTCGCCGGCCTGCATCCACGTGAAATAGTTGACGGTCACGGGATCGCCGCCGTAGCTGGCGAACAGGTAGACCGTGATCGCGAATGGAATCACCACCATCGACGTGCCGATCGTGCCGATGAGGCTCTCTCGTTTCCGAAGTGCCGGCATAAAGAGCGGCAGGACACCGAGGAGGACGGCCCCCGTGAGGGGCAAGAGCAGAATGAGGCGAACGAGGAGGTCGTGACTCATGGACGAAGCCGAGTGACGAGTACGTGTGGAGGAGAGGCCCGACCGTCGGGCAGGATGCTACATGCGTCGGTCGTCGGTGCGCAGGCGGAATCTTAGTGCCCACGCCCCATCAGACCAGCAGAGATCGTCTAGAACTTGAACAGATTGATCTCCGTGATGTCGACCGTCAGCTTCCGACGGAAGATGGCAATCACGATCGCGAGACCCACGGCGGCCTCCGCGGCCGCAACGGCGATCGTAAAGAAGACGAGCAACTGCCCGTCGGGGTCTCCCATCGACTGACTGAGAGCGACGAGCGTGAGGTTGACGGCATTAAGCATCAACTCTACCGACATAAGCAGAACGATCGCATTCCGCTTGAACAGCACGCCGAGCGTACCGATCGAGAAGAGGATCGCACTGAGGCCGAGATACCAATTGAGAGCGACTTCCATCGCGGAGAGAAGGGTTTTAGTCGTTTGTTGCCTTTGGTGCGTCGCCGCCAGCTACTCGATTCCAGGGACAATTCTCTGGAAACCGGAGCCGACCGGCAACAAACCAGCTTATTGAAACCGTTTCTGTGCAAGCATGACGGCGCCCACCGTGGCCGCGAGCAAAAGGACTGCGGCGACCTCGACGTGGAGCGCGTAGCGCGTGTAGAGATGTTTTCCGAGCAACTCCGCGCTACCAGTCTCTGCGGTCGCTTCCATGGCTTCCATCGGAAGATCGAAGCCGCTGGCAATGACGTAGAGCAGCTGCGAAAGCACCACAACGCCCAGTGCAAAGCCCGCTACCATGGTCCAGTTGATCTCCTCTAATCGAGGTAAAGCCTCAAGATTGAGGAGCATAATGACAAACAGGAATAAGACCATGATCGCACCGGCGTAGACCAGAATCTGGATGACGCCGATAAACGTCGCGTTCAACGTGAGATAGAGACCCGCCACGCAGAACAGATTCAGTACAAGCCAGAGGGCGCTGTAAACCGGGCTACGTGAAATGAGCATCCCGATAGCGGCAACGACAGCTACCGTTGCCAGCAGAAAAAACATGAAAGGTGCAGCGGCCATGAGCCCGATCGGCAAATCTGAGTGGTCGTGGGTGCAGGTACGGAGTCCGACAACAACACGAGGTCCCGCAGTACAGGGATCGTGGCTCACGCCTCAAACGGTCGCGTCATCCTGCGAAGATCACGCCGTAGCGCAGAACGGGCCGACGGGTCGGCCCCACATTCATCGACGCTACGTGTCCAAAGCGTCGCCCGGTTGCGGAATTCGGCCGTTTCGCAGGCACAAACGTAGCGCACCGGGCGTCGGATCGTACAGACGGCAAGGTAGCGAAGGGGCATCGTAGGGGCAACATTCAGGGGGGTTAAGCCCGGATGAATACGAACCCTCGCGTGGTCGTCCGCCCTTCGCTAGCGCTCCGTGCAGATGGGACCGGAAATCTGCTCTTCGATGCCATCACTTTTCGCCCTCCCTCCTTCCTCTCTTTACCTCACATTGATCTCAGACCGGGGCGTTCTGTGGAATCAGGCGCTCACTCGCTGGATGCAGGAACGGCATGTGTGACCGGGGCTGGACCCATCTTTATCCCGTCGCCCTCGATTCGTATGTCCTTCTCTTCGATTGATACGTCGATGCCAAAGACCTCTCGGAAAAGCCCGGACTCCTCCCCCGCTGCCCAGATTTCGAGCTCTGGATCGCCCTTTGAGTCGAGAGCAATCGTCAGCACGTCATCCGTCAGGTCGATTTCCAGTGCTGCGACATTCTGAAAGTGGCTTCGATCTAGTCCTTCCGCGATCCGAAGGATTCCTGCAAGCTGCCGAACGCGTTCTCGATTGGGTTTGCTGAGCTTACGGAATCGCTTGTGCCTGCTCTCATCCGGAAACGACTTCCGGTGATAACGAGCCACAAGCGCGAGGATTCGCTTCTCGTCTGGCTGAAACCCCTGCAGATCCGAATGCTGAATGAGGTAGCGGGAATGCTTGTGGTGGCCGGAGTGGCTAATGTGGTAGCCGATGTCGTGCAGGATCGCAGCGTACTCCAGTAGTTCGACGTCTGACTTTGGGCCGTTATATCGGTCTTTCAGGACATCAAACAGAAACGTCGCCGTGGCAGCAACATGCTGCGCGTGTCGTTCCTCCCAGTCGAAGCGGAAGGCGATTTCGTGGACACTCCGCCGGCGGACATCTGAAAACGGGGCCAGCTTTCGAATCCGAGTGTAATTCTGTCGGATGAAGTGGTCGACCATCCCCTCACGCAGAGCATTTGCCGACGTCTTGATGTGCGTTACAGACGGCAGTTCATCCAGGATCGTGTCGAGCAAGACGGCGCCGGCACCGATCTGGTCGACACGCTTTGGATCAATATCTGGGTGCTCTACCCGTCCCTCTGCATCAGAACGGATGACCCAGTGCAGCGCCTCACGATACGGATCGACGTCGAGCACCTGCTGGAAAACCGTACGATCGTCATCACCATGCGTGCCCACACAAAGCCGTCCCAAACTTTTGGCCGTACCAGAGGACCCGACAATCGCGGTTACGCCGTGAGAGCGAGCAGCCTGCAACACCGGCTCCATTACCGAGCGGTAGTGTTCACGCATTGCTGTCTCGTCTGCCTCGGAGAGCGGGTCCGAGTGGACGAATCGCTCAGTCATGCGAGCGGCCCCGAGCTTGACGCTCCGGGCAAACGCAGGCTCTCTTCCATCGACGACGATACATTCGACGCTCCCGCCTCCGATGTCGATCAGCAAACTGGGTTCGTCCAGGTCGACCGCCCGTCGAATCCCGAGAAAGATGAGCTCCGCCTCCTGTTCGCCGCTGATCGGACGGATTTTGAGTCCGACCTCTCGCTTCACTCGCTCGATGAAGTCGCCCCCGTTCTTCGCCTCTCGAATCGCGCTGGTTGCGTAGGCGAGAAATTCGCGCGTGTCCCACCCTTTAGCCAGCGTGTAAATCCGCTTCAGCGCTTGCAGTCCGCGGTCCATCGCGTCCTCCGGCAGCTGGTGGTCCGCGAGCCCGGACTGCCCGAGCCTCACCATTTCCTTCATCCGATCCACAACCTTGTATGTCCCGTTCGGATAGGCGTCCACGATCACGGCATGAAACGAGTTCGTACCGAGATCAATGACGCAAATTCGCACCGGAGAGGACTGATAGCGCGTCTGATACGTCGTGTCCGGCACGAGAAGGCAGGCGGCACGCTGCTGGGCTGGCATAAGAGGCGAAGCGATGTGTGAGGAGGGCGACTCCGAAGATCGTACCAGTTGCAATGTACAATACGATGAGCGAAAACCCATCGTAGGAGTCAGATGATTTTTCTCTTCATGCCCCCTCCCCTGTCCCGCCGCCTACACGACGCCACGGGCTTTCAGTTCGAGATACTTATTGATCGTTTCCGTAGACAGATTCTCTGGTCGCGTGTGCACGGCGTAGATTCCTCTTTGCTCAAGTTCGCGAATGATCTCGCTATGCTCATTCGCAAACTTTTCAGCAATCGTATGCACGTAGACCTCCTCCATCGTCTCGGCATTGCTGGCCAGGAATGTGTCGAGCTCCGTATTCTCGAAGAAGATCACCACGACCGTGTGGCTCTTTGCGAGCGCCTGAAGGTACGGAAGCTGCCGCTCCAGCGACGTCTTCGCCATGAAGTTGGTGAAGAGCAGCAGGAGCGCCCGCCCCCGAACATTTCCTCGCACGTATGCCGCAAGTCGCTCGTAGTCGGGCTCCTGGTAGTTCGTGTCAAGGTGGTAAAGCCCCTCCTGGATCTGCTGCATCTGAGCATTCCGGCGGGAGGCAGGGACGACCGGTCCAATGGTGTCAGAGAAGCCGATGATTCCGGCGCGGTCCTGCTTCATAATCGCTATGTTCGACAGCACCAGTGCCGCGTTGATGCTGTAGTCGAGGAGCGTCATCCCATCAAACGGCATTCGCATCACTCGACCGGCGTTGATCAGACTGTACACCGGCTGGGACCGCTCCTCCCGATACTGGTTGACCATCAGGTCGCCGCGTCGTGCCGACGCCTTCCAATTGATCGTGCGGTAATCGTCGCCCGTCACGTACTCGCGGATGTGATCGAATTCCATCGTATGCCCGAGCTGGCGGACTTTCTTCACACCGATCTCGGTCAGGCGGTTGGACGCCGCGAGTAAGCTGTATTTGTGCATCTGAATGTACGATGGATACACCGGCACAGTCGCCTCCTCCGCGCAGCGAAAACGTCGCTCCACGAGCCCGAGAGGCGATGTAGCCAGCACGTTCACCACGCCAAAATCGTACTCTCCTCGCTCTGTCGGACGCACACTGTAGCGAACAGTCCGGCTCCCGCCCGGCGGTACACTCACGCGAATCGACATGTCTCGCACCTGCAGTTGGGCAGGCAGTTCATCCACCACCGTCAGCTTTGCCAGGAATGGATACGTACTCCGAACCTGCGCTGCGATCGGGTTCTGATCCCCGTTGGACAAACGACGCGCAACCGTTCGTTCTGCCGACACCGTTCCCGTCCCGTAGATCAGCGCGACGTCACCAACGACCACGGCAACCGCAACAACAAGCACCGGATCGGTGAACGAACGAATCGCTGGAACGAAGAACGCCAAGAAATACAGACCGGCGACGCCGACGAGGAGCAAATAAAACCGCCGGGTCACATAAAACGACCGGAGAACATTGAGGGCGGATGACCAGACGCGAGGAAGGAGCGACACGTGAGACGGCGATTGAATCGAATTACCGAGTGGTTGATTCAGCAATAGACGGCACAGGCGCTACGGACTGGACTCTGTGTCGCTGGCTCCGGTCATGCGTCGATAGTCTTCGAGCATCGAGATGAACCCGGCCCGGTACCCGTCGGGGTCGTCGCCGCGACCCGCCTCTGCCAGTTCGCGCACTCTTGCCAGTGACAAATCGCCGCTGTATTCCGAATCGCGAAGCAGCATCCCGAAGCCGGCGACCGCAGAGGCAAAACTGAGTTCCGTCGACATGTTTGCGTTTGGCTCCGGAACGAGGGCCTCAGAAATCAGCTGACTCGAGTCCGCGTCCGGTCGCTTGTAGCGAAGGTTGAGCGTGAGCCACTCGTCGCTCGATGCGGCATTGCTCGGTTCCCGGTCCTGGTACTTGAGCTCGCCGCGGCTCGGGGCGAGGCTGTCTGCGCCGGGCGGGACAAGTTCGTAGAGCGCCGTGACGTGATGACCGGCGCCGAGTTCGCCCGCGTCCTTTGTATCATCCGCGAAGTCCTCATCGTTCAATCGGCGATTCTCGTAGCCGATCAGCCGGTAGGCGCCCACGTGGAGTGGATTAAACTCGACCTGCAGCTTCACGTCCTTCGCGATCGTCTGCAGCGTCCCACCGAGTTCGCTGACCAGCACCTTTCTCGCCTCTAGCGCGGAATCGATGTAGTGATAGCTCCCGTTTCCGTGGTTCGCCATCTGCTCCATCTCGCTATCCTGAAGGTTACCGGTCCCAAAGCCGAGCACCGTCAGGAAAACGCCTGTTTCCCGCTTCTCCTCCACCAGTCGCGTCATCTCGGCGTCACTTGACGGCCCGACGTTGAAGTCCCCATCCGTTGCAAGAATGACGCGGTTGATGCCGTCAGGGTCGAAATGCGCCTCCGCCATCGCGTATGCTGCTTGGATGCCAGCCTGGCCAGCCGTCGACCCACCTGCCTGCAGATCGTTTAGTGCAGCGAGAATGTCTTCCTTGTTGCTGCCGTTCGTTGGTTCAAGCACGGTTCCACTCGCTCCCGCGTAAACCACGATCGAGATGTGATCTTCGGGACGCATCTGTTCGGTGAGCAGGCGAAAAGCCTTTTTGAGCAGAGGAAGCTTGTCCGGACTCTGCATCGACCCCGATACATCGAGCAGGAAGACCAGATTGCTCGGCGGACGCTCGGCAGCGGGAATTTCCTTCCCCTGAATCCCGATCCGGAGCAGCGTATGGGCGTCGGCCCAGGGCGCGGTCGCTGTTTCCATCGATACAGCGAAGGGCTGATCGCCACGAGCGTCCGGTGCCGGATCATCGTATGGGAAGTAGTTCAGTAACTCCTCGATCCGAACCGCGTCGACCGGCGGGCGCTCTCCGTTCCGGATGAAGCGACGAACGTTACTGTAAGCCGCCCCGTCCACGTCGATCGAGAAGGTAGAAAGTGGTGCCTCTGCAGCGCGTCGAAAACCGGTCTCTTCAATTCGAGCATAGCCTTCGCGATCTGTCGGAGGCCGGTATCGAGAGGGAGATGGAACCAAAGCTCTCTGACCCTGGACCTCGATTTGGCGTCGCATCTGCATCCGCCTCTGATCGGCTGCTCGCTGCTCTCCGTCGAGCTGGATCGTCTCATCGTGCGGAAACTCCGCGTCCTTCGCCTGAGGCATCAGGCGAAATTGCAACTCGACGTTCGATGTCTCCGACACCCTCGCTCGCTTCGTGCTGGAGACGTACCCTTGCATCGCAGCGGTGACGCGAACGGTCCCGGCGGCAATACCCTGGAAGCGAAATGCCCCGGTCGAGTCCGTCGTGGTCTGAATCCCGCGCTCCTCAATCGTGATCGTCGCCCCGACGAGGGCGTCGCCTGTCTCTCCATCGACAACGGTGCCGTGAATCACGCCTTGAGCGACTGGCCACGTGCTGTCGCGATACGCGAGAACAGCGTCCGTCCCGCTCATGAAGCCAGTAAGCAGAAGAGAGATAGCAACGAGGAGTACGAAACCGATCGATTGGTATCGAAGCATGGGACTTCCGGATTGGGGAGAGAATCGATCCAGCGCATTCACATCGCGCAGGCGAGATGAAGAACGCGAGAAGGGACTCGATTCGTATGTGTTTGGATCAGCGGGGCACATCGACCTCATCGAGCACGCGTCGGATGACCGCATCGGTCGTCTTGCCTTCCATCTCCTGCTCCGGTGTCAGCATCAGGCGGTGGCGAAGCGCCGGAAGGGCGATGGCCTGCACATCATCGGGGGAAACGAAGTCGCGGCCACGAAGCACGGTAAAGGCCTTAGCTGCATTGAGCATGGCAACGGACGCACGCGGCGACGCACCGAGCGAAAGCATCCGGTGTTCTCGCGTATGGTGCGCGATTTCCGCAATGTAGCGCATGAGGTCTATCTCGACGTGCACATCCTGCACCAGGGCACGAAATTGCGAGAGCGTCTCTGCGTTGATGACGGGCTCGATCTGTTCGATGGCATCCGGACCGCGCCCGACGTGGTGACCGCGCAGAATGTCCACTTCATCATCTAGGCCGGGATAGTCAACCTGGATCTTGAAGAGGAACCGGTCGAGTTGCGCCTCCGGCAGTCGATAGGTGCCCTCGTGCTCCAGGGGATTCTGCGTCGCGAACACGACAAAGGGCGTATCCAACGGCCAGGTCGTGCCATCCGCGCTCACCTGCCGTTCCTCCATCACCTCGAAGAGCGCGGCCTGCGTCTTCGCCGGCGCCCGGTTGATCTCATCGATCAACACGACATTGGAAAAGACGGGGCCTTTCCGGAACGTGAACTCGGTCGTTTTGGGGTTGAAGACCGATGTCCCGAGCACATCGCTCGGCATCAAATCCGGCGTAAACTGGATTCGCGTAAAGTCAACGTTCAGCGCTCGCGCAACGAGACGGGCCGTGAGCGTCTTGGCAACGCCCGGTACACCTTCGATCAGGACATGCCCATCCGCGAGCAACGCGGTGAGGAAGAGATCGACCATGTCCGTTTGGCCAACCAGGATCGTTCCGATCTCGTCCCGGATCCGGTCCACGGCATCAGAAAGCTCGGTTGCATCGATTCGGGAGGACGGCAACGCGGACTCGTACGATGAGTCGTTCGGCGAAGGGGATTCTGCAGAGGGCGTTTCCATAAAAGGGTTGGGGAAAGCAGGATGTCGGTGGGCTGACGGAAGCGGAAGTATGCCTACCGGTCGGATTCCCGGTAAAAACGGTTGATCGCGTTCACAAGCGACTTGAGTGCACCATCTTCCAGCGTGTCCGCCCGCTGGGCGTCACGAATCTTCTGGAGGAGCGATGTGGCATCGTCGCGCGGCACGCCGGACCGCCGGGAGATGGACTCGGCGAGCGACGTGTTTTCGTCTGGCGAAATGCCTAAATGATTCCGAAGATACGAGCGAAAATAGCTGATCTTACGCCGGGCGAGGTCTGCATTCTGACCCTCACGATAATACAGGTCTCCAACCGTTCGGACGAACTCGAGCGTTTCGTTCTCCAGGGGCTCGATCGTTGGAATTGGGCGTTGCTTTCGTCGGACACTCACGGTCAGCAGGATGACGATCCCGAAGAGACCGATGTAGACAGCCGTTCGAAGGCTCGGGTCGCTCATCACGAATCGAAGCGGTGTCTTCGCATCCGAGACCAGCGGTTTGTGGCGCGTATCCCAGAACACTGTCGATACCTCCTTCGGAATGTACGACAGCGCCGTATACGCAGCCGGTGCACTGACGGAGTCGACCAGTCCCACGTTGGTAAAGACGCGAGGCGTGGTGGACAGAATGAGAGCGCCCTCTCCCACGCGTGTTCGAATCATGACGGCCTCTTGGGATGTCTCCGGAGAATCGTCGTTCGCCTTGGATGCAAGAACCGTGGTCCGCGCGGAGTCCACACTCGTGAAGTATCCCTCTGTTGTATGCAGTCGAACGCGACGCGGCTGCACGCTATCCGGCAATTCCTCGAACGTCAGCTGATCATAGGCTGCTGTGTCAGCGCGAAGGCCCTTCGTCTGAAGCCAGACCGATGCCGACGTGTTCAGGTTGAGGGTATCGGCGAAGGCCCCCGCGTATGTATGTGCGGCGATCCAGACGGTGTTGCCTCGCCGTGCGTAGTCGATGAGCTGGTCCGTCTCCGCCTCGTCCGGGGAAAAGTCCCGCGTGATGAACACGTAGGCGGTTTCTTGTAGCGTCGTATCTTGACGGAGCTTAAGATACGGTGAGACGTCCACCTGCTCGATCTCGGAATCGGGAACGACCGCATCTAGCGTTTCGAACAGGATCCGGCTTCCGTACGGACGGACATCGTCTGCCTCGAAGTTTTCCGTCCAGTCGACCGGCTTTGGCACCCAGACGCGCACCGCGACGAGGAGAACAAGAGCCAGACCGGCAAACCAGGATAGTCGTTTTTCCAGTCGTGTCATGCCGCGTCCCCTCCCGTCCGCGACGAATCTGTCCCCGAAGACGAATGCATGTCTGCGTGTGAGTTCGATTCAGGGGCGTTCTCGCGTGCGTGCTCCGTGACCGTGTCGAACGGACGCCGCAGCGCCCGGAAATCCGCTTCTTCGACATGCACGTCGCCGTACCATACGACGTCGAAGATGTGCGTCGCCTCCCGAAAGGCACCGCCGATCATCGTTCGACGTAGACGTCGCTCATAGTGTGCATTGGTTCGCTCCGGAGCCCACTGAATCCAGTCGTTTTGATCCAGGATCTGCAGGGCACGCAGGTAGAGAAGGCGCAGTGCACTCCGGTAGTCTTGATCATCGAGGGCGTGTTCGATGAGGGTATCGAAGTCGGCCTCCTGGACGCGTTCCTCGAGTTCGTCGCGTTGGTAGTTTGATGTCGGTCTCCGCCGACGGGACGCACTTGGCTCCATTCGAATCAGGGCCAGGATTCCGTATGCGACGAGAAGAAAGATGGCCGCATAAATGACATATTCCGTTAACTGAACGCCCCATTCGGTACCGAACAGAGCATCCAGAAAACGACTGAGAGCACGTCTCAAGAATCCCCCCTCCCCGTCCGGCGACTCCCGCACGTAGTCGTACGTGTCATCCGACCGATACGCGTCAAGACGCTCGTCCGGTGGGATCCGAACCTCAAGCCCGGATGTGCCCACCTGGGTTGTGTCCACGCCTGACGTCAGAGATTGCGTTTGAGCGTCCGCGGCAGGCGTCACGACGGCATGCATCGTCAGGCACATCCCCGCAACGATGACAACGCGAACGGCGCGACGCCAAAATGGATGATCTGAGAAAGACAAACGGGGCACGCTGGCAATGGGTATCGAAAGAGAGCAATCCGACGCGATGATCGAACAGATTACTCATCGCGAACGGGTGGCTTCCAACGATCGTCGTCAGACTCGTCAGACGGTTTTTGATCCGGCGGGTGTGATCCTCCCCAGCGCGCGTCGTCGTCCGCCTCGGCCCATTCAGATTCGTCCTCCTGCGAAAACGTCGACCCATTGCTCTCCTGCGGAGCCCTAGCCTCGCCCGCTCCATCCAGCTGGTCGGCCATCTCCTCCACCCGTCGGCGAAGACCGACATTCTCTTTCTGCTCGACGAGATTGAAATACTGGAGGGTCATGGCAATGTACATGATGATCGATAGACCAATCGTCAGCAGAATGGCTGATGCGTAGAAGACAGCCAGGACGACTCCGACCATCCCACCATCGCCGGGATTATTCCACGCGAG
Organism: Longibacter salinarum; assembly: GCF_002554795.1. Taxonomy (NCBI): domain Bacteria; kingdom Pseudomonadati; phylum Rhodothermota; class Rhodothermia; order Rhodothermales; family Salisaetaceae; genus Longibacter; species Longibacter salinarum. The sequence continues at coordinate 221,677 of NZ_PDEQ01000001.1, read as the reverse complement.
GAACGTTCCCAAAAACGAGATCACCGCAGAGGGAATCGCCGCTGCAAAACCCAGAAGTTGCGCCATTAGATTCGCAGCGAAGAAAACACCGAACGACTCCCAGAAGTGGTCCTTCATTAGCTCACGGGCGCGCTGAAACGCCGACCAACCCGTTTCTTGCTCAAAGACGCGGATCGGGTACGCAAGCGTGAAGGCTGTTTGTGCATAGAACGCCCAGGCCATATACGCGATCGGTCCCAGACAGGGGATGATTGCGAGCGGGTACGGAAGAACGACCGCCAGAAAGAAGAGGAACCCAACGAAGAAGAGGCCGGCTGCGTGCTTTTTCATCTCTACCCAGACGTCATCGAGCACAAACGCACCAGGCCCACGCTCGTCATAGAGCTTTACCACACTCATTGTGGCAACCATCAGCATGAAGGCTCCGATCGAGGTGGCGATGATAACGACTGAAAACCCGCCGATGAGCGCGCCGAATCCACCGGAGGCGAAGGGATTATCCGATTCCAGGAACGCCCTGAAGTCGACAGTCGACGTAAGCGTCAGCCCAACGCTCAGCACAACCGCAGCTAACGGTCCGACGATGAGCAAGATCGTCTTCCCGAGAATACGAATATTGGCGCGAATGAACTGAAACGTCGCGTTGATGACGTCGGACAGCGTTCGCTCTTTGCGAAGCTCGATTTGATATGACGACATAAAACGGAAGAAAGGGGCGGGGAATGCGGATTTCAGACGTGAGGATCATCGACGATTGACCGGAGACACCGACGCGCCAACAGGAGCCAGGTCTGCCAGGGACGGATCGTTGTCGCTTCGGGTTAACCGCGCCTCCTCGGTCCGGTTGAGATAATAAAATGGTAGGACGACGAAGTAGCCGACAACCACAGCAGCCGAGATCCCGATGATAAGAAGGCTTACGACCGTCGGCATGCCGGTAAGACGGGTGACGAACCCTTCAAGAAACGCAGCAAGAACAAAGATCGGGATCAGCCCGACGAGAATCATCGCTCCGGTTCTCGCACTCTCGACGAACGATTCTCGGCGCGTTTTCGTCCCGGGAAACAGGAAGCCATTTCCAAGCACGAAACCAGCCGCGCCTGCGACGACGATGGCGGACAATTCGAGCATCCCGTGGATGTAGATCACGAGCAGACTCTCGATGAGCAGGTCGTGCTTCACGAACAGGTAGTGGAATGCACCGATCATTACCCCATTCTGAAGCAAAATGAACCCTGTCCCGACGGAAAAAAAGAGTCCCGCTGCAAATGCGTAAATTGAGACGCGGATGTTGTTGAGCGCAATGCCCAAAAACATGTCCACCTGGTGCATTTTCTTGTACACGGCCATCGGGTCGCCCGACTCGATATTGGCAAGCGTCATGTTGACATACTGATCACCGAGAATCAGACGAACAAAACCTGGATCGTACGCGGAAGACAGTATGCCGATGGCCATTGCACCGACGAAGACGAGAAGTGCGACGATAAGCTCCGTTTTCGCTCCAGCGACCGCAGCCGGGACATCCTCGAACCAGAATCGGCGATAGCGTCCACGCTCCACTGGTTTCGTTTTGTAGATGCGCTGATGGACCTCCGTCGACAGCTCGTTCAGGTATGCGCTCGTTTTACTGCCGGGATAGTACGTCTGGGCGTACGCCAGATCGTCCGTCAGGCGGATGTATAGATCGGCCAGTTGATCTGGATCTGGATGCGCTTCCTCGAGAACCCGCTCAAATTCCTTCCACGTATCCGCATTACGGCGTACGAAAGCAACTTCTCGCATCTACAGCTGTCTCTACATTCGATAGGGAAACCATCCTGATCCGAGCATGAGTGCCGCTTGCTTCGGATATGCACGTGTAATGTACACGAAACAAATCAGGATTCCCAGCCCGATCGTCAAGTTCACTGAAATGGAGCTTTTACCTGCTCGATTCGTATCCCTCTCTCCCATTATTTCTGTCGACATTTTCCACTCATGCAGAACGTTGACGTCCAAACCGCTCAGAATGTCTCATTGAGCGTCGAACTCGCGGGAGTCGGCACGCGACTGTTCGCCTCAATTATCGATTACGCGACGCTTATCGCCTACTTTCTGGGGGCAACCTTGCTCGTGGACGCAGTCGGTGCCTCTTCGATGGGTATGACCGTTCTCATCTACCTACCGATCTTCGTGTACTTCCTCGGGGCAGAGGTAATGTTCGACGGGCAGTCGATCGGGAAGCACGTCATGGACATTCGCGTCCGAAACCTTGATGGGACAGCGCCTTCGTTCGGCGCATACGCCATCCGGTGGCTTCTGCGCCCGGTAGACATCATGTTCTCCTCCGGCTTCCTCGGACTCATCTCGATCCTTGTAACTCAACACGCGCAGCGGCTCGGGGACCTCGCGGCGGGAACGACTGTCGTGCGACAGCAGAAACATACCAAGCTCCGCGACCTGTCGTACCTGGAGACCACCGATGACCATGACGTGACCTTCGAGCAGGTAGACGCTCTCGATGATCACGATATCCAGATTGCTCGTGACGTCCTCAACACACTCGTCAGACAGGGCCGAACCTCACACACGCAGACGCTCGGGTCCCGTACGCAGGAGATCCTCGCGAAAAAGATGCGCGTCGCTCCCTCGGGCTCTCCGATCGACTTTCTCCGGACCGTGATTGAGGATTACAATCACATCCACGCGCGCGCCTGACCGGTTTCTCGACCATCCCAACCAAATGAGATCGTGTGTTGCGGATGTACCGACGCAAGCGCACCGCATCGTGTAACTAGAAAGGGCAGCCCGGCGATCGTGCGGGGCTGCCCTTCGTCATGCATCGAACCAATCGTCCGTGCTACTCCTGCTTTCGCACGATGTCTCCGCGCTCGAATCCCGAGCCCGAGACGATGGTGCAGCGGGAGGCTTTTCCGTTTCCGACCGAGTTGTCCTCAACGCGGATGGTTCCCAGCGACTCTTCGACGGCGCCAAGTTCAATGCCCGTGTCCGGATCGACAAGCTTCTGGCCGGCCCGTTTGACGAGGAACGTCTGGCCGACCTCAACGCCGCTCGCGGATCCGGCGTTGATGAAGACCTTTCCTCCCTGGGCCGTAACGACCGTAGCACCCCACTTCACGTTGCCGGAGTTACCATCGATCAAGGAGACGATCTCGTCGATCGCTTCGCGCGTGGCCTCACCAACCAGCGACTCGTCAAACTCGCTCTGTGAGCCGAAATCGACCTTTTTCGTGTCAACCTTGAGGCCGCGCTTACTCTCTTCTTTGCGCACGTCCTCCGCTGCAATGATCTCGCCGGTCGTGGCGTCAACCATTCGCACATCCGAGGCGACAACGGCCGTTGTACTGCTAATCCCGACACCGAAGCGGCGCGTCCGTCCGCCGGTTGAGCGCTCCTTGTATCCAAACTCGGTGATCGATCCGAAAATAACAATCTCCGCGCCGAGCATCTTGCCGACCTGTGCGGCCGACTCCGACGTGACGATCCCCTGCTGACCGAGATTCTGCTCGTCCAGGACCTGGTTGATTTCCGTGCGCTCAAGCACTGTATAGCGGCCGGATTTAACGAGCTCGGTGATCAGCATATCCGACATGCCATCACCAGCTGTTTTGGTTCCGCCCCAGCTGTAGCCTTCATCGGTTTTATCCTCGAACGAGAGGACGGCCACCCGCTTCTTCAGCTGCTGCGCTTCGGATGGAACGGCCAGCAGGGCGGCGCCCAGAAGGAGTAAACACGTTGCAAGAGAAATGCGATAGTGGGAAAGCATGAGTCGTTCTAAACGGTAGGGAATTGCAAAACGTAGGGGGCAGCGATTCGAACGTTCGTGACGTGACCGACCCGCTGTGAGCACGCGCATACGAGCAACGCGCCTCTATTCTACGTAAGCGCAACACTGACATGCAACCGGACAAGGCAACGCGACCGACTACGCTTTTTGGATCGCCCCCCGGAGCCTACCAGAAGTAAAAGATGGTTAGCATCATCAAACCAGAAAGACAAAACGACTGGTAGCGTATGTCTTCGTACCACGGACGATCCAGACGAAGCAAGTCTTTCGTGAAGATCTCCTGTGTGAACGTGTACTCAGCGATGGAATCTGGGTCCGGTGCCGGTGTCATCAGACTTCCGACCACCAGTACTCCACTACCCAAAATAAACATGACGATCGCCATGTAGGTGTAGTGAAGTTCAGGGAATCCCCAGGCTCCCCAAAGCCCCATTACCTCTTTCGTTACGAACGCAGATACGCCGACGACCAGTCCCACAAGGATGGCAGCGAAGGCTCCGGATCCGTTCGCCCGTTTCCAGAAAAGACCAATGAGGTATACGGCGACGATGGGAGGCGTAACGTACGCCAGCACGCTCTGGAAGTACTCGAAGAGATTCTCGAAGGAGGCGATCGAGGGGGCGTAGATGGCGCCCACGACCATCGCGAACGCGGTAAAACCGCGACCGAAGCGGACGAGGGCGTCGTCGTCTATATTCGGGCGCGCCTCTTTAACGAAGTCGATGCTGACGAGCGTGGCAGCGGCGTTCAGGGCCGAGTCAAGGCTCGACATAATAGCAGCGATGAGTGCCGTTAGAATGAGACCGCGGAACCCGACCGGCAGAAGTTCAGCTGCGAGCGTCGGGAAGGCCATATCGGGGTTGTCCAGGCCTGGAAACAAGATGATGGCGAAGACGCCAGGCAAGATCATGATGAACAGGTTCGGGATCTTGAGCAATCCGGCAAACAAAGCTCCCTTCCGTCCCTGGTCAAGATCTCGTGCACCGAGCGTCCGCTGAACCACGAATTGATTGAGCGTCCAGTAGTAAAAACCGAGCAAGACCACGCCGAGGATGCCAGGCCACGGTAAAAAGTCATCGCCCATGGGCATGATCAGGCTCGTATTCTCCGCAGAGAGGCGCGCCATCATTTCGTCCCACCCCCCAACGGCATCCAAGCCAAAGAAGAAGATGGCCGACGCTCCAATGACTAGCAAAATGGCCTGCACCGTATCTGTAACGACGACCGCCTCCAGCCCACCAAGAATCGTGTAGACCCCAGCAACGACGGCCAGGACAGCCACGGCCGACCAGAGAGTAAAACCCGGGATCACGTTCGCGATTACCAGGCCGCCCGCGTACAGCGCCCCCGCCGTGTCGATGAACATGATGGCGAGGACGGTAAAGAGCGAGTACGCTACGCGTGACCGTTTGTCGTATCGACTGGTCAGGAATTGCGGGATCGTGTAGATCCCAGCCCGCAAGAACGCCGGCAGCATGAACAGAGCGAAGAAGATGAGGACGATAGCAGCCGTCCACTCATAGTTGAAAACGACAACGCCGTTGCTATAGGACGCCCCCATCAAGCCCACAAAACTTGACCCCGACATGTTAGAGGCAAAGAGCGAGAACCCGATGAGATACCACGGAAGATTTCGCCCCGCGAGAAAATAGTCATCTGCACTCTCGTGGCCGCGGCTCACGTAGAGGCCGTGAGCAATCACGCCGGCGAAATAGACCACGATGATCGCGTAGTCGATCAGTTCAAGACTGAACGTACCGTCTTGCATGGAAAAGCTGAATCCGATAGAAGAATAGAACGAGGGTCACGCATGACCGACAGTCCCGACACGACGACCCACTCGATGCGATCGAATCTACGTGAGGCGATGTAATTGCAGGAAGACATAAATCCGTACAAACCCGCAGCCTCATCGCACGATCTGGATTACACCTCGGATCGTCATTATACTTCGGTTCCGCACAACCTACTGCCCGGAACTCTCCGGGACCGGTGAGCCACTTCGCACATATTACTGTGGAATAACCGTTTACGTTATCTTCCCATATTATGTGCCTGCACCGATTGATAAAGGTGGGGACGACCGGGTATAATTCTGACATCAACACATGCTGCTAACTAAACCCGCATGTTACAACAAAGCTCTTCTGGGTCGGAAGCATTTCACCAAGTGGTAGCGCTTCCATGAGAGAAAGTGCCAATCGGCTACGTGCTTTCATTCTTATACGCTACAACCTGGAATCGCTTCCACACTTTTTTACTTCATCCATTTCGTCCACACATCTCGCACAACTATGAAATGTCATCGATACACGACGAGTCGAGCATGTCAGATGCTCACTGCCGAGGCTTGGCACGGCGCGATGGCCACATTCATCGCTTTCCTTGCAGTCGTTTTCATCCTTCCCGCCACAGCGTTTGCCCAGGACACCGGGACCATTGAGGGTACGGTGATGGACGGAGAAGGCGCTCCGCTTCCGGGTGCTCAGGTCTCCATCGTCGGTACACAGCGCGGAAGCGTCACGGACGGCTCCGGGGCGTTCACCATTTCGAGGGTCCCGGCTGGCGAGTACACCCTCCGAGCTCAATTTGTAGGCTACACGAAGGAAGAAAAAGAGATCGAGGTCCGCGCGGAAGAAACGACCTCGGTAGAATTTGTTCTCGAGTCTGATCTTCTCCAGATGGGCGAGGCCGTCGTCACGGCATCGTTTAACCCGAAGGAAAAGATCGAGTCCAGCGTCGCGGTCACCACGCTCTCTGCCGAAGACATCGAAGCCAACGCTCCGCAAAGTACGGCGGATCTGCTCAAAGCCATACCTGGCTTTTACGTAGAAAGCTCCGGCGGGGAGGGTGGCAACAACCTGTTCGCACGAGGCATCCCGGCCGATGGCTCTTTCCGGTACGTCTCGATGCAACATAACGGTATGCCGGTCTTCGATTCGCCCGAACTGGCCTTCACGAATGTCGACCTCCTCTTCCGCGTCGATGAAACTGTGCAACGCATGGAAGGCGTCCGCGGTGGCACGGCCTCGGTCTTTGCATCGAACGCTCCGGGCGGCATCGTCAACTTCGTCAGCAAGACGGGCGGCAACGAGCTGGGCGGCCTCGTGAAGGTCACCGGCGCGACGCGTGGTAAGATCCGCACGGACCTGAACGTCGGCGGGCCGATGGGGGACGACTGGCGCTTCAACGTCGGTGGCTTCTACCGCTACGACGAGGGCGTGCGCGATCCCGGCTTCCCCGGAAACAAGGGCGGCCAGATCAATGCCAACGTTACGCGCCTCCTCGACAACGGATACTTCCGCGTACACGGTCGATACCTGAACGACCAGAACATCTTCTACCTCCCGATTCCACTTCAGAATCCGGATGATCCGGAAGGGATCGCAGGCTTCGATCCTAATTACGGAACGATGACAACCCGCGACGCGGGCTTGATCCGCGTTCCCAGCCCAGACGGACAGGGTCGCGTTTCTCGCGATCTGACACAGGGCATGAACCCGGTCCTCGGATCGCTCCAGGCCGAACTCTTCTTTGAGTTGGATAACGGAGTTACGATCGAGAACAAATCGATGGCGATGCAGGCGGACGTGACGTTTAATGCCGCGTTCTCGCTGAGTAATCCATTCGATGCAGTCACCTACGCCGAGGACCTGGCAACGGACGTCGGTGCGACGGATTACAGCTACTCTTATGCATACGATAGTGCAACCTTCAACCCTGCAAACGCCAATGGCAATGGCCTCGTCGCAGAGGTTGGCTGGTGGCACGTCGAGAAGCCTCTATCCAATTTTGCGAATGACTTCCGTATCAACTACGCAGCGGGTGATCATGCACTCAGTGGAGGCCTCTATCTCAGCACGTATCGAGCCGAAGAACTCTGGCACTGGAACGACATGCTGCTGGAGGTGCGTGACCGGCCCCGAATGCTGAACCTCGCGCTCGAGGATGCAGGTGGCAATACCGTCGCGGAGGCCACAGAGAACGGCTTCCGTCGATACGGTACGCTCTACCGACGTCATCAGGGACAGGGTACGGCCATCGCTGCCTTCGCAGGCGATGAATGGCAACTCACCGAGAACTTCCGCCTCGACATCAGCGGACGTGTCGAACGAGGTACGTTCAGTGGTAACGTGGAGGGAGCAACAAACGTGGATCTCGATGGCGACAACTCCACGCTCTACGACAACAATTTCGCGACGGGCACCGATGCAGTAGACAACTACAGCTATCAGTTCGACGAGTGGTCTGCATCCGTGGGTGCGAACTACACGTTTAGCGAACGCTTCGCTGTCTTCGCCCGTGGCTCCCGTGGCTTCCGGATGCCTGACTTCGACGAATGGGCCGACGGCACCGTCGACGAAAAAGGCGACGCGGAAGAAGTTTACCAGGCTGAGGCCGGCGTAAAATACAACTCGCCTCGCCTCGCCGTCTTCACCGCTGGGTTTTACAGCTCGCTCACGAACATCCCGTTCGCTGACGAGGTCGTACTTGGAAATGATCTCGTCCCGCTGGTTCGCTTCGCCGACTCACGGACGATCGGTATCGAGACCGAGGTCATTTACCAGCAGGGAGGTTTCCGCACCAATCTGACGGCAACCATTCAGAACCCGGAGTACACGGGTCTTGAGTTTGACGATCCTAGCATTCTCGATCGCGTTCAGCAGGAGCCGGGTGTGAATGCCGAAGACTTTGACTTCGAAGGCAACCGGGTGCGACGCATCCCGCAGTATATCGTCAACCTCCGTCCGTCGTACACCTTTGCGGACCGGTACCAGATTTTTGCCGCTGGCAAATACTACGGCGAACGGTTCGTGGATGACGCCAACAACGTCACGCTGCCAGATTACTACGTGATTGATGCAGGCGCCTCGGCCACCTTTGGCAACGTGAAAGTCCGCGCCGTCGGCACGAACCTGACGAACACGATCGGTCTCACTGAAGGCAACCCACGTGCCGGCCAGGTCGCTGCTGTCGAGCAGGATATCTACATGGCGCGTCCGATCCTTGGACGACGCGTGGAGCTGTCGATGACGTACACCTTCTAACATCATCCTCTGATGGTGCCCGTTTTCACGCGGGTGCCCAACGGAAATGCACCGGCTTGGCCACCTGTGGGTCGGGCCGGTGTTTTCCGTATGTGGTTCATTTACGTATATTGTACGAGCCTGTAGGACGCCCAGCGGAGTGCCTGGACGTAATCTGAACCTGCTTTTTCGCCCTCTCGACTTGCCCTCACCTCATGCCTCAATTTGAACTTCAGTTCATCGACCTCGTGATGGTGGCCCTGTATATCCTGGTCATCGTTGGCATCGGATTCTATTTCTCACGCGAACAAAAATCGACGGACGATTATTTCCTGGCCGGCCGGTCACTAACCTGGGGCCTGATCGGATTCTCGCTCTATGCGTCAAACATGTCGACGAGCAGCCTGGTCGGGATGGCGGGAGAGGCGTACTCGACCGGGATCGCGGTCTTCAACTACGAATGGATGGCCGTCGTGGTGCTCATCATCTTCGCTCTCTTCTTCCTCCCCTTCTATCTGCGGTCTCAAATATTTACGATGCCGGAGTTTCTGGAACGCCGGTTCGACGAGAGGTCGCGCTACTACTTTTCGGTCGTTACGGTTACGGGGAACATCCTGATCGACACCGCGGGGGCACTGTACGCAGGAGCGCTGGTGATCCAGTTGATCTATCCAGAATTCCCGATGTGGCAGTCGGTCGTGATTCTTGCGGTCCTTTCTGGCCTCTACACCATCGCAGGCGGTCTCAAGGCCGTGGTCTATACCGACGCGATTCAGGCCGTTTTGCTTCTAATGGCCTCCGTCGCGGTGTCGTGGATCGCCTGGGAGCAAGTCGGCTCATGGAGCGCCGTGCAGGAAGCCACCCCACCGGAGATGCTAAGCCTCATTCGGCCTGCGACGGACGATGTCCTCCCCTGGCCCGGTTTGATCACCGGCGTCTTTCTTCTCGGCTTCTATTTTTGGGGCACCAACCAGTTTATGGTGCAACGGACCCTGGGCGCGAAAAACCTGGATCACGGGCGATGGGGGGCCCTCTTCGCTGGACTGCTCAAGGTACCGGTGATCTTCATCATGGTGCTCCCGGGCACCTTTGCCCGTGTTATCTACTCTCCGGAGACGTACGAAGCGCTCGCCGCGCGTCCCGACATGGTCTTCCCAACCCTCCTGTTCGACCTTCTTCCCATAGGCGTGCGTGGACTTATCCTGGCCGCGCTTGTGGCTGCAATTATGTCGAGCGTGGACTCGACGCTGAACTCGGCGTCTACACTCGTAACGATGGACTTCGTCAAGAAGTTGAAGCCCAATGCCAGCAATCGGATGCTCGTCGTTACGGGCCGGATCACCACGTTTGTCTTCATGTTGCTCGCGGCTGCCTGGGCGCCACTCATTCTGAATTTCCCTTCGCTGTGGCAGTACCTCCAGAACGTACTCGCCTACCTGAGTCCACCGGTCGTCGCCTGTTTTGTGATGGGTCTTTTCTGGTCTCGTGCCAACCGGCACAGCGCGTTTGCGGGTCTCATCGTCGGGCACGCGGCCGCGATCAGCATGGCGGTCATGCAGTACGGTCTCGGGCTCTTCTCCATCCAGTTCCTCTACATTCCTGCCATTCTCCTGGCCATCAGCGTCACTACAATCATTGTCGTGAGCCTCATGGGGGAGGAACCGGATCCGGATCAAGTCGCAGAGTATACTTGGACGCCCGCCACGTTCCGTGAGCAGGTCGCCCACGTCAATCGCCTTCCCTGGTACCAGAATTTCTTTATCCAATCGGCCGTTCTTCTGGGCCTTATCGCAATCGTCTTGGCGATGTTCTGGTAGTCCCTCTTCGCTGGGGTGATTGATCCTCCGCAAACATTCCTTTTCCAGCCCTCTCTTCCCCACGCTCTCAGATGGAACCGAACCTTCCGACCTTCGACGTTATCGCGATTGGCGAACTCCTCGTCGACCTGATTGGTGCAGATCCTGAAGGTACGCTTGAGAAAACTTCGACCTTTGAACGTCAGCAGGGCGGCAGTCCTGCCAACCTGGTGCGCACAGCCGCGCTCGCCGGTTGTCGTACCGCGATTATAGCCAGCGTCGGAAACGATGGACTCGGCGACTTTCTGAAGCGCGAGCTGGACGAAGCCGGCGTAGATACGGACTTTGTCCGTACGACCAAGCATGCACCAACGTCCTGTGTGCTACTTTCACGCAGTGCGGGAACCTCGGAGTTCATCGCCTACCGGCACGCCGATATGCACCTCGACATCTCACAGGTCGACGCCGAGGTGCTCCGTGACGCGCGGATCGTTCACACGACTGCGTTCGCGCTTAGTCGCGAGCCAGCACGGAGCACGATTCTGTCCCTGTTTCGTATCGCCAAAGATGGTGGAGCCAAACGGTCCATCGATGTAAACTATGCGCCCAGAATCTGGCCGGACCGTGACGAAGCCATTTCTATTCTGAAGGACGTGGTGGGCAATGCGTCGTACGTCAAAGTAAGCGATGATGACCTTCGTCGCCTTTTTGGGCCAACGGATCAGGGCGTTCGAGGAGTACATCGCCTTCATGATTGGGGCGCTGAGTCCGTCTGCCTGACGCGGGGACCCGACGGCTGCCGGGTCTCCTGGAACGACGGTGCGTCCCACGCCGAGTTGCCCGCTACACCGGTACCAGACATCGCCGACGCGACGGGAGCCGGCGACGCGTTCTGGGGAGGCTTTCTCTCGGCTCAGATCCGAAATTGCACACCGGCGGAAGGAGCCCGCATCGGGATGGAAGTGGCAGCGCAGAAACTTAAATCTATTGGTCCGCTCACGAGCCTCGGTCCGATCGACGGCCTCAACAACGGATGAAGGTCGGGGCGTGACTCACTCACCTTTCGTGTCGTGCTCGCACTGCATGAAGCACCTCACCATTCGTGGTCTCTGTCCTATGCGAGTCGCACACCAACATTTATCAACGATCTCCAGGGGTTTGCAGCGCTTCGAATCCGCCCATAATGTCGAGCACCTCCGCCGTAACGGCTGTCTGTCGTTGACGGTGAAAGCGCGCATTCAGCGACTGCAGGCGCTCGTCCACGTTGGTTTCGGCACGTTGCATCGCCGCAAGTCGGCTGCTATGCTCACTGGCCAGCGACTCCGCAAACGATCGGTGTAGTGAGACGAACAGATATTCGCGGACCAGTGCGGAAAACAACGACTCCCACTCGGTTCGGAAGTTCGGCAGCATCTTCGTCGGCCACGCCTGCTCGCGCAATCCCCGAAGCCATGCGACATCAATCGGAAGTAGCTGTCGCACGTTGGCGTCGTACATCGAACCAGACGCAGGGTCATTGTAGAACAGCAGCAAGCGGTCGATTCCGTCCTCCCTTCTCCACGCTTCAACACGGAGCAGCAGCTCTTCAACACGCCGGGTGATCCCCTCGACTGATTCCGGCGTCGCCCCGTGCGCATCCGGCACAACTCCGTGTCGCTCCAACGGACCTGAAACGTAATCGCCCAGCGCGAGGAGCGTCACCTGCTGTTGGTGGAGATCGTCCATCTCTCGGGCCACACGCTCAGCAAGCTGTTCGTTGAACCGGCCGCACATTCCCCATGTGGACCCGATCACGATTATGGCCACGGGCTGGGGTCGCGACGATGAGCTTTCACGAAGAACTGGGAGCCGATGACGCCTCCGCACGGCCGCACGCAAGCCGAGTTGCACAGTCTCGTCGTACGCCTCAAGCGCCTCGACCGCCCGCTCGCACTGCCGGATGCTGGTGAGCGACAGCACCTTCATCGTGCGAACGACCGACCGCAGGCGCCGGGTGCTGTTAATCTGCCGACGTAGCGATTCAAGCGTCTCCATCTCCAGCCTCGTGGTTCATTGTGATTGACTGAACTGCCGCTCGAGCGACACGCAGAAGCGCTGCGCGTGCCGCGTCGTCCAGCGACTGCCCTTCCTCGATCTGCGCACAGATCTCCGGGACGTCATCACGGACGGCCAATCGAATACGGCTCTCGGCTTCTGGAATCTGAGCGATGTCGAGACCATCCAGCAGTCCGTTTGTGGTTGCGAAAAGGACAGCCACCTGCTCGGCCACGGGCATTGGATCATATTGCGATTGCTTCAGGACTTCGCGCACGCGGCGGCCATGCTGAAGCGTCCGTTGCGTGTCCTCGTCGAGTCGCGTTCCAAAGCGTGCGAAGTCCTCCAACTCCTCGAATTGCGCGTAGGAGAGCCGCAAGTCACCCGCCATCTGACGGTACGCAGGCATCTGTGCTTTCCCACCTACGCGGGACACCGATCGGCCAACATCGACGGCCGGTAGAATGCCTTTCTGAAAAAGGGTAGGTGACAAATAGATCTGACCATCGGTGATGGAAATCAGATTGGTCGGGATGTACGCGGAAAGATTTTGAGCCTCGGTTTCAACGACTGGCAACGCCGTTAACGACCCGCCGCCGTGGTCATCGTCGAGGTGCGTGGCACGCTCAAGAAGTCGTGAGTGGATGTAAAAAATGTCGCCGGGATAAGCTTCACGCCCGGGTGGGCGTCGCAGCAAAAGTGATAGCTCACGGTAGGCGCGAGCATGACGCGTGAGGTCGTCGTAGACGATTAGCACATCGCGCCCAGCCTCCATGTAAAACTCAGCGATCGTCGTGGCCGCGTACGGCGCCACGAACTGCAACCCCGGCGGCTCGTCCCCTCCAGCGACCACCACCGTCGTATACGCCATCGCGTCGTGCTCCTGCAAGTCTGAGATCACTGAAGCCACCGCGGCGTTGCGCTGCCCGATGGCGCAGTACACACAGTAGACATCGGTCTCCCGCTGGTTGAGAATGGTGTCCAGCGCGACCGCCGTCTTGCCGGTCTGACGGTCGCCGAGAATAAGTTCGCGCTGGCCGCGCCCGATGGGAATCAGCGCATCCACGACCTTCAGACCGGTCTGCATCGGGGTATCGACGGGGGCGCGATCCATGATGGCGGGAGCCTCGCGTTCGACGGGGCGGTGCATATCGGCCCGAATCGCTCCGCGGCGGTCGATCGGGCGTCCAATTGCATCGACGACGCGCCCGAGGAGCGAATCCCCTACCGGCACGTCCAGGATGCGGCCGGTCCGGTGGACCTTCGAGCCCGCGTCCAGGTCCTCGCGTTCGTCCAATAACACAACACCTACTTCGGCCGCATCGAGATTCAGTGCCATCCCCAGCCTGCCGTTCTCGAAACGCACAAGTTCTTCCGCCTGCACCGTTGGAAGGCCCGACACCCGTGCGATGCCCTCTCCGACATACGTGACCCGTCCCATCTCGCGCATTTCAAGGGTCGGTTCCGCTACCTCGCGCGTTTGCGCGACAACGTCGAACGCCAACTCGGCTAGCGACACCAATCCCAGGTCACCGTATATCACCGGTTCATCATCCATCGCGATCTAGCACCGTTCGTCTGATTTATCTATGGCGGACCCATGCCATGGAACTGGCATCTGAAACACCCGCGGTCAGTCGTTGATCGAGATCCGCCTCAAGCTGACGGAGCACATCCTCAAGTAGCTGCTCGACGTATTGATCGATCGTCCACCCGATCGTCCGATTCGCAACCTGAACCTCGACGCCAAGACCGATCCCGCTGTCTGTCGCCGTCGACAACAGCAGATCGTGACCTGCTCGCTCCTGAAGCACCGCCAACAGACGGGCACGCTGTGCATCGGAGAGCTCAAAGGCACTACGGATGGTCACCTCCGCATCGGCCTCCTCAAAAGCATCGACTAGCTTTTTCGCCAGCGCATCCTCCGGGTTCTGTAAATGACGGAGAAAGACCGTCATCACCTGTTCCTCCAGATCCGCGTCCGCCAGATCGTTCAGAACGCGTCGGGTAAGCTCGATCGTTTCCGTCACCGCACGCTCGGAGACGGTGTGCAAAAACGCCGCGCGATCACGCTCGATTGCCTCCCTCCACTGCGCTTCCAGATACTCAATATCCTCACGGGCACGAGCGAGAAGTTGATGGCGGTGAGCCTCTGCATCCTCCTCCACCTCTTGCATCCGTTCCTCCCGGTGCGCCTCGAAAGCTAACTGAAGTGATCGGTAGTGCTCCCCCTCCTGTTGCGCTTCTTCCTTCTTCGTTTCAGCCTCGGCGATGCGCGACCGGATGGAGGCTTCCCGGCGATCCATAGCGTCCAGGATCGGGCCGTAAAGGAACCGCTTCAATAGTCCGATCAGAATCAGAAAATTGACGATCTGCGCTCCAAATGTGAACCAGTCGATCTGCACGATATCTATTTGCGTCTGTTGGTCAGCCCATTGGTTCGAGCGGCGATCGCGAATACGGCTCAGCCCTCATGCTCACGGAGCGGCGTTCTGGATGACGAAATCCCAGAACGGATTCGCGAATACGATGATGAGCGAGATTACGAAGCAGTAAATCGCTGTAGACTCCACCATCGCGAGCCCGACGAATAACGTGCGCGTGATCGTGTCGGCCTCATCCGGCTGCTGCGCCATGGCGTTGAGCGCCTCGGACAAGGCGCGGCCTTCACCTAGCGCCGGCCCGATGGAGCCGATGGCAATGGTGAGTCCGGCGACAATGATCGAAACCGTTCCAACAAGGCTAATGCTGTCCATGGACTGCGGCGTCAAAATTAAACGGTTGAAGTTGGTTCTGCGTCCTCAGTTGCGCTTTCTACGGTATCCTGGTGAGCCCGCGCACCGGACGCGATGTAGACGAGCGCAAGTACGGCGAACACGTACGCCTGGATGACGCCGATCAATAGACCAAACGCCTGCATGGCGACGGGAAACAAAAGCGGAGCGAGACTGAGAAGAATCGCGACGATCAGATTTCCGCTCATCATGTTGCCGAAAAGCCGAATGCCGAGAGCCACCGTCCGCGAGATCTCTCCGATGATCGTAAATGGCAGCATGAGCGGCGTGGGCCGAATGTAGCGTTTGAGATAGGCTTTGAGACCAAGATTTATGATGCCGTAGACGGGCACCGCTACGAACACGCACATTGCAAGTGCAATCGGTGTCGTCACCGACGCAGTGGGCGCGACAAATCCGGGCACGACGCCGAGAATGTTGCAGGTAACGATGAAAATGAAGAGCGTGCCGATGAACGGAAGATACCGCTTCGGGTGGCGAAGGCCGGTCGTCTCGATCTGCGCCAGAATCTGCCCGACGAGCACCTCCATCCCGTTCTGCCACCGCGGTATTTCGGAGCCCATCGTGAGGTTGCGCGTGATGAGCCACGCCCCGGCACCGAGCAGAAACACGACGATCCATGAATAGACGAGCGTCGCGTTGATGGTGACGAATCGCCATTCCCAGTAAACGATTTGATCCGGACTGAACTCCATCGAGTCAACGACTTACGTGAAGGACACCTGCCATACACCGAATTTCCGGCGTATCACCCCGACGGACGAGCGGCGCGTGGCACGGGACCCCATCGGCGAACGAGCACGAGACGAACCATCATGAAGCCAAGAAGGCACGTGCCAACGATCTCCAGCCGCGATCCGAATGCGTAGGTGATGCCGACAAAGCCGGACAGAACGACGACAGCCCGCACCAGAAAGCTTCCGGCCAGAAGGTACGCCGGATGAGAGACGTCATGTATGCGTTCAACCGTATACCAGAGTCCGCCAAAGTAAAAGGTCCCCAGTGCGACGCCGCCAATGAGGGCAGAAAGAAGCAGCAATCCGTACGTCATGTCGTTTATCACGTAGCCTCATGTCGTGAAATGATTGGGGGCATGCCTGAACCGTGGTCGATTGCCGTCTCATTTTCGAAAATTGCGATTCGCTCGCGTACTGCGACTTTTTATTCTGCGCCATTATCGGTTATGTCGGCTTTCCTCACGCACCCAGTACCAGGCCGTCATGCCGCCGAGCATGATCCCAAAAGCAAGCATCATGAGCGTCCAGGAAAACCGTGTCTCGTAGCGGGCATCAATCCAGACGCCGAGAGCCAGGCACAGAAGCGTCGGGATGGCGACGGACCACCCGACGAGCCCGAACATGCCCATCCCGAACACAATGCCCGGCCGCTTCCGTTCGCGGGCGTCGGCCTTGCGTTGCTCCTTTGCGTGGATCGTCCGCGCAAACTCCTCCTCCGCGTCGGGTTTCTCTTTCATAACCTGTTTGGCGGATGAAACGTGAAAAAATTAGTGCAGCCGTTTATGCCTGGTCATACGCCTGGTGGTGATCCGTTCGCAATGACGCAGTAGACATTGTGGGCGGGATCAACCAGGCCCTGTGTTGCGAGCGTCACGAGGACCGACCACCGGGAGATCCGTACCGTTGGATCGCCGAAGGCTGTCCGCAAAACAGGTTCTCATCACGTCACGTGTCTATAAAACTCCGAATCACCTCTGACTCCAGTTTCGCGAGGGCCGTCCGCATGTTCTGCTCCCGGGCGTCAATCTGCTGAAATCGGTCGCGCACGGTCTGCTCCAGTTCGCCGAGCTCTGGTCCTATAACTGCATTACGCACCGACACGCGCACCTGCTGACCACATTTGACCAGAAGACCTTCATCCACGGCGACAAACACCTCATCTTCCCCATTTGGCGGCACGAAAGCCAGGATGCCGGGAACGAGCACCTCCACGAAGTCGACGTGTCTCGGCAACAGTCCGAAGGCCCCGCTCTGCCCCTCCGCTACGATTTTCCGAACCGGACGTCGGAGCAGAACCTTCTCCGGGAGAAGAACGAGCAGCGTCATCCCTTGGACTTCATTCATCGGATTGTCCCCCCGCCGCGGCGTCGCGATGTCGTTGTTCGGCTTCCTCGATACGACCGATCATGTACAACTCCCGCTCTGGATAGTCGGCGAAATCATCGTTGAGGATGCGTTCGCATCCTTCCAGACTTGCCTCCAGCGAAACGGAGCGTCCCTTGCGGTTGGTAAACGGCTCAGTGACGACAAACGGCTGTGTGAGGAACCGCTCTATCCGCCGGGCACGGTGCACCGTTCGCTGA
Source organism: Longibacter salinarum (assembly GCF_002554795.1). Taxonomy (NCBI): domain Bacteria; kingdom Pseudomonadati; phylum Rhodothermota; class Rhodothermia; order Rhodothermales; family Salisaetaceae; genus Longibacter; species Longibacter salinarum. The sequence goes on along the minus strand of NZ_PDEQ01000001.1, from coordinate 203,915 downwards.
TCGTCGCGCGAGAGTTCTTCCATACCGAGCATTGCGATGATATCTTTCAGGTCCTCGTACTGCGCGAGCGTCTCGCGGACGGCACGAGCCACCCGGTAATGCCGCTCGCCGGCGATGCGCGGACTCAGCATATTCGAACTCGACTCCAGCGGATCGATCGCGGGATACAGCCCCTGACTCGCCCGGTCGCGCGAGAGCACGATGGACGCGGACAGGTGCGTGAACGTGTGCGTGACCGCCGGGTCGGTAAAATCATCCGCCGGCACGTACACCGCCTGAACCGAGGTGATTGACCCAGTCCGCGTGTTTGCAATGCGCTCTTCGAGGCCGGAGAGCTCCGTGCCCAGCGTCGGTTGGTAACCCAGGCGCGAGGGAAATCGTCCCATGAGCCCGGAGACTTCCGTCCCTGCCTGTACGAAGCGAAAGATGTTGTCGATCAGCAGGAGGACATCCTGTCGAGCGTCGTCCCGGAAATACTCAGCCATCGTGAGAGCCGCATGTCCGACGCGGAAGCGTGCGCCCGGAGGTTCGTTCATTTGCCCGAAGATAAGAACCGTGTCGCCCAACACGCCGGCCTGCTTCGTTTCGCGATACAATTCTTCAGCCTCGCGACAACGCTCACCGATCCCACAGAACAGGCTTACTCCCTCGTAGACCGCGACCATGTTGCGGATCATCTCCATGAGGAGCACGGTCTTTCCTACCCCCGCGCCGCCGAAAAGGCCGGCTTTCCCCCCTCGCTCGATAGGAGCCAGCAGATCGATCGCTTTGATTCCCGTATGCAGGATTTCGCGGCGTGCAGCCTGCTCGGAAATCGGGACCGGCGGACCGTGAATCGACCGCAGCGTGGGAGCGTCCAGGGGCGGCTTCTTATCAATCGTCTCGCCCATCACGTTGAACACGCGACCGAGCGTTGCCCGTCCCACCGGCACCTGCAAGGGCTTCCCCGTGTCCGTGACCGTATCGCCCCGCGCCAGCCCCTGCGTCCGCACGAGTGCGAGCGTCCGAACCGTCACTGCATTCACGTGCTCTACGACCTCCAGGACCACTGGCCCTGCTAGCAATCGGCTGTGAACGTCTGGGAGATTCCCGGAGAATCGAACGTCCACGACGCTTCCGCGCACGGAAACGACTGCTCCATCGGGCAGCTTCCCGGGATCGCTGCCCTCATTTTCAGATCTGCTGTCCGACGGCCGGTGTCGTGAGGTGAATGTCTGCGCGTCCATTCGTTCCCACGCTTCGTGAGGCAAACGATAGGTGATGAATTACAGTCATTAAACTCACCGTATCGCCTCACGCGACGTAGGGGGAATTTCCTGAATGACCGAGCGGAGATTATCCGTTCTTCGTGTGCGAATATTCGCCCAGCCCCTGTACCCGACGGATCGGTCCCGATCATCCATTGCCCCCCGTACGATTTTGCCCTGATCGTGCAGGCAACAACTTATTAGGGGATGGACGACCCAGGCAGATGTGTCTCGATTAGCCGACGCAGGACGGGCGTCGGTGGCTGGAGCGCTTCTAAGCCAATCGATCTTTCAGGCCGGTCACGCCTGTGAGCTGTGCGCAATGCGAGCAGCAGAAGAGATGATCCTCGCTCTCAGCCCCGTAACCTATGATACGGACGCCACAGTAATGGCACCTGGGTGCCAGAGCCTGAATAGCACATTCGAGAACCTGTTTAGCGGACAGCCTTCGGCGATCCAACGGTACGGACCTCCCAACGCTCAGTCCTCACGACGCTCACGATACAAGGTTTGATCGATCCTGCGCAGCGTGCCTGTTGCGTCACCGCGAAAGGGTCACCGTCAGTTCTATGATAGGCATGAACAAGTGTCCTTACGTTTCGCGACCTATCCGCCAAACAGGTTGTCGAAGCTGTCAAAGATGTGTTGCTCTCCGTCGATGTGGGTTTCGAAGGTGTTGTGGTGTTCGTTGCCGCAGACCTCACACGTAGCCATGTCAACGGAATCAGGTTGAGGAGAATGCTCGCTGTAGAAGCGGAGATGTTGATCAACGGCTTCACTGCGCCGGGACGTGGACGGCACACTGGTGTCTCTGCTGACGTCGCTGGCAGGAAACATACTACAGAGACCTGCGCCGGGGACGTACGGAGCGTCTCCCCTTGCACGTGTTTGCTTAGTCCGTAGCAGTTGCACACTCACAGCCACGTTTCGAACAACGACCAACCGTTATTATGTCTGTAGCCAAGTCGATTGAAATTCACGCTCAAGGCGATACGCTGGAAGCAGCGACGGAGGCAGTACTACGGGAAGCGTCCAAAACCGTAGACAACATCAAGAATATTTACGTCGACAAATACCAGGCCATCGTCGAAGACGGAAAGATCCAAACATATCGTGTCCACAGTAAGGTCACTTTCGTCCTCAACGAGTGAGCACCGGCTTGCACAGGCGATTTCGATCCGCAGAGGACTCTCCCCCCTGCGGGTCGACTCGTCTGAGCACAAGGAAAGGGAAACTCTTAGATTCTAATGCGGTGATCTACCAGCCGGGTGGGTCACTCGCCGGGAACGACTCAAATCCGGCTTCATCAATGGCGTCGTACTTATCAGATGTGGATGGTGCACGCCGCTGCCGTCGCTTCTTGTGCTCTCCCTTCGTCGCCGGATTCGATCTGGACTCCTCATGCACCGGCGTATCGTCGGTTAAGGGCCAAAGGGTTCGAATGGATTCCGGCAATGCTGCACGCAGATCCGATACCTCCCCTGCAGATACGTGCTTGTTGACCACGGTCAGCACGGCTTTCGCCGCATTCTCTGCGTTGCCTCCGCCCATCGTCTGAAGCTCACTTCGAACACGCTCCAGGAATACGTTGCGATCATAACTCTCCGGCTTGCCCTGCGGCCGGTACCCCTCGAAAAATATTCCTCTAATTAGGAGAGGAAGCTGGGAGGACAAATCAAAAACCTCATCCACGGGCAACCGATCTCGGAGCGCCATCAGCGTGCCGCGCATCGCATGATAGGCCATGCGTCGCCGGGGGTCGTTCATTGCGTCGCAAATGTCATTTAACCACACGTGCGTCTCGTCCAGACTTCGGTTGAATGCGGAAATCTCAGTTGCGGACATGGCGCCTCTCTTCCTTATGATTGGAACGTCCGTCGACGCATTACTCGCACCGTCTCTCATCCGAGCCGGCGCCGACCGTGCGTCAGGGTCAACATACCCGAGAAGCAACCCGGCAACACCAACAAATTCCCGATTCGATCGTCGGCAAACCCTTCGACCAACTGTAGGCAACATCCGACGACGTTATTTCACGGGATGCGACGCCAGCGGAAATCTTGTTTGATAAGAGTCGGATACGGTCCGGCAATTCAACACCAAGCTCGAGCCTGTAGGGAGAAGCGTAGAGCACATTCAGCCAATCTCGGACCTCTCGATGAGACGAAGTCATCCGGGTGTCGTCCCATGTCTTCGACGTACGGAACCCAATGAAGACGTACATTTCCTTTGCGCCGCTCAGGCCACCCCGTGATCACACGTGGCGTTTCGTCGCGTATCCGCGAACGCATGTCGTGGGCTTAAGAAATAATAGTAATCGTGTCTATAGCCCACGATGCGTATCGCGAGATCGGAGTGCGCCTTGACTTCGCGTACCGAGGCCGGATCCATTGGTGTCGATCGTAGCGGTTCCCGTGATCCCTCTGCGCAGGGATCACGACCTTTCGATGGACGGGTCCGGCCTCGATGCTGCGGAGCAAGGGTGAGGCACACGGCAGTTAGCCGACATCTGTTGAGGCGACGCGTCACAAACCATCTCTTGAGCGAGCAGGGAATGTCATGACTCCACAACCCCGATCTTCCGGCGACCGGCCAGATAGGAAGCGCAAAGATAGCCCGATCCGATTTCCACAGACCGCGATGGGATTCGCGATCATCGTGATCACAGGACTTCTCGCAGCCTACCTCCTGTTCTTCTAGACACCTCTCGGACGCTGTAATGGATGTACGACTTCAGGGCACGAATATCGACCTAACGGATGACCTACGCTCCCTCGTGTCTCGGACGATGGACGAGGCCTGCCGTCCGCTAGGGGCACTCAACCGCGACCCCGTGGACATCGACGTCGAGCTAGAAGAGACGACGCGCCGGCACCCGAAAGAGCTCGAAGATCAGCGGCGATACCGGGCTGAAGCCAACGTGTCGATCCCGGGACGCCTGATACGAGCGGAGGGATCAGCGGACGATCTACACCAGGCCATCACGCAGATGAAGCACCGTCTGACGCGGGAAATACGGGACTGGCGCGAGCGACTGATCGACTCGCGACGTAAAGGGGCGCGGACGCTCAAGCACAGCGATCCGGACGACCGCAATGCTCTGCTTCACCCGACACAGACCGAGGAGGGTGAGGTGAACGATGAGGCAGAGAACCCGACCGCCGAGGAGGAACGTTTCCGCGATGAAATTGAACGGTTCGCCGATCGGGACGAGACTCAAAATTCCGGCTCGTCATCATGATACATGGCGCGGTTCGCCGAATAACTGGCTCTGCACGAACGTGCTCTAGGCGGCCTCTTTCATATCCGTTGTCTGGTTAAGGGTCGCAACGATTCGAGTCACGAAATCGTCCAGGCCTCCCTCCCCTCGTCGGACGGAGAGAAGGTCGGATCGGTGCATGTACATCCAGTGCGACAGCAATCGGATCTCATCCTGGTCACGGCGGGTGAGTTCGTCCGGCCGAACCGTTGCGTCGTCGAATACGAATTCCACGGCTCCCGCAACATCCGATGTCCGGTCGGGCGAGAGCGGAAGGTTCACCCGTAGCGAGCGGGCAAACTTGCCAAACCGAACCAGGAGAACGTCTGCCGTCCCCTCGTCCTGATGGGGGTGAACAAGTGCTGCATTGTGGTCGAGGACAGGCGCAGCCACCGCCTTCTGCTTCGCCAGCATGCGTTCGAGCGTCTGAAGCCAATCACGGAACGTGGCCGCCTTCTCGAATTCGAGTTGTCGTGATGCCTGCTGCATTCTCTCTTCGAGCTCGTCGAGGACCGACGTGTCTTGCCCGCACAGAAACTCGCGCACACGGTCGACCTGCACGGCGTACCGCTCTTCGTCCTCGTTCTCGCACGGTGCCGTGCACCTCTCCATATCCGCGTAGAGGCACCGCTGCCCGAGAGATAGTTCGGAGTCATCGCACTCGCGCAGTCCGAAGAAGCGGCTAATCACCTCGATAACCAGCTCCGCCTGCTTTCGACTGCGGAGCGGGCCGTAATATTCCGCACCATCGTCGGAAATGGCTCGTTGCCATCCGACGCGTGGAAAGGCCTCGTCCGTCTGAAGCTTGATAAACGGACGATGTCGGTATCGCTTCTGCGCACGGTTGTACGACGGCTTCTGCTCCTTAATCAGGCGCGATTCCAGCAACAGCGCTTCGAGCTCCGTGTCGGTGACTGTCCACTCGACGCGTCGGACCTTGCTCATCATCTTTCGCTTGCGGGCGTCCTTCGACTCGATCGCCGTGAAGTAGCTCCGCACACGATCTGACAACTGCTTGGCCTTCCCGATGTAGAGCGTCTTCCCGCTGCTCGTTTTCAGGAAGTACACGCCCGGTGCATCGGGCAGATCAGGCAGTACGTCTTCCCTGAGCTTCTTCAGGTGCTTCGGCGCCTTCCGAACCTTCGTGTACTTTCGGTTCTGAAACGCGAGCAGTTCGTCGACCTCATGGATGTCGTGCTCAAAGTCGAGTTGCCGAATAAAGCGCTTCAGGATGATCCCGGTCGCCTCGGCATCTCCGAGCGCGCGATGTCGCCCGTTGACGTTGATCCCGTAGAATTGCGCGAGTCGGCTGAGCCCTTTCGACCGAAGCCCCGGGAGGAGCCGCCGCGCGAGGCGGAGACTGCAAAGCGTCTGGTTTTCGAGATCCGAAAGGCCGAGACGACTGCACTCTGCGTTCAGGAAGCGAAGGTCGAACGGAAGGTTATGCGCGACGAGAATACCGTCTCCGAGAAAGTCGAGATACTGCGGCATTACGTTCTCCATCGTCGGCTTGTCGAACACCATGCCGGTCGTGATGCCGGTTAGATGCGTGATGCGCGACGGAATGGTGCGCTCCGGATTGATCAATTGCTGAAACCGATCGGTGATCTCTCCGGCCTCGACTTTCACAGCGCCGATTTCGATCACCCGATTGGACGCAGCTTTCGTCCCCGTCGTCTCCGTATCCGTGACGACGAAGGTGGCGTCTTCAATGGTCATGCGAGGTGCTTCTTTCTACAAATGAGAGCTGACGTCCCTGTGCAGGGAATTACCGCTTGGGGCGAAGAGCGTCGTGTTTGTTTCTGAGCTTCTGCAGCGGCGGGAGGCTATAGTCAAACCCGAATGTAGCTCCCTCCCACGAACCGTACTGCGGGTTCGGAAGCGTAATCCATCGCGTTCCCCAGTAGGCCTGGTACTGCTCCGCCATCTCCTGTCTCTCGGACAGGCTCACATCCACGTCCCCGGCAAAGTCACCGAAGTTATCTCCAATGAGCAGCACGATGCGGTAGGCTTCCGCGACGGCTTCGCGGCGGGGCGTCTTGTTCGACGACGTCCACTCGGGCATCTCTCCCTGTGTCAGGATAACGTCTTCGTCGGGATCCAGCGGAAAGCCGAGCGCACGCAGATTCTCACGGGTGGCCGCCTCGACGTCGGAATCGCGATTCGTTAGGTAAATGACCTGCACGCCCCGGGCGGCAGCTGCTTTCGTGAAGGCGAGTGCGCCGGGGACGGGGTCGGCCTTCTCCTCACGGCACCATGCTTTCCAGGACGACGAATTATAGGTATCGTTGTCGCGGATCAGGCGAGCCTGGTAGGCAGAATTGTCGAGAACCGTCTCGTCCACATCTAAAACGACCGCGGGGGGAAGCGTGCGATACACGCTCGCTCCCTGCCGGGACTGCTCGAGGGAGGCGGTCCACGTCGAGTCCGTCAACCCACGATCGAGCATCAACCGTGCCAGCTGGTACATTCCAAGCGTCAAGCCTTCGTACTCGACGGCCGTCTGCTGCCACAGGGTAGAGTTCAGGTTGGGATTGCGCAGATCGGCAGCTGTCTGGAGGCTATCGATCGAGGCGTTCATCTGATCTGCCTCCGTATGCGTATAGGTTGCACCGGACGTACCGCAGCTCGTGAAGAGAAAGACAGACGCAGCAAGAATGACCGCAACAAGAGATCGAGACATACAAATTCGTGCGTTGGAAAAGGATCGGAGAGTCAAGTTTCGCGGGTCCACATCGGGTCGATAGTTTACCGATTGAGATGTTCGTTGAACCAGTCGAGAATGCGCGGTGTGACGTCCATAAGCAACTTCGGCTCGCGAGGACCGTGCGGCGTCCGAGGGTAAAGGACCATCTCCGTGTCGATGCCCCGGCGCTTGAGAGCGCGGTAGAATTCCTGCCCCTGACGCGTCGGCACGCGATCGTCCTGCGCGCCATGAAGCACCTGCGTCGGCGTCGTGACGTTATCGATGTGGTAGACCGCCGAGTGCTTCTCGTAGGTCTGCATTTCAGTCCAGTACTCGCCCCCCATGTGGGCCACGAGGTAGTCGGGGATGTCCGTCGTTCCCACCATGCTGATCAGGTTCGGCAGTCCGGCGCCCATGCTCGCGGCCTGGAAGCGATCGGTCTGCGTCACAGCAAACGACGTCATGTAGCCGCCGTAGCTCCATCCCATGAGCACGAGACTATCCGGATGGGCAACGTCACGCTCAATCATCGCGTCGACGCCGGTCATGATGTCGTTCAAGTCACCGTATCCCCAGTCGCGGACGTTGGCATATCGAAAGTCCTTTCCGTAGCCGGCACTTCCGCGGACGTTCGGCCGCAGCACAGCATAGCCGTTCTCTGCGAACACCTGCGCCATGTAGATGTCACCGTCTCCGGTGAAGTCCTGAACGTGCGCCCCGTTCGGTCCGCCATGCGCGTCCACCACAAGCGGAACGCGGTCCCCGTCCTCGTAGCCGACGGGGTACGTGATCAGACCTTCGATCGTGAAGCCATCCGAACTTTCCCAGCTCACAACCTCCGTACGTCCCATCTCAGGTTTCGGGATATCGACGTTGACTTTCGACAGCTGACGCCGATTCTCTCCGTCGATGTTCGCAGCGAACACCTCCTCCGGCTCGGTCGTCGTCTGGTGTGTGAAAGCCATGACGGTTCCGTCGTCAGAAACGGCGGCTGACCCGTACACACCCGCTTCGTCAAGCAGCATCATCGGCGCTGAGCCATCGAGTGGGACGTCAAAAACCGGTCGCGTTGTGCCCTGCGTTTCTGTCGTGAGAAGGCCGTCCCCATCCGGCATCCAGCCAACGATCGAGGCCTGTCGGTCAAGCGTTTCCCCCAGTTGCCGAACGTCGCTACCGTCGCTCGACATGACGTACACATCCGAGAGGCCAACCGGTGCGATTTCGCCACCGTTGGAGGTAAACGCGATCATTGATCCGTCCGGGGATACCAGCGGGGAGCCATCGACACCCGGACGCTCAACGAGAGTCGTCACGGCACCGCTATCCGCCGGTACACTTGAGATATCGGCCTCAGTGAAGCCAGAGTTGATCGTGGGGGCTGGCTGATGAGCGAAAACAACCGTCGACCCATCCGGCATCCAGTCGAAGGATCGGACGTGACGCTCCCCTCCCGTCAGCTGCGTAACGGTTCGCGTCGAATCGTCGTGCGCTTTGATATCCGTCGTGAACAGGTGGGCGTATCGATACTCCTCATCCACGACCTGAACGTCGCGCTTCTCCTTCTCCCGCGCCTTCTCCTCCTTCGATTTGGGCTCGGTCATCGTGTAGGCAATGGTCGAACCGTGGGGCGAAAACTTGAAGCTCCGTACACCGGTTTCGGCGTCCGTCACCTGCATCGCCTCGCCGCCATTCAGCGGGAGCACGAATACCTGTGGCGCCTCATCCTCTCCTCTTGTAAAAGCGAGATACCGTCCGTCAGGAGAAAACGCGGGGCTGCCCGACGAATGTTCGCCACGTGTGAGCTGTCGATTGTCCGATCCGTCGGATGCCACGATCCAGATCTGCGTGCGGTACTCCGAGGTCGACTCATCCATGATCGCGTCTCTGACCGTGTACGCGACCTGATCTCCTTCAGGCGAAACAGCGACGCTCCCGGCATTCCGAAAGCGCATCGCCAGCTCCGGCGTCCATCCCTGTGCGCCGGATCCAGCTTCCGCCGACGGGTCGGCGTCCTCAGCCTCTTGAGACACGGCACGTGGAGGCCCAATGCTGAAGACGAGGATGGTCAAACAGACGAGCGTTGCAAGAGACCGCGACACGAACGTCATACAGAGATCGAAGAAAGTTTGGCGGAATGTTGATACCATGCGCAGAGAGCCTACCACTTATAGAATGCACACCACACCGGCGGAACGCAAGCAGAGGAAGCACGACCAAACTCATTTTCGAGTGGTCTGCACGCGTGGCACAGCAAGGAAAAGCGCTTTTTGTCGATTCTTGTTTGCGTGTGTTGGCACGTGATCATGCGGACTCCTTTTTTGCCTCCATGGATATGTTGTGCGATCTGGCTTTCCGCCGCCTGACCAGGCGATAAGATTCGTTTTTCACGGTGGATGCCGGGCTGCGCAGTCCAGGCTAAGCAAGCACGACCACGATTTTATGACCCGTTCGCGAGCGCAGCGTCCGGCTCGCGGGCGATGCACGACCGAGACACACATTCGCACTTCTTCATTCACGGCAACAGAGGACCCTATGAAAGTTACCGTTATCGGTGCAGGAAACGTCGGCGCAACAGCAGCAGAGTGCGTCGCACGCAAGGACATGGCCAAGGAGGTGGTCATGGTCGACATTCAGGAAGGCATGCCGCAGGGTAAGGCCCTGGACATGATGGAGTCGGCCCCGATCCACGGCTTCGACACCACCATTACCGGCACAAACGAATACGACGCCACTGAGGGCTCCGAGGTGTGCATCATCACGGCCGGACTGCCGCGCAAGCCGGGTATGAGCCGGGACGACCTGCTGGCCAAGAACGCCGAGATCGTCTCGTCGGTCACGAACCAGTTCAAAAAAGGAAGCCCGAACGCGAAACTGATCATCGTGTCGAACCCGCTCGACGTGATGACCTATGTGGCGTACACGGCCAGCGAGTTCGAATCGAATCACGTGATGGGAATGGCCGGCGTGCTGGATACGGCTCGCTACCGCGCCTTTCTCTCCATGGAGCTCGGCGTATCCGTCCGCGACATCCAGGCCCTCCTGATGGGCGGTCACGGCGACACCATGGTTCCGCTCCCCCGCTACACCACGATCGGCGGCATCCCGGTCACGGAGATGCTTGATGACGAAACGATCGAAAGCATCGTGGAGCGCACGAAAGGTGGCGGCGGCGAAATCGTCAACATGATGGGCACCTCGGCCTGGTACGCCCCGGGCGCGGCCGCAGCGGAAATGGCCGAAGCCATCATCAAGGACAACAAGCGCGTCCTCCCGGCCGCAGCATACTGCGACGGCGAGTATGGCCTGAACGACATGTTCATTGGCGTGCCGGTCAAGCTCGGCAAGGACGGCGTCGAAGAAATCATCGAGGTCGACCTGTCGGACGACGAGCAGGACCTCATGCAGACGTCCGCCGATCACGTCCAGGACAACCTCGACAACCTGGAGCGTCTGAAGAGCGAAGGAGCGATCGGATAACGCGGCTTGCCGTTGCCAATCATTTGGCAACGTGTAGCAAAACGAAAACGGCCGGTCTCCCATTGTCGGAGATCGGCCGTTTTTCTATGCCTACGACGTTGTCTGATGGATCACTCAGTCGCCGCCGCGGAGATCGAAGAAGACGTCACGCAACGGGTCAGCCGGTTCGTAGTGGTGATCGGGGTGGGCGGCGTCGTGTTTCCGAGGCTCGAGATGTGCCGTCACGTGCACGTCGTCGTCCGGAAAGAGCCGGTCGACCTCGTCCTCGACGCGATGGGAGCGGTCGTGCGCGTCGTGAATCGTCATGTCGCCGGGAAACATCAGGTGGTACTCGATCCACACTTCGTCCCCCGTGCGCCGATGCCGCACCTGGTGGAAGTCTGCGATCAGGCCTTGCTCCTTGGCAGACGCCAGAACATCGAGAATTTGCTGCGTCGCGTCTCCGTCCGCCTTATCCATCAGACCGTATATGCTCCTCCGGAGAAGACCGTACGCCGTCCACAGTATGTTGCCGGCGACGAGGAGAGCCACCAACGGATCGAGCCACGAGACGCCCGTAAGCCAGACGAGCCCGACGCCGACGATCACACCGAGGCTCGTCCACATATCGGTGAGCACGTGCTGGCCGTTTGACACCAGAACGATGCTATTGGTCTCCCGACCGGTGCGAACGAGGTACCAGCCGAGCCCGAGGTTGATCGCTGTGAGGCCCGCGAGCAGGTATAGGCCGATGTTCAGTCGCTGCAGTTCGGCTCCCGTCAGGAGGTCATTGACCGACGTCCAGACGATTCCGACGGCTGCGACAAGAATCAGCACGCCCTCAACCGCGGAAGCGAAGTACGCAACTTTACCGTGGCCATACGGATGGTTGGAGTCGGGCGGCGTGGCGGCATACCAGAGGCTGAAGCTCGCAAACCCGGTCGCGAAAAGATGAACGACGGACTCCGCGGCATCGGAGAAGATGGCGGCACTTCCGGTCAGTTGCGCCGCAATGACTTTCCCCGCCAGCATGATGAACGAGACGATGATGCTCAACCCCATCGCGCGTCGACGGGCGGTACGTCGTTCGCTCATCTTGGCCTTCCGATGCTTACGGCGCCGCTCGGCCAGGGACGGGTCACCGATCGTCTCTTTCGCGGTCATTCCGGGTGGGGTTCGTGCGGGACAACGGTCGAGAGATATGCAAACGAACACGCCCGTGCCTTGATTCCGCACACGACTCATCCCGGAGTGTCCCCACAAAGTTCTGGTTTTGGCTAGACGCCTCGAGGCAATGTAGCGATTCGAACGGAGAATCGACGGATCTCCGGGTCCCTTCAACCCACACGTTGCAACCCTCCCCTTCCCTTCCGATCTTTGGCATGCCCCACGGCCCCCTTCGCGTGACCAGCCGGCCGATTCCCCTGTATTTAATCGTTTTATCTGTATGCCTCAGCTCGAACATATCGGAATAGCCGTCGACGATGCCGATGCGGTTCGTTCGCTCTACCAGGACCTGCTCGATGTGCTCCCCTATAAGGTGGAGTCCGTCGCGTCGCAGCACGTCCAGACGCACTTCATCAATGCCGGGACCGCAAAGCTGGAGTTGCTGGAATCTACGAACGAGGATGGTCCGATCGCCGGGTACCTGAAGAAGCGAGGCGAAGGCCTGCACCACCTCGCGTTCCAGGTAGATGACGTAGACGCCACCTTCGAGCGCCTACAAGACGCTGGTTACACGCCGCTCGGAGATGAACCGACTCCCGGTGCTGACGGAAAACGCATTTTCTTTCTCCACCCCAAACAGACGCATGGGGTGCTGGTCGAATTCTGCGGCTCAGCGCCCATCCGACCCGAGCCGCACATGATTGATGCAGGGGATCACGAGCTGGCGGTCTACACGTCCGGGAGCGACCACCAGCCGCCGCTGCTTCTACTGCACGGCGCAGCAGGGTGCACATCACTGGAGACTGCCCCCCTGATGCGCAAGCTGGAGACCCAGTTCCAGGTCATCGCGCTCGACTTTCGCGGGCACGGTTCATCGACCGCGTCGACCGATCCCATTTCGTTCGATGCGTACGCCGAGGATGTCGAGATTGTCATGGACACCCTCGAGTTACAACAGGCCGACCTGTTCGGCTTCTCGATGGGCGGGAATGTTGCGCTCGGGTTTGCCCAGCAACATCCCGATCGCGTCGGACGGGTCGCGGCACATGGAGCCAACGTGACATGGTCGCAGGACATTGTTGCGTCGATGCAAGCCCGACTGGATGCTGACCTTCTGACGAAACAGAATGCACGCCTCACGGAGCACCTGTCCGCTCACCATCTTGACTGGCGTGCTCTCTTTGATCACATGCAGGAGTGGGTTGCAACGCTTCCGGAGCAAACTCCGCGGATGAAACAGATGGCCGAAGCGGTCGACCGGCCCGCCCTCATTTCATGTGTCGACCAGGACGACCTGTTCCCGCTCTCGGCTACCCTGGCGCTCCACAACTTGCTTCCCGACGCGCGGCTTGAGGTTCTGCGCGGATCGCATCACGCCTTGCCGCTTGCCCCCCTGGATCGACTCTGCACAACCCTTTCCAGCTGGTTCACCGACTGATCGCCCCCTCTTTCTCTCCATCCTTTATCGCAACGCGAACCGTATGCAACTTCCGTCCCACCGCTATCTCGGCTCTACAGGCGTTAAAGTTTCGCCTCTCTGCTTCGGCACAATGTCGTTCGGCGGGATCGCCGACCGCGAGACCTCCGCAGCCATGTTTCACCTCTGCCGCGATGCCGGCATCAACATGTTCGACTGCGCGAACGTCTATGTCGACGGTCGCTCAGAGGAAATCCTTGGAGACCTGATCGCGGACTGCCGGGACGAGGTCGTAATCACGACGAAAGCCTATTTCCCAACAGGTGATGACCCGAATGCACGCGGGTCCTCTCGCTACCATCTCGTGCGCGCTGTAGAGAACAGCCTGAAGCGCCTGGGCACCGACCGTATCGATGTCTTCTTCGTGCACCGCTTCGACGACGAAACGTCCCTCTATGAGACACTGCGTGCGCTGGATGACCTCGTCCGGCAGGGCAAGGTCCTCTACCTCGGCGCTAGCAACTTCGCGGCGTGGCAGGTCGCAAAAGCGCTCGGGATCCAGGCGCGCGAGGGATGGAGCCCCTTTCATGTTGTCCAGCCCATGTACAATCTCGCCAAACGACAGGCCGAGGTGGAGATCCTTCCGATGGCACAGTCCGAGTCGCTCGCCGTCACGCCGTACTCTCCGCTCGGCGGCGGACTGCTGACCGGAAAGTATGGCGTCGACGACCGCCCCGATAATGGTCGACTCGTGGAAAACCAGATGTACCAGACCCGCTATGGCGAAGATGTGAACTACCGCGTGGCCGAACGCTTCGCCGCATTTGCCCGTGACAATGGATTCGACCCGGTTTCGCTCGCTGTGGCGTGGGTGGCGCATCACCCCGGCGTGACAGCCCCCATTATCGGAGCCCGCAACGTAGACCAACTCGAGGGTTCGCTCGGGGCGCTCAATATTAACATGACGCCGGAACTGCGCGAGGAGATCAGCGAACTCTCCCCCACCCCACCGCCGGCGACCGACCGAATCGAGGAGCGGTCTGAGCACACGTACGGCACGCGTTAGAAGACGGTCGCGCTCGCCTTGTTATCGTTGAATCTATCGTATTTCCGTGCTCCACCCTCTATGTCCGAGTCCACCCCTGCCGTCGCTTTAGAGACAAGCTACCCGGAAGATACACTGGTTTACGAACCGGTGCCGCCGGTACAGAAGGTCGAGCTTCCAATCGAGAACGACCGTGTCCAGCTGACGCTCACGGGCACAGCGCACACGGGGAGTGAGCGAGCCGGTGGCCCGGACGCGGGCACGTTTCCCGAGAATGAGCACGGCGCGGGGACGGAGCGATTTACGATCGTAGTGAAGAATATCGGTCCTCCGATGGCCGACGTTGACCAGATCGCCGTCTTTGTAGCAGGCGACATGGGCATGATTCGGATCCCGAGCCGAGGGGCCACCGGGGGCGGACAGTCCGTAACCGGGACGCAGCCGGCGCTGGTGAACGGACGCCTGGGCATCATCGTCGAGCTCCAGCTGGTCGGCTTCGGTTCTGTGGATACGATTCATTTTCAGATCACCTGCACCGGACGGAAAGCCCCCGCCGCTCCGGAATCGGACGGGCGACCGGACGAGGAGACCTCCGACTCCCCTTCCCGATTCGAAACGCCGCCTACGCGGGATGAGCCCGCTCCATTCGACCGCGAAAGGAATAACGCGTTCTCGGACGACGATTTTTCGTGAGCATCAGCTGTCAAAGCAACCGACGACGGTCGCTGGTCGAACCTCGTTTCATTACGGTCACATCAACTCGGCTGAAGTACGCACGAAAGTAGCGGCTTCGGCCGTTTTCTCGTTGCGCCGTACACGAATGCTTTGCCGCGTGCGTCCTTCCTCACGCGGTTTCTGTCTCTAACACGTTGCGAGCGCGTCAACAACTTCCCTGTGGACAGTACCGTAACTTCAATACATCATAGATCGACAGACCGCTCAGATGCCCTCGGCATCGTATCACCCCGGATCTTCTCACCGACTCTCTTCCGACATGGATCGCCGTGCCTTTCTCTCCAGGATCGCTGTTCTCGCGGCCGGACCAACCCTTCTCGCCGCCTGCGGGAAAAGCCAGTCCGCCGGCGTTCCGAAGACCGCCGCCTCGGATTCGACCTACATCGCTCCCGTTCGCGCAGATTCGCTATGGATCCATCGCGACACGTTCTCAGTCGATCGGCTGAACAAAGCGGAGGAGGCGTGGAGGGACGAGGTCTCGGCGCAAGCGTACCAGGTTCTCTTCGAAGAAGCGACCGAGCCCCGCAACTCGAGTCCGCTGCTGGATGAGGACCGGCGCGGAACGTACATCTGCGCCGCCTGCTACCTTCCCCTTTTCCCGTCCGTGACAAAGTACGAGAGCGGAACCGGCTGGCCGAGTTTCTGGGCGCCACTCCCGGGGCGTGTAGGGACAAAAGTCGACAACAAGCTCGCGATGCAACGAACGGAGTACCACTGCGCACGCTGCGGAGGTCACCAGGGACACGTCTTCACCGACGGCCCGGATCCCACCGGCTTTCGCTACTGCAACAACGGACTCGCCCTGAGCTTCGTCCCCGAAGGAGAGTCGCTGCCCGATCTTCGGTCGTAGGCATGTACGTCATCTCGTCTTTCCTCCCGGTCCAGCATACGCCATCGATGAAATCTCTCCCGTCCTTCTTCTCCTCGCTGCTCGTCCTACTCGTCCTCACCGTGACAATCGGCTGTCAGGACGCCGACACAGAGGCTCGCGCCGACAGCGCACCAGAGGCGGTTACCGACACAACCGACGTGGATCCCGCAGTCGTGGACACCGTCTGGTTTGCCGGCGGATGCTTTTGGTGCATGGAGCCGCCGTTTGACCGTACGGAAGGCGTTCTGAGCACGATTTCAGGCTTCGCTGGCGGCACCGTCGAAAACCCGTCGTACCGGCAGGTCGCCAGTGGCCAGACCGACCACACGGAAACGGTTCAAATCGCATACGACACGACCAAGGTGGGCATCGACCGTCTCCTGTACGTCTACTGGCGGAACGTGGACCCGCTCGACGAGAACGGACAGTTCTGCGACCGCGGCGCCCAGTACCGACCCGAGATCTTCGTTTCTCCCGCTCACCCGGACCACAAGGAAGCTGCGCTGGCATCGAAAGACGAGGCCCAGAGTCGATTCGACCGGCCGATCGTCGTCGACGTGCTCGAACTGAATGCGTTCTATGTGGCCGAGGACTACCACCAGAACTTCTATAAGAAGGATCCGGGGCGCTATGATTCCTACCGTGAGGGCTGCGGCCGCGACGCCCGTCTCAAAGCGCTGTGGGGCGATGAAGGAAATGCGCCTCCGAAGGAGTCAAGATGACTCACGGCAAAATCCAGGGCCATAGACAAATGCTCAGGCGCGGCGGAGATATGTAGGCTGTGCGATCTCAACCGCTTGGTCTGCCCCGGGAATTGGTTCGAAATGCGAACGGACGACCGTCGTAAGCCGCTCGGCGATCTCCTTCCGATCGTCCGTGTCCCCATCGATGCGCCCGAAGTGAACATGGGCATCGATGCGCGGGACGGCCAGCATACGCCAGAAGTGCGGCGCGAACTCCATATCGCCCCACCATGCCGTGGTCTGATAGGCCGGCGCCTCTTCGCCCGGTGTGCGATACGTCAGGCTGGCGTAATACACCGGTCGGTCGGATGCTGCGATGGGCGCAAGCAGTGAAGCCCGAAACGGTAGCACCTGGTCGCCGGCGGTCGAGGTGCCTTCTGGGAAGACGATCACGCCCTGACCACGCTGCATGGCTGTCTCGAGCCGGTCGTTGATGCGCAGCACATCGCGGCGCGAGTTTCTGTCGATGAAGATCGTCCCGCCGATTTTGACGAGGTACCCTACCAGAGGCCAACTCCGCACCTCTCGCTTTGCCACGAGAGCGCACGCGAGATGACTCATGAAGACGAAGACATCCAGATAGCCCAGATGATTGGAGACAAGTAAGAATGGCGGCGTCGGCTCGTCCCCCTCTGCGTGAATCCGCAGTCCGATGATGTACTGCACGACGCGGAAAAAGAACTTCACCACACGGGCCCGCACCGCATGGACGCCCGGCCACGGAAGCCACCCTTTCCGTTCTGCATCACACAGCAGATCGAATGGCACCACGTATGTGATACAGCTGGAGACCGTCCACAGCACGATGCCCACGAGGCGGATCGCTGCGCGGATGTTTCCGATCACGGACGCCGGCGGAACGAACTGATCGGCGGGCTTCGTCAAGGCTGAAGCAGCAGAATCCGCGGTCGTCGAGGAAGGGCGAGTCATGATTAACCGATGGGGCCAGGAAAAACGCAGGTCCGACTAGCGATATCCGAAGAACCGGGCGGCACTCGGCTCAAGGTTTTTGATATCGTAGAATGTCAGAAAGTCGATGGTACCAAATTCACGGTCGATCGCAGGCGGCCCACACATGCGAGCACCCGTACTGATGTAGACGCGCATGAGACGTGGGACATCGCTGGCCGTTGCGGTTGCAACCTCGCCTTCGACCTTGCATTCGTAGCCAGGCTGCGGCGTGACGTGGAGCTCGGGATGCATCATCCCCTTCTCCTGAAAATACTTGAGCATGGCGATCCCTTCCCGCGGATCCTGGCTTGTTAGAGACGAGCAGCCGAAGAGGTAGCGGCAGCCAGAATGCCGGAGATAAGATCCGAGCCCTCTCCAGAGCAGGTTGAGAACGGGCAGCGACCGATGCTCTTTCGCTATACAGGCGCGACCGAGCTCGACCGCGTTGTGCGTAACGGATTCCGGCCACTCGGAAAGGTCAAACTCCGTTGACGAGTAAAAGCCGAGACCGGAGTGTGCCATCTCATACGTCTGCATGCGGTAGGTGCCAACGATCGCACCGTCGGTCTGATCTCGCACCAGGAGGTGATGACAGGTGTTGTCGAACGCGTCGATATCGCGTCCGCTTTCGAACGACTCTTCCAGTCCTTCGTCCAGCTCAACATTGAACACGTCAAAGCGAAGACGCTGGACTTCGACCAGATCCTCCTCGCTTCGCGCAAAGGCTATCTCATAGTGATCGGCTGTGGAATCGACATCCGGAATCAGATCTTCGAATACCGGATAAGACGTCGTATCAGAGGAGGCCATGAGGGGAGGAGCAAGGTAAATGTCTTTCGACCGGAGCGGAGAGCCGCGTCAGGAGTGTGCTCCCGGTAATGGCACCGGACGGTATAGCGAAAAAAGACGCTGTGGGGATGCAGGTTATCACGTATAGTCGCTTGCACCGTATGAAACGTACGAGTTACGTCGCGCACGTTCCAGTCGTGCTGTAACTTCCGCGCAGGCTTCATGCTACTTGGATGTTTTCTCCCCCGAATGGAGCTGTCTGGCTACGAATCCGGTGTACTTAACCCGCGTCCGCATACGAAAGCGGCGTCGCCTGATTCATCCCCAGCGACGCCGCTCGTCCATCTATTTTCTGACCATCATCCTACACGGGCCATTCCTGCTTCGTCCAGGACTGATCCCAGAACATCCACTCGTAGCGAACGCTCAGGACAAAGAGTTCTTTCGCTCGTTCACGGGCAGCCGGATCTGCCGCGACGGCGAAGCGGTGCAAGCGCTCAAGCAGATGATCCATGTACTCGTTGAACGCTGGATCGCGATACATTTCCAGCCATTCAGCGTACGGGTGGCTTTCTGGCACCTCTCCCATCTCCGCCTCAAGCTGCTGACCCAGGTCAACGTATAGCCACGGGCAGGGCGTAATCGCAGCCACGGCCTCTACGAGCGACCCGGTGTGGGCCGAGGCGATCATATGGTTCTGGTAGGCGCGATTGTTCGGGGTGAGCTCAAGCTGAGCGACATCGTCTGCGTCGTAGCCGAGTTCCTCACCGTATCCGGCATGCAGTTCCTGTTCGACAACCACGGCCATCTGCGCGGCCTCGATGAACCACAGCTTGTCGTCGGGATCTGTGCAGCGCGTCGAGATGATGGACGTGGCATCGGCAAAGGCCTCGAGATACCGGGCATCCTGCATCTGGTAAAACCGGAAACGGTCGCTGTCGAGCGAGCCGTCGGCCAGGGCCTGGACAAATGCGTGGTCGTGGGCGGCATGCCAGGCCTCACCGGCCGCCTCCAGGCATTCCTTCGCAAACGGCGGAACGGTGTAGGGACGGTTTTCGGTCAGTGTGGGCGACTCCATAAGGCTAGAGATTGCGTCAGAAAGGATCGAATGACGCGAAGCCGGGGAGTCAGGTCGTGCTGGATACGTGAACACGCGGATGCAAGCGCATCCTTTCGTGGATCGACGTCACGAGCCATCAAGAAGACCGGAGTGAAGCTTTCCTTCGCCGGTACGAACCGGATCAGGTTCCAAGGGTCTTTCTCAGCCGCCCGGTTCGACGGGCGGCACCCCTAGCTTCGCACTGCGAATGTACAGCGACGATGGCGACGATTGCAACCAGCAGTCCCCTTTTTGATGCTACCCGGTGCGAAGATCAGATGTAGCCCGCCATCAATTGGGACGTTCTTGGCCAAAAAAACCGGCAGGCCCCGCGCTAGCAGATCCTGCCGGTTCACCAGGCCGAAATGTTATGAACGGACAGCTAGGCAGCGACCGACCGTTCACTGTGCTCCGTGAAATCCGGTACGCGTCGGTCGTACGTCGCCTCCACCAGCGGCGAAGAGAACAGGTAATCTGCCGACGCCCGGTTACAGGCGATCGGAATATTCCAGACGACGGCAATGCGAAGGAGGGCCTTCACGTCCGGATCGTGTGGCATCGGTTCGAGAGGATCCCAGAAGAAAATCAATACGTCGATGTCGCCATTCGCGATCATGGCGCCAAGCTGCTGATCCCCTCCGAGCGGCCCACTCTGAAGTCGGTGGACGGGGATATCGAGCTCTTCTTCAAGAATGCGGCCGGTAGTGCCGGTTGCGACCAACTGATGCTCGGCCAGGCCGTCCCGATTAAATCGTGCCCATTCGAGCAGGTCCTTTTTCTTGTGATCATGAGCCACCAGAGCGATGCGTTTGGTAGCTGGAGTCAAAGGACGAAGTGTATCCATTCAGATGCGACGTCGCCGCCGCGTTCTGTTGCAGAGAACCCGGTTCGATATGCGATCCAACCCGGGCCGAGTTGCGCGCTCCAACCCTGTCTTCCTCCCCCAGGTCCCGCCTCAGCGGTCCGGGAGCGCTTTGCTTAATGCAATCTACACAGGGAGCACAATTCCCTCGAGCGTGACATACATCAAAGCATGAGCGTCTGGTTGAAATGCGAAAGCGTCGCGTTCCACACCTCCCGCAACGTCGCAGGAACGTCGTTTTCATGGGGATGCGCCCCTCCAAACGTGTGACCGCCGGATGCTTCGAGAAAAATCGCCTCCGGCTGCGCGTCGGCAAGGCGGCGGGCAGCTGCAACGTCGACGGATTCATCATCTGTAGCGTGAACAATCATCCAGGGAATGTCCACGCGACCCGCGGCACTCGTGATGTCGAGCAGGTCTCGATGGGCCTCGGTATCATCGTACAGAACTTTGTTCAGGCGCATGGTCTGCCCCGTGCGACTATTCCTGACCTCGGTATACCCCTGCTCCTTCCAGTCGCGGATACGTTCGCGCCCGAACCGACCAAAGAACGTATCGACGGCCGACCACGTCACGAGCGACTTGATCACCTCGCTTCGCTCCGCGTGCAGGATCGCGATGCCCCCACCGCGCGAATGCCCCATCAGCCCGATACGCTCAACGTCGATGGGCGCGATACCATCCGCTCCATCAACGATGTAATCGGTCACCGCTGCCACGTCATCGAGTTCGCGCGTGTAGGTGTTGTCCGCAAACGCGTCGAGGTCGACGAACTCGGTCGGATGCTCCGGCGTGACGCCGTTGTAGCTAAAGTTGAAATGGACAGCCACAAATCCCGAGCGGGCGAGCTCGCGTCCCCACTCTGGAAACGGGCCCCAATCCTTGAAGCCCTTAAAGCCGTGACAGAAGATGACGACCGGTTTTACGCGTCCATCCTCCAGCCATCGAAGATCGCCGTGCACAACGTCGCCGTGCACGTTTTCGGTCGAAAAAGAGGCCTCTCGGAGCTCAGTTGACATGGTCGGATCGTGTATGATGAGGTCGGATGCGTTCGCAACGATCGCGCCCGGTTCACAGTGACTGCCGAACGGCAGGTTCCTGTTTTTCGCTCGCGGATTCGTGAGGAGATGGCAACGTGGTGAGGAGTTCTTCGATACACGCCGCACGATCGGTCGTCCAGTCCGGGTACGACAGCGGCACGACCGTCAACTCGGCGCGCCCGAACATTCGGTATCGCTCCAGCGGAATCGCGTCACTGAACGAGCCGGGATACCCAATCAGATCGATGCCGGCGTACTGACCGCGGGTCTCGACCACAATATCCACGGTCTGACCGGCAATCGACAAACCGACCCACACACGATAGCCCTCCTCCCGCAACTGCGCTGCGACGTCTTCGGCAAACCGATCATGCGCATCCACACGGGGTATTGACACCGCTCCAGCGTAGCGATCCACATAGCGCAAATATGCTCCGAGCAGGTCATCTACGCCCAGCGCATCGAGATCGACGGATGCGTATGACCATTGCCGGCTTCGTGCCCGCGTGACGCTAACGTTGAACACGTCTGGCCGCTCCGCGAACCGGCGCGCAGTTCCATTGCCGCTGCCATCCACGCACCAGGACAAAAACATGGACTCTCGCTCCTCTCCCTGGAACGTGTGGGCCGTTCCCACGAGAATGTCATGCCGATCGATCACGTCCACCGTAAACCGTGACCGGATGGCCTCGCGCAGGGCATCCACCTGCGCACGAAACGGTGACAGGATGCCGATACTCGTCGGCGTGGGTTGACTCGCCTGTGATTCCACGAGGGTCTCCACGTCATCGACGATAGCAGTAACCTCGGCCTGGTTGACCCCACGGGCGTCTCGCGTCCCGCCCGTCTGGACGAGGCGAAGAGCCTCGGGACGATGCGCATCCGGTTTCTCTGTCATGATGCGAAGGGCTCCGCCGTAGAACCGTTCGTTGCTAAACTCGATGATGGGTGGGACACTCCGGAAATGCTCATCCAGAAACGAAACGTCCCGCTGTGATTCGAGCGCGTCGCTGACGACGTCGAGAAGGCTGTGGTTTCGATAGTCGAAAAGAGGGCGATTGGGATTCTCTCCCGCCTTGTGCTTTCGTCGAATCTCTTGCTGCCGATCCGTCGAGAGGAATGAGATGTGGCGCAGCTGGCGCGGATCACCGGTGATCAGCGCTCTGCGTGCACGGTGCAGAACGGGAATCGCGCTCGGCACGTCGCACTGCGATGCTTCGTCAATGATGGCGAGGTCAAAGCACTCCCGAACAAGCGGAAGAATGTCGGATACGTCGGACATTTTCACGAGCCAGATCGGAAGCGCGTGTAGAACAGCCGGCAGATGCAGTTGCTGCATGCGCTGGAGCTGCGTACCGCTGTTGCGTGCTCGGATGGCACTCAGGAACTGCTTGAGGTCGCCTCGGTGATCGTCGAGAAGTTGCGCGAGATTGAACTGATGCTTCCTCCGAACGAGGTCGCGCGTCGCTCGAAGCTGTTGCGAGCGCAACTCCGACAGGCGTCCCGCTCGTTCCGGGAGTGCCGTGCCCCGTTCGACTCTCCAGGCAATCCATCGCTGCCGGAGCCGGCTCCACAGGCCAGGATCACCCGCAGCGAGAATCCTCCCCCAGTCGGTATGCCGGTCAAGATCCGCTTCGAGAGATTTTTCTAAACGAGATACCCGAATCCGAATCTCCTCCACACGACGCTCTACGGCGCGAAGACGCTTCGCCGATGGGGCATCGGCCGTGTGAACGCCGGACAACACCTGTTCGAGATACCGTTTTAGATCGCGAAGATAGTCCTGCCGACCCGCCCGGACGATGCACTGCCCGAGCCCGAACTGACGGTCCACGATGTCGGCGACGACATCGACGGCGTGATCTTTCTTGCAGGCAACCAGAACGGTGGACCCTCGAATCGCGTGCTCGACCGCCACGGCAGCGATCGTGAATGACTTGCCCGTTCCCGGCGGCCCAATCGCCATCGACAGGGGCTGTGTGCGTGCTCGCTTCAGTACGTTGTGCTGAGCCTTGCTCAGTACGGCGGGGACGTCGGCGTGACCGGGCGCCGGGTCGCCCTGTGCGTCATTTGCATCTGAAAAGAGCGTACGGAGCGGTGCACTCGTCTTCGAAGATCCGGCAATCTCGTTCAGCTCATGCAGGATCCCGCGCGTCGATACCGATCGGTTGATAAGGGCTACAGCCGTCGCGGGGACGCAACGAAAGATCCCGCTCTTCGTCTCCCTGCGGTGGCGGCGGAGCACCTTCTCGCTTGCGCGTGCGGGATACGCCGCAAGTGGTGAGACGTCCACGCCGACACCCGCCTCCAGTTCTTCGGCAAGCTGACTGGCAATTTCGCCTGTAATCGGCTGACCCGAGAGCGTCGCCTGCAAACGACCGATCACAGCATCGACAGCCTCATCCGTCAGACGTTTGCGACCGATCTGTTGCAGCAGCACGTGATTGATTCGACGCCTTCGCCGGTCCGGTCGAGCAAACAGGAAGCCGTCACGCTCAACCAGATTCGCCGGGACGATGATCAGGGGCGAACAGAGCGTCATGTCGTGTCCATTCACCACGGTTTGCCCGGTGACGAACAGCGACCCCATCACAAGTACTGTTTCCGCGTCGTACATCCGGGCCTCTGAGCGCGTCTCCTCCCCCCAACCCCGGTCGACGACGGCGTGAGGCAGTTCACCGTTCATCACATCCTCCTCCCCCTCGAAGATATATTTCCGGCGAACACGGGCGTGAAAGAGATCCCAGAGTGTGGTTCGGCGGTGGTCCGCACGAAAGCAATCGTGTGCGTACCGAAAGACGGCGGGACCCGGGTGGTCGGCCATGAAGGGGGCGGCTCAGAACGGAAAGATAAGAACGCCTTCTCAACGGGCGTCCGCCAACCTCTGATCCTGAAACTCTGCTCTTCCCTGCCGCAGAAAGTCCGCAAAATCCTCTACAGACGAGACACCGCTGTCCTTCTCGATGAGCGACCGGTCCTGTGGATCGACAATAGCGTAGGTTGGCAGGGCGGTTGTCCCCGTGAGCTTCAGCTGATAGCGCTGGAACTCAGTCCCCTTTGGCGGCGCGTCCGTGTAGAGCCGCAGCAGGACAAAGTCGGATCGAAACTGCTCCGCGACAGGGGCCTGCGGAAAGACGTTCGCCTCCATATCCCGGCAATTTGTACAGGTGTAACCGGTAAAGTCTATGAATACCGGCTTGTCTACCTCGGCCGCCTGCGTGAACGCTGCTTCGATCTCGTCCGTGTGCCATTCGAACTCGCTATTGCCTTTCTCCGAACTGCGAGCATCGCCCGAAACAAAGAGGTTCGGATCGGAGGCCTGGCGTGGCGGCAGGTATGCGTCGACGGCACCGAGAGGTGCGCCGAAGAGGCCCGGGAGCATGAACAGCGCCAAACCAAAGAAGGCCGTTGCGGCTAGCAGGCGCAGGCTCCCGATCGACGCCGTGGGCGCCTCGTGCTTGAGCCGCAATTTACCGAGCAGGTAGAGGCCCGCCATCGAGAAAATGACGATCGTGAGCGCGATGGCCAGCGTTCGCGAGAGGATCTGCGTCCCCCAGATGAGGTCGGCGTTCGACAAAAACTTCAGCGCAGCGGCCAGCTCGACGAATCCGAGCGTCACCTTCACCGCGTTCATCCATTGCCCGGACTGCGGCAGCGACTCCAGTGCCCGCGGGAACATGGCGAACCCGATAAATGGAACGGCAAAGGTCGCGCTGAACGCGAGCATACCGACCACGGGATAGAACCACTCGCCGCCCGACGTGGCTGCGAGGAGTCCACCGACGAACGGTGCCGTGCAGCTAAACGAGACGAGCGTGAGCGTGAGGCCCATGAACAGAACGCCGGCCACGCCCTGCCGCTCGTTGCCCCGACGGTTGAAGTAGTTAACGAGTCCGCTCGGCAACCGTAGTTCAAAAAGCCCCAGAAGCGACAGCGCAAAGATCACGAAGACCGACCCGATGAAGAGGTTGACCCACGGGTTCGCAGCGATGGACTGCGCCCCGGCCGCGCCGAGGATCATCGCCATGGCCACGCCGAGTCCTGTGAATGTCGCGATGATGGCGAATCCGTAGAGCGACGCCATCCGGACGGCCTCACTCCGCGACTCAGAGTGCTTCGTGAAAAACGAGACGGTGAGCGGAATCATCGGGAAGACGCACGGGGTCAAAAGCGCCGCGGCCCCCGCCCCAATCGCGAGCAAGAGAAATCCGAGGAGACCATCCGAGCGAGCATCATTCAGTTCGTCCAGCGCAGACGCAGGAGCTGCAGACGCCGATTCCTGCGACTCAGGTGCCGCATTTCCAGGACGTGACTTATCCGATCCATCGTTCCCAGTTGGCGGGGCCGCCGTTCCTCCATCGCTTCCACGTTGTGCCTCGGAGTCGCCCGCATCCTCCCCATCGTCTCCACTGCCTCCGTCGGAGGCTGTAGCGGGAGCGTCGTCCGGAGCACTTTCGGCGGACGCACCTGAATCGCCCGCATCTGCCCCGGCATCGGCTACGGGAGCGCTCCCCTCGTCGACGACGACATCGACGGCGAAGGCTTCTCGTACCGGCGGGTAGCACATATCCTTATCGCAGATCATGTACTCGACCTTCCCGGTCACGGTGCGCGGTCCGGGAGAGGCGCCAGGCTCCACGTCGAGATCCGCCCAGATGTGCGCTCGGTTCTGGAAGTAGGTGACCTCCTTCTTGAAGTTGGGGTCGTAGCCGCGCTGCGGCGTATCCTGAAGTACCTCGCCAGACCACGACAGTCCGTCGGGTATGTCGTCGATGTGCAGATTCACACCTCGGCTCGGAGGCGGAGAATCGACGGCATACATCTTCCAGCCCTCATCGATGGTGAGATCGACATGGACGGATACCTGCTCACCCGGACCCGCGGTCTTAGGGCCAGCCGACGCCGTAAACGATACCTTCGTCTGTGCTCCCATCGGCTGCGCGGACGCGTCCGTCGGCATCGAAAGGCCGACGAGGGCGAGAGTCGCGGCACAGATGAGGAGCAGAGTGGACCCGAAGTGGCGCATAGAACGTCGCGCAATATGACTGAACGATCGAAAGGGGTCACGGAACGATGGCAACCGACCGCGTTCGGGTCCACCGTCTGTGGATTTTGAACCGGACCCAACGACCGTAACGACGAAGGGTACCCGTTCTCCGAGAGAACGAGCACCCTGTGTGGTTGTTGCCAGGTGGCACGACCCCGGGGGCCGATCCACCGATGTTTCGAACAACCTTCAGCCGGAATGTGGTGGTTCTAAAAGTCGGCGCCTGTTTCAGGAATGACCTGAATGGATAGCTTCGCCTTCACCTTCGGATGCAACTGGATGTGCGCCGTGTAGGTACCCACCTCGCGAATGTCTTCATCGAGGTCGATGCTACGACGGTCGATCTCGTAGCCGCGGTTGGCAAGCTCAACAGCAATCTGCTGCGTCGTGACGGTACCGAAGATGCGGTTGTCCTCGCCCACTTTCGCGGTGAAGACGACCTGCATGTCTTCGAGCTCGTCAGCGAGATCCTGTGCCTCGTCGGCTTTCGCTGCCTGTTTGCGGGCAGCCTGACGCTGCTCTTCGCGTGCCTGCTTGATGGCGCCGTCGGTAGCAAGGCGGGCAATCCCCTGCGGAATCAGGTAGTTTCGGCCGTAGCCGTTCGCCACCTCGTGGATTTCGCCTTTTTCGCCGAGGTGATCGACGTCTTGGAGTAGAATGACCTTCATGTGTTTGTGCGATACAGTTCTGAACAGTACGTGTACGTCGGACAGGCCGCGGAAGCGACCCAGGGTCGAGGTTATCGGACGTTATCCTCGACGAAGGAGAGCAGCGAGAGGTGACGGGCTCGCTTGATCGCGACCGTCAGCTGACGCTGAACGCGTGCCGGAACGCCGGTCACACGACGGGGCAAGATCTTGCCCTGGTTGTTCATGAACTGCTGCAAGAACTCCGTGTCCTTGTAGTCGACGTACTCGATATGCTCGTAATCCTGCTCGTTGTTATTCGCCATGGGTAGATAGGGTCGTCAATAGATGGAAAGCGTCTGTCGGCGGCGCGGACGCGCCGGGGAGGTTATTCGTCGTCCTCCTCTCCTTCCGCTTCGGCTTCAGCTTCAGCGGCGGCAGCTTCTTCCTCCGCTTTGCGCGCGGCACGCTTCTTCTGCTTCTCGTAATGGCGGACCATCTTGGCGTCCATCCGCAGCGAGAGGTAGCGGAGGATGTCGTCGTTGATCTGCATCTGACGCTCGACCTTCGGAATCAGGTCGCCCGGCGCGCGGAAGTACATGTTGACGTAGTATCCGCTACGCTTCTTGTCGATCTCGTACGCGAGGCGCTGGTTGCCCCACTCGTCGACTTCGATGATCTCACCGCCGTTGCCTTCCACATACTGTGTGATGGAGCGGACGATGTCGTCGATCTGGTTCTGTTTGACGACCCCACTGATGACGTATGTGAGCTCGTACTGATTTTTCTTCGATGCCATAATTGGGTTGGTTTCCCTTTGGAATGACGAACGTATATCATGCCCCTCGTCGGCCGACCCTGGCAGGATCGCTGCAAGGAGCAGGGAACGCTCAGCAGATGATGTGTACGGAAAGCAACAAAGAAGGTCGCCCCGTAGCGTTGAAGGTTTTGGGAAAAGGGGACGGCAGGTGTTTAGGTGTTGAAGTGAGGAGGTGTGAAAGTGCCAGACGTCCCAACGTCGTACCCGCACTCTTTAGCACTCAGCCCTTCGCACTTAGCCCTTCGCACTTGCAGTTATAGATTCGCCAGCCGCTCGGCATTTTCTTCCGCACGGAGGGCGTTGATGATCGGGTCGAGATCGCCGTCGATGATGTCCTGCAGCGCGTGATTTTTCTCGCTCCCCTCCAGCCGATGATCGGTGACGCGATCCTGCGGGAAGTTGTACGTGCGGATTTTAGCCGAACGATCGCCACTTCCGACCTGCGAGCGACGGGCCTCGTCCCGCTCCTTGCGCTGCGCCTCAAGCTTTTTCTCATACAGGCGCGACCGCAGCACCCGCATGGCTTTCGCCTTGTTCTTGTGCTGGCTCTTCTCGTCCTGGCACGACACGACGGTATCCGTCGGCACGTGCGTGATCCGGACGGCCGAGTCCGTCGTATTTACCGACTGACCGCCGGGGCCCGTTGCGCGGAAGGTGTCGATCTTAATATCGGCCGGATTGATGTCCACGTCTACCTCCTCCGCTTCGGGGAGCACGGCAACCGTCGCTGCTGACGTGTGAATGCGGCCGCTCGACTCCGTCTCTGGAACGCGCTGGACACGGTGAACGCCACTCTCGTATTTGAATGTGCCGAACACGCCCTTCCCCTGGACACCGAAAACAACCTCCTTGAATCCGCCCTGCGTCCCCTCGGCAATCTCCATCACCTCGTACTTCCAGCCCTTCTTCTCTGCAAACTTCGTGTAGAGGCGAAAGAGATCGCCGGCGAAGAGTGCGGCTTCGTCTCCACCCGTGCCCGCACGAATCTCGACAATGGCGTCCTTCTTGTCCTCTGGATCCTTCGGAATGAGCATCATCTTGAGCTCATGCTCGACCGACGGCAGCCGGGCGGTCAGTTCCTCCAGCTCGTACTGGGCGAGGTCCTTCATTTCGCCATCTTCTGTCTCCACGAGCTCCTCCAGGTCGGACTTCTCCTGCAGCAGATTTTCATACGTTCGAATGGCTGCAACAACGTCCCGCAACTCTCCATGCTCGCGACCTAACTCTTGCATCCGCGAGGAGTCGGTGGCCACTTCTGGATCGGCCATCAACTGCTCGATCTCCTCAAAACGGCGTTTTATCTTCTCTAGCTTCTCTAATTCGATCATGTACTGCGCGTCGCTCTAAATCGGCAGGGACGGGGTCGGATTGCAATTTTCGGTGTACGTCTCCGCGGGTCGGAGGTTCGCCATCATGCTCACATCCAGGCTTGCTCCTTCTACCCGATTCGAGAGCGTACAGACGGAGATAACGCGAAGACAAACCCGGTCCAGCGAGGCGATTCAGGAACGCTACGGCGACGTCGAATGTCCGACGCGACAACCGCCCCGAAACGTACTTCCGGATTAGAACGACACGTTCTGCACACATGAGTGGAAAGGATGTCCGGTCGATTGTTACTTTTACGTCTATTATTATGACGGGTGACAGTGTGGACGATACGTGAAGCCCTTGGCTTTCGTCCGCGATCAACCCGACCTCCTTTTCCCCTATACAATCCCGACGCCCCCTACTATGAGCGACGGCGCAGGTGCAATTTTTGGTGCTACATTCTTCCTTCTCTATCTCGGCCTCATCGCGATCGTGCTTGCATCGTGGTGGAAGATTTTCACCAAGGCAGATAAGCCTGGTTGGGCAGGGATTGTCCCTATCTACAACGCAATCGTATTGATGGACATCATCGGGCGACCTGGCTGGTGGTTCATCTTGCTGATGGTCCCCCCCCCCTCACCTTCATATTTGGCTTCATCGTCTGCATCGACCTTGCGAAAAGCTTCGGGAAAGGATCCGGTTATGGCATTGCCATGGTGTTCTTGCCGATCATCATGTTCCCCCTCCTGGCGTTTGGTGATGCAGAATACCAAGGCCCTGCGGCCGCAGATGCGGGCACGGCGAGCGCTACCGCATAATGCCCTGAACATCGTTAACTAAACGCCCGATGTGCCTCTGAGCACGTCGGGCGTTTTCTTTGCGGCTAGCGCGGAGATGTAAGAGAAACCACGCGCCGCTCCAGCCTGTCACGAATCTCCTGCCTGAGCCGATCGGGTTCATCTACATCCATCGCGTGGATGTAAAGAGCAGTATTCCCACCCTCGACATCCAGACTCAGTGTGCCTGGCGTGAGAGAAATCAGATTCGCCAGTAGCGTGACTTCCACATCCGATCGAATAATAAGAGGCACTCGAACTACAGCGGGACGCACCTTCAAGCGCGGGTTCAGAACGTCAATAGCCACGCGGATGCTCGACCACACCAACTCCCAGACGTAATATGTGAGGAATGCAAGGACTCGCCACAATCCCCAGTAGTACGCAGACGGCCCGAGAACAGGCCGCGCGATCAACACCACGAGGTATCCAAGCACAAACCCAACGGCAAGTGTTGCCGCGGAAAAAGACCCGTTCACCGCTGCCCACGCTGCGGCGAGAGCGAGATTTAGAAAGAACAGGTTCATCGGCTTTCGTTCGTTGTTTGGGTAGTCATGTGTTTACCCGGGTTACGACCTGTCGCATGCGTGCCCCCTGGCCACGCACCCTGCTTTAGATGTCTCAGACCGATCCGGCTCGACGCGGTCTGCGCCTCTATCGTTCAGCCACGGAGGCCGGGCCGAGGACGGCATCGACGTAGGCCTCGGGAAGCAACAATTCACCTGCCACCCGGTCGGCAGCCACGGCCAGAGGCTCTGCATAGAGTCCGATCGCGAGTGTCACGCCGGCTAGGAGAACAACCGGCGCCACCATCCAGATCAGCGACCTCGTTGAGGCAATGGATGAGACATTCACTTCACTGATCTCGGCTACGTCCCGCGTCAGCGGCTTCCAGAACGCCTCATTCCAGATTTTCGTCATCGAATACAGCGTCAACAAGCCGACAGCCAATGCAATCGCCACGGCAATGTATGCCTCCGCTTCCAGCCCCGCTCGAATGATCACGAGCTTCGCCCAAAAGCCCGACAGCGGAGGTAAACCCGCGAGCGACAGAGCCGGAATAGAGAAGAGAATCGCCAACCAGGCCTTCGACCTGTACAGACCGCCGAGCGATGTCAATTCGAACGTGTCCAGGTACCGGTGCGCGATGCCGCTGACGAGGAAGAGGTTCGTTTTGACGACGATGTGGTGCACGATGTAAAAGACGGCGCCAAGCAGGGCGAGCGGGGTGAACAACGCAAGCCCGAGCACCATGTAGCCGATCTGGCTGACGATGTGAAACGACAACACCTTTCGAAACTCATACTGTGCCGCCGCACCGAGCACGCCGGTGACCATGGTCAGCAAGGCGATTCCCAGAAGAAGCCCGTGCGTGTATCCGGTATCCTGGGTAAACAACAGGGTGAACACGCGAATCAGGGCGTAGACCCCCACCTTCGTGAGCAGCCCCGCGAAGATAGCCGATACAGCCACGGGCGGCGTGTGGTAGGAAGCGGGAAGCCAGAAGTACAGCGGAAAGATCGCCGCTTTAATCCCAAACGCAATCACGAACAACATGGCTATGGTCGTCACCACTCCCGGTGCATCGACACCGGGAAGGCGAACAGCAAGATCAGCGAGGTTGAGCGACCCGGTCAGTCCGTAAAGGAGTCCGATTGCGGCGAGAAAACAAAGAGAGGACAGCAGGTTGATGATCACATACGTACTCGCGCCGCGGAGCTGCTCCTTCTCGTTCCCCTGGACCAGAAGAACGAACGAGCTGATCAGCATAATCTCGAACCAGACGTACAGGTTGAACAGGTCGCCCGCCAGGAACGCTCCGCTCACGCCCATGATGAGGGCATGATACAGGGGGTAAAACCCGTACTTTTCGCGCTCGTCGTCAATTGACCCGATCGAGTAGATAGCCACCGCCAGCCCGGTCAATCCGACGATGAAGAGCATGACCGCACTGAACAGATCGGCCACGAGTGTGATGCCAAACGGGGAGCGCCACGATCCCACATTGAAATGCAGGATGCCTCCCTCCCACACCATTGAGGCGATCAGTATGGACACGACAAGTAGTGCCGATGCCCCCAGTATGTGGAGCACCCGCTGTACCCAGACGGCCCTCCACAGAAGAAGCGTCGCCACCATCGTGGCCAGAGGCACGAGAATCGGGAGAATCAGTACATCTGCCATCTCACTCCATCACGGTTAAAGCGTACGAAGGATGCTGTCGTCGGACCAAACGTTGGTCGACCGACCGCGAGTAGACCATGCTAAGCGGCCTCACCACGTTTCTCAGCGGCGATATCGGCGTCCATGGTGCCGAGGGCGGTATACGTCCGATACACCAGAACGAGCGCGAATGCGATCAGACCAAAGCCAATCACGATCGCGGTTAGAATCAGAGCCTGGGGAAGCGGATTCGCGGCCCCTGCCCCCAGCGCCACGTTCCCGGCCTCAACGAGAGGCGGTGCTCCTCGGCGCACGCCTCCGGCCGTCAAGATCAGAATATTGACTGCATTGGATATCAAAATGAGCCCGAACAGCATACGGAGCATGCTGCGACGCAACAGGAGGTAAATCCCTGCAGCCGTCAGTATGCCGACCAAAATAGCGAGTGTGGTTTCCATCGCAGTACGTAAGGTTGAGTCGTAGTGTCGACATCAAGACCCGATGGGATTCATTCGGGCCTCTCGGTCACGTCATGGGGAGTTCTTCTGAATCGATCGGTACGTCGGGCACCCGGTCGGGCGCCGATCGTGAACCCTCGTGTGTCGATTCATTGGCCTGGCTCCTTCCGGGGGCAGAGAACGAGCTATTCTCCTCTCCGCCGTCCGTCGTCAACGCCTCAAGTGAAAGCACCATCGTCAGCACCACGCCGACCACCGTAATAAAGACACCGATGTCGAACAGAAGCGGTGTTCCCAGCTTGAGCGCCCCGGAGTCGCCGACGCTCACCCAGAGGCCCGTGAGGAACGGTTGTCCAGTCACGACAGCGAAAAGGCCGCTCACAAGCGCCACCGCGAGCCCGGCACCGACGAGGATGCGCGGAGCAACGCGGAGAATGCGCTGCGTTCCTTCGGCTCGATAGGCAATCGTGTACAATACGAGGGCCGCGGCCCCGACAAGCCCACCGATGAAGCCTCCTCCTGGCTCGTTGTGCCCTCGCCAGAGCAAGAACAGCGACGCAAGCAGGAGCACACTCATCAACAGGCGTGTACCCGTTTGCAATACGACGGACGGCTGAGGCGACGGAATGCTCACTGGAAGTTGCCCCTTCATCTTCAGAAGAACCAGAACGCCGATGGCGGCAACGGCAATGACGGCCACTTCGCCCAGCGTATCCAGTGCTCGGAAGTCCACAAGAATGACGTTGACGACGTTGCGCCCAAAACCACCGGGCACGGCGGTTTCACCGAAGAAGTCAGACAGGTGACGGCTAATCGGTACCTGGTTCACGGCGAGCAGCACGGTGGTCACGAGTGCTCCGGCCCCGATCGCGATCGCGGCATCGCGGACTCGGCTTCGCACGGACTCGAGCACCGGCTCATCCGGCAGATTGTACATCAACATCAGTACGAGCACGACGATCAGGATCTCTACGAGAAACTGCGTCATCGCAAGGTCGGGCGCGCTGACGAATACGTAGAGCAGAGCTACGCCGATGCCGACCACACCGAGGGCGGTGACGGCGACGAGACGAGAGCGAACCACCGTCACTGCAACCGCGGCGATAACAGTCATCCCGACGACGATCAACTCGATCGGTTGCAGTGAGGGCACGGGCACGACCAGACCCTCGCCGAACCAGAGATACGTGCCGCCGACCAGAAAGAGGATCGTCAGGACGATGGATCGCAGGTACGTTCGCAGGCTTCCGCCCTCGAAGAAAGCTGTTTGCCATTTGGCGACCCGCGGAAGAGCCGCCATGCCCCATACATACACAGCCTGCGGTCCGAACGAACGTAGGCCGTCGAGCCGACGAATGCCCGCACGAAGCGTCTCAACTTGCCAGGCTCCGATGACACCGAGCACGATCGTGATCACGCTCAAGACGAGCGCCGTATTCAGGCCATACCACAGCGAAAGCTGAATCGGCACGGCTTCGCCGGCCATGGCATCGACGGCCGGACCGACGATCCCCGCAAGCAGACCCGGCGCCAGACCAAACAGAAGGCCTGCCGCTCCGAGGATAACGGGTCCCAACCACATCGCGACTGGCGCTTCGTGCACGGCCTTCGGGCTCCGTGCGCGACCGAGAAACGGCCCAATAACGAGGATCGCTACGGCGACCACCGTTAGTGCATTCGCCACGACAGCGACAGATGGAAGCACCCAGCTCATGCCCTCGACGCCGAGCTTTGCCTTATACGTGAGTTCCTTCGCAACGAACCCGAAGAGCGGTGGCAAGCCGGCCATGGAGAGGCCGGCCAGTACCGCGGCAGCGAACGTGTACGGCATTTTACCCCGAAGCCCGCTCACCTCCCGGATGTCCCGCGTCCCCGTCTCGTGGTCAACGGCACCGGCGACCAGAAAGAGGACGCTCTTGTACAGCGAGTGAACGATCAAAAACACCACGGCCGCCTTCAACGCCGACGGGTAGCTCAGGCCGATCAGCACGACGAGCGTCCCGAGCGCTGTGATGGTCGAGTACGCCAGCACCTTTTTCAAATCCGTGTGTGCGACGGCTGAAATCGCGCCGAGCAACATCGTCGCGCCCCCGACAAGTGTCAGCGTCCAGGTCCATGCGGGCGTTCCTCCGAGCACGGGATCCAGTCGAGCAAGCAAGTACACACCGGCTTTGACCATCGTCGCCGAGTGCAGGAACGCGCTAACGGGCGTCGGCGCCTCCATCGCATTCGGCAGCCAGAAGTGAAAGGGCAGCTGGGCCGATTTCGTAAACGCGCCGACTGCAATGAGCACGAATGCCGGTAGATACAGGGCGTGCTGAGAAACGACACTCCCCGAGGCGAGAATCGCAGAGATGGATGTCGTTCCCGTCATCAGAGAAAGGAGCAGTACGCCAGCCAGCAACGCAAGGCCACCGCCGCCCGTCACGAGAAGGGCCTGGAGCGCAGCGGACCGAGCCGACTCTTTCTCATGCTTGTAGCCAATGAGCAGATAGGACGTAATGCTGGTTAGCTCCCAGAACACGAAGAGAGCAATCAGGTCATCTGCCAGGACGAGCCCGAGCATCGACGCCATAAACGCTATCAACGCCGCATAGAACCGCCCGAGGTCCGAATCCCCTTCCAGATACGTTCCAGCGTACGCGAGGATAGCCGTGCCCAGACTTGCGATGAGCAAGGCGAACAGCAGGCTCAGTCCGTCGACAACGAATGCAAACTGAATGTCGAGCGTCGGTACCCATTCCACGGTGACGCGACCGATACCGCCCTCCCAGATGACTGGTATCCACGTCGCAAAATAAACGAAAAGAGCTGCAGGAACGAGGCCAAGCACCCAGCCCGCGTGGCGACCCGTTCGCGAGACAATCCACGGAGCGCAACCTGCGATGAGAAATGTAATCAGAATGGCGAAAATCATGGCCCAATACGTAGAGACGGCAGTCAGGACATCGCGTCAGGCCCTCTGGACGCGTATACAGATGGTGCAGCCCGTATGAATGACCCGCAGAGGTCGATTCAAATCGTACGCGGCTGACGTCAGAAAGAAGGTGCGCCTCTTCTGCGTGAGGGTGGCCTTACAGACACATCTTCTTCAGGGGCCGGACTTCCCCATTCAGCCTCCGTCTCACCAGAACGACAGCTATCATCCGACCGAATGAATACAGCGAGTTCATCCACGAATGTATTCTCCCAGAGAACAACGTCGCCAGCGTAATAGGCAGCCCGAGCGATGACATGGGAAGCAATGGGTGCTGTCATCACGAGAAAGACGATGGTCGCGATGGCCTTTACCGCGACGCCCTCGCCCGGCACGGCCACCGCAACGGCTGTAAGCAGAAGGCCGGCCCCAAGCGTACCTGCTTTGGTCGCCGCATGCATGCGCATGAGCAAGTCGGGCAGGCGAACCAGCCCGATGGCTGCGACGAGCACGAATGCACTCCCAACAATCAGACAAAATGAGACAAGAGCAGTCATTTAACTTTTCAAGTTAATAGGCGAACGCGTTCGTGAATTCACGCCGTATAGAAAGGAGATTCATCGTGCAGTCGATTCGCGCGGCCGCGTATGGTCAGCGTCGTTTCTTGCCCCACGCGTCGGGGCTAGAGACGTGCTGGTTGCCGGTGTCGCATTCTCTTTTTGTGGTCGGATTCGCTCCACAAACCGTGCGAAGGCAACCGTACCGAGGAATGCGATCAAAGCTAGAACCATCGCTGCATCAAGCATCACGGCCGACTTGGTTGCCACGGTGTAGATGGCAATCAGTCCCACGGCGATGAACGATAGCATGTCGAGCGCGACAATGCGATCGGACAAACTTGGACCGTACAGAAGTCGGCCGGTGACGAGCAGAAGCGCGCAGCCAATGAGCAGATATGCGACGGTAATCATCAACGTGTCGGTATGTAGGCATGGAGCGGACGCACACTCAGACCTTTGCCGTCCTCTTTTTCTGATCACGCAACGAGCGGGCGACCGCGCGCTCACGGTCCACGACAGCGAGCACCGAGTACGTGCCGCCCATCAGAACAGCGCGCGTGATCGGACTGAGTGGCGCAGGGTCCGGCCCCGGCCGACTGTGGGCAGCAGCCACTACGAGATCCGCCCCGATTGACTCTGCGAACGTGGGGATCGCGTACCATGGGTCGGTCATGGTCACCTCCACGTCCACCGCATCCTCCGGTAGACCGGCGAGTCGCACGCGCTCCCACAACCAGGCGCGCATCGCGGGTAGCACCGTTCGCTCAATGTCGTCATTCATCCACGTCGACAGACCGGTCACGAACTCGCCCCCGGGCGTACGGCGGACCTTGCTTCGCAGCGAAAGATCGATGGCATGAAGGACCGTCACCTTCGTGCCGAAGCGCTCGTGCAACCGTCTCGCCCACCCAAACTTCTCGTACCATAGCTCTCCGGTGTCTACCGCGACGAGAATTCGCTCGATTGGGCCCTCCGGAAGATCTCGCAGGACAAGCACCGGGACGTATGTCTGCTCGAGAACCTGGACCAACTCGGGATTCACGGGCGATCGCGTATCTCCAGGCAGGCGGTCATCACTTACCACGATCAGGTCGGCTCGTGCATCCCATGCGGCGTCGACCACGGATTCGGACGCATCGATAGCAACGGCCTGGATCGGCGTTTGCGCACGGGCGATGCGGTCATCGATCCAGCGACGCGGTGCGCCCCCCTGCTCCTCCGCGCTGACCGCCACAGCGATCCGGTCGAGGTGAATGGGCGACCGCCGCCAGTAGGTCGACGGGACGAGAAGCACAGAGCAGGGCGCCTCCTGGATCAAACGGGCCGCTCGGCTACCATTCCAGAGGCGGTCGATGCCCTGACGGGCGGCCGTTGCGACGACGAGCCACTGTACGGTGGAGCCTCGCGCCCACTCGGTCAGACCAGAGACTGGATCCGCGCTGTTGACATCAATCACCGACACATCTACCTCCGACGGAAACACCTGCTCCGCTCTTCTCGCACTGACGTCAACCGGAGTCAGACCATCCCCTTCTGAATGTCCATGTACATTCACAAACGTGACCTGCGGGGCGCCGCCGAAACGTGGAATCCAGTCGCTCAACAGATGCACCAGCCCCTGGTCGGCAACCGTCCCGTCTACGGCGACGCCAAACTGCTCGACCGGCCAGATAAACGGCGAACGAACGACCAGACACGGTACTTCCGCTGACCGAACGATGCGTTCGGCCGTCGTGGCCTGAAGGCGTGCCGCTATGGACGACATCCGGGTATTTCCGATCACAACGAGATCGGCATGCACATGCGCTGCATGCACAAGGATGCCATGAAACGCCCGGTCATGTCGTACTTCGACGGACTGAGCGCCGCCGTACGGCAATACGCGACGAACCTGAGCATCAAGTGCCTCACTCGGCTCGACGGCATGACGATCCCACTCGGAGGCGACGTGAACGATGTGGAGTTCAGCCCCGGTGTTTTCGGCCAACTGGGCGGCCGAATGGAGAACGGCATCGCACCCGACGCTAAGGTCGGTCGCTGCAAGGATTGAATTCAGCTGTGTCATTTCTCAAAACGCATCTATCTGCATCCCTTGTACAGGTACGGACACAATGGAGCGCGATGGCCACGATGGCTATGCAAGCGCGGCTTGCGACGTACCTTGATCCCATATCCGCGTCGCGAAACGGGCGAAAATGGCGACTAGCCACTCAGCATCTCGCAGGATCGCTTACCTGCGTTCGACCGGGTTATCAAACCTCACCTCCGAAACGCATGGTAGACGTGTGACGAGAGGACACGAGGCTCGGAATCAACGTCGGACCCTATTCGATCAGACGTACAAGCCCACGCACCGACGTCACACAGGATGCCCTCCAGACGACAAGTAGGACAATTCACCCGTTCGGCGAAGTGACGCATGCAACCTGCAACATGCGACTGCAGATCAGCACACAATCGACGAGCGTTCGAGAAGAACTTCGCTCACAGACAGAATCCACGCCTCGGTTGAGCAATGAGGCTTGATGTGAACACCCAGACCAAAAGAGATGGAGAGCGTCATAGCGGTACCGCCAGTAACGTAAGAGGCCCAGGAGAAAATAGACGCCATTAAAGACGCCCATTAAAATTGAAATCCGTCTACCCCGATCCTTCATCTGAGTTTCCGGGATTTTCGACCCGTTAGGTGTACTATCGCAACGAGGGTGTTACACCGGTCGCCCCCCGCTGCCAGCGTATCCGACCGACCGACACAATGTCATCGTTTTCGGCACGGCAATGGCTGCGGTTTTTCGTATAGACGCATCACCCGTTTGCTTATACTCTGCGAGTTTTTGTTTCGGTGGACCCTCGGAATTTGCGCTTAACCGGTGTCCTCCTACATCTTGCACCCTGCCCACCTCCCCTCCATCGGTTTTCAATTCCTCATGCGTCTCATCGTTTGCGGTTTTGTCGTCGCGTGTCTCGCTCTCACCGGCTGCGGTGGGTCAGGAGCGGCGACAGAGAACGACGAGGATTCGTCGGAAGAAAAAAGTGAGTACACGGGTCCCCGCGGCTGGGATCGATCAACGACACGCACTCCCGGTGAGTCGGTCCAGACTCCGTTCGAGGACCCCGCAGCCTCTGGTGCAGGAGGCCCGGCCCAGCAGAAATACGAGCGGCCCTATGCCAGAGAGGATCTAAAGAACAGTGATCCGCTCGTCGTCCCTCGCAGCGGTCCGCCCCCATTTGAGGATCCTGGCGTTCCGCCTGTATCGGGCACGCCCATGCTATCGGGCGACGAACAATCCGTCCGTCTGCCGGCGGGTACGTTCATCATGGGACTCACGGACGCCGATCCGTTCAACATTCAGATTGCCGGTCGGAAGCGGGTCTCGCTCTCTCAATTCCATATCGACCGGTTCGAGGTTACGAACGAAGACTACCGAGCGTACCTGGACTCGATTCCTCCCTCCCGTCGCACGGCGGCCCGTCCGGACTCGACGGCATGGCAACAGGCCGATGTTCGCGTCGCATGGTCGCAATACTTCTACAGTGATCAGTTCGCCCAGCACCCGGTCGTAGCTGTGACGTGGAAACAGGCACGAGACTATTGCTCCTGGGCAGGCCAGCGCCTTCCGACCGAAGCGGAGTGGGAATACGCCGCCCGAGCAGGGATCGTCGGCGGGATTTACCCGTGGGACGGATTTTCTATCCAGAAGCAGGATGGGAAATTCCTCGCCAACTACGACCCGGGGCGTCGTGGAAAGGACAGCGACGGCTACGCATTTACCGCTCCGGTCGGATCATACCCCCCGAATGACTGGGGACTGCATGATGTGGCAGGGAATGTGGCGGAATGGGTCGAAGATGCGTACACGCCACGGTACAACGATCTGTCTGATTTCAACCCGCTCCATCGCGACGAGGATGAGTCGCGTCACGTCATCAGGGGCGGATCGTGGAAATCAAATGCCTTCCGTCTGGGCGTGGGGTTCCGCGACTTTCAGGAACAGTCCGCAGCCACACTTCGAATTGGGTTTCGGTGCGCCAACGACCGAGCGCGCGAAACGAAAAAAGCATCACCAACCTCCCCGACCGGCGGTGAATAACTGCTCCGATCGCACCAATGCGCACGCCGGCGTGGGTTGTCGGCGTGCGAGTCGATAGGATACAGGTGCCTCAGACGGTCTCCATTTAGCGGATGCGCCAGCCTCCGATAATCGTCGGGGCAAGCCTCAGCACGAGAACGTTTGAGAACCAGTTAGGCGGACAGCCTTCGGCCATACAGAGGTACAGACCTCCCGACGGTCGGTCGTCACGGTGCCTGCAAGACCAGGATCGGTTGATCTTGTGCATCCTGTCTGCTGCATCAACGCAAAAAGATAACCGGCCTCCCTATGATCGACATGAAGGGCTGCGCTTATTTCTTTGCGACTCATCCGCCAAACAGGTTCTGAACGTATAACGTTGGAACCTTTTTCTGCCCGGATTCAGACAACTGAGACGGCACGACTAGGTCACTCCGACACTGTCATTCTGAAAACGTGTATCGTGAGCCACGAAACGTATACGGCGTCGTGTCATACGGGACTCTCCCCGGTTTCACCTCATATTAAGGTCATATAGAGAGTCCACAAGCTGCGTATATTTCGATACGCAGGAATCAACCACTCCGCTACACGATCAAGCCTATCTGCTGCGTGTGTGGTCTCTGACGTTCACCGATCTCCTCCGTGATGAACTCCTCTACCGACCCCGGTTTTCATCCGCACCTTCTCGGCAAAAAATCGGGATCGCCCAAGACCATTCGTTCCATTCTGGACGCGATTGGGCTGTTCTCACGTACACCTGAACCTGTCCTGGACCGGCTCACAGCGATGGCCGCCCGTGTTGTTGGCGCGGATCGGGCGGGCATTGTCCTTCTCAACGGGAAATACGCGGAGTTCATATCCGTCGCTGGCGAATTGCCCAGAACCATCTCGCACCGCGGGGCCCCACCCTTCACCCGCTCGGGGGTCGTCGTTTCGACAGACGAGATTCGCGACGAGCCCTTGATCCATGCGGGAGATGGAATTATAACTCGACAACTGACCGACGACTCGATTTACTCGCACGATGCGTTTCAGGAGGTCACTCCCGGCGTTGAGGTCGCCTGCGAAATCCCGCTTCTTTCCTTGACGAATAACCAGGTCGGAGCTCTGACCGCATTCTTCACCTCGTCGGAGGTCGAGGACCTAGACGCTGTTCATGCCACCCTCGCTGACCTCGCCGGACTGGCATGCCTGGAAATAAACGGGCGGGCTCGCGAGGTCCGTCACCAGGACATTCTTGAAAGCATTACGGACGGCTTTTTCGCTCTTGACGAGGACTGGTGCTTTACCTACGTCAACCGGCATGCCGAGTCACTTCTTCAGCGGTCGCGCGAGGAGTTGCTCGGAAAAAACGTGTGGGACGAGTTTCCAGAAGCGGTCGACCTTCCTTTTTACGAAGAATATCATCGTGCGGCCAAAGAGGGCGAAAATACGCGGTTCACAGCGTACTTCCCTCCGCTCGACTGCTGGTTCGACGTTCACGCATTCCCGTTTCGTGGCGGCCTATCGGTGTATTTTGATGACGTGAGCGATCGCATCGCGTCCAAGGAGCGGCTTCGTGTACTGTCTGCTGCAGTCGAGCAAATCTACGATGCCGTGGTGATTACGCGCCCGACAACATCCACGGGCGATGGACCCGAGATCGTCTACGTAAATCGGGCGTTCGAGCAGATGACTGGATACAGCCGGGATGAAGTGATCGGTCAGACTCCAAAGATTCTCCAGGGCCCCAAAACGGATCCGGAGCAACTGGATGCACTTCGCGAGGCGCTTGAGAACGAGGAGCAATGGTCCGGGGAAACGGTCAACTATCGGAAGGATGGCTCCTCGTATGTCGTGGCGTGGTCCGTCGCGCCTGTGCGCAACGAGGAGGGCGTGATTGAATACTGGGTCTCGGGGCAGCGCGATGTGACGGCACGGCGGGCCATCGAAGAGCAACTTCGACGGCGCGAGTCATACCTGTCGATCACGCTCAACTCGATCGGCGATGCCGTCATCGCAACCGACACGGATGGCCGGATCACGGAAATGAACGACGTAGCGCAGACGCTCACCGGCTGGTCGTCGCCCGAAGCCACCGGCCTCCCACTCAGCGACGTATTCAAGATTCACGACGCGGACACCGGACGCCCCATCGATAATCCGGTAAACGACGTGCTTCGCACGGGCTCCCCGATGAGCCGGAATCAAAACATTGTTCTCACGGCAAAGGACGGCACCGAGTGCCACATCGCTGAAAACGCGTCACCGATCGAAGCATCCGAGGGCGATATCGTCGGCGTCGTTCTCGTCTTTCGCGATATCTCGGAGGCGCATCGACACCACGCGGAGCTCGAACGGGAGCGGGACCTCCTCGCCCGCATCTACGACACCAGTGCCGCCGGCATCACGATCGTCGATTCAGATGGAGCCATCACGAAGGCGAATAAGCGTGCAGAACAGATCCTCGGACTCTCGCAAAGCGAGGTGACGCACCGCGCATACAACGATCCTGCTTGGAACTTAAAAACGATTGACGGCGAGCCGATTCCGGAAAACGAAATTCCGTTCGCCGTGATTAAACGGACCGGCAAGCCCGTGTTTGATGCAGAGCAT
This sequence comes from Longibacter salinarum, assembly GCF_002554795.1. Lineage (NCBI taxonomy): Bacteria > Pseudomonadati > Rhodothermota > Rhodothermia > Rhodothermales > Salisaetaceae > Longibacter > Longibacter salinarum. The sequence continues at coordinate 161,142 of NZ_PDEQ01000001.1, read as the reverse complement.
GCACTACACTGGCCCGATGGAAGCCGGCGTGTCCTCAACGTAAATGGCGCACCGCTCCGCAACGAGCAGAACGAATTTGACGGAGCCATTTTCTTCATCCAGGACGTGACCGACCAGCACGAACGCGAGCGATCGCTTCGAGAATATCGACAGCTCCTGGAAGAGTCACAGCGCATCGCAAACCTTGGCCACTGGGATTGGGATGTCACAACCGGCGAGATTACGTGGTCGGCGGAGACCTATCGGATCTTTGGCATGGATCCAGACACCTTCGAGCCAAGCCTGTCTGCCTACCGCAACCTGGTCGTTCCCCGGGACAGAGACAACGTTCAGGAGGCGATTACCCATATCAAGAAGCATCGCGAACCGACGACCGTCGAGCACGACATCCTGCGACCGGACGGAACCCGGCGCAGGGTCGAGGTCACGGGCCTCCTGTTTGATGCCGACACGGGAGCCGATCAAGAACCACATCGCATTATCGGAACCGTTCTCGACGTAACGGAGCGGCGCGCGAAAGAGCGAACACTCCGCCAGCGAGAAGCGCGTCTCCAGGACCTCTATCATGCGACGGGAACGCTCACGGCGTGTAAGACGCCGTCTGCTCTCGCCCACGTGATCCATGAACTCATCAACGAAACGCTGAATTACCCCGTATGCGGGATCCGCCGCGCCGTGGACGGGTGGCTCGTGCCGGAGGTCGTGTCGTCCCCTCCCGAAGCCAACCTCAGTATGCCGCGGCCCCGATACTCCATTGATGGGCCGGAAAACGCCGCGATATCGTATCGGCAAAATGAGACGATCTACGTCGACGACATTGCCACCACGGATCAGTCACCCGTTGACGGCTCGAGCATTCAATCGGTCCTGTACGTCCCTATCACGGGATATGGTGTCGTCACGATCGGCAGTGATTCCCTCGATGACATCGATCCATTTCACATTCGCCTGATCGAGATTCTGGCGAACAATGCGGAGAGCGTCTACCAACGAATTGAACGCGAGACGTCACTTCTGGCTGCGCGCGATGAGGCGGAGGAAATGAACCGACTCAAGTCTGCTTTCCTCGCTAACATGAGTCACGAGATTCGCACACCGTTGACGTCGATCATCGGATTCGCAGAGCTTCTGCAAGAACGTGACCTGGATGAGACGACGGACCACTTCCTGTCCCTCATGCACAAGAGTGGCAATCGGCTCTTGAATACGCTGAACTCCGTACTCGATCTGTCGCAGCTGGAGGCAGGACTGTTCGACCTTCAGTTCGCATCGATAGACCTGCGACCAGCGATTCGCGGAGTCGTGGAGTCGTTTAGTGCGAATGTCCTGAAGGCGGACATCGATCTGAGTGTTGAGATGGCTTCGTCACCGGTGATGGCGTACGCTGACGAAAGCGCCTTTCGACGCATCGTCATGAATCTGGTGAGCAACGCCATCAAATTTACAGAGCCGGGCGGATCGGTTATCATTCGCGTTCGCGATGCCGGGCCCTGTGCGCAACTCCAGGTCCGGGACACGGGCATCGGTATAGACGATGACTTCATGTCCGATCTGTTCGAGGCATTCACACAGGAGTCAAGTGGAACCGCCCGCGCGTTCGAAGGCTCCGGTCTCGGGCTCACCATTACGAGTCAGCTGGTCGAGCTTATGGACGGGTCGATCGATGTCGATAGCACGAAGGGCGAAGGCACCACGTTTACGGTGACCCTCCCGCGCGTCGCTCCGATGGCGGACCGACCGTAGCCGGTGTTGGCTTACGTTCCCACGGACGTTCGGTCCTCCTTCTTGACGGGCACGACTGCATCCGTCATCCAGCAATCCTCGTACGGCGGATAGCTCTGCCGCTCCAGCTGGAACAGGTAACTGACACGGTCACCGGTCTCGGTGATGACAATGACCCCGACGCGCGCGATATCCCCCGTCACCTGCGGCTCGCTGTATTCGGCCGTGATATGGTCGAGCATGGGTCCGTATGGCGCCGAGGCGAAGAGCGCCCGGAATTGCGTTAATTGACCGGTTTCCGCTCGGCTTTTCGGCGATGCAAAACGGTACGCCGTTTCAACGCCCGCTCCTTCGAATGGAGCATTGTTTTGCTTCAGCGCCTCGACCTGCGTCTGCACAACCTCGACTGGGGTCAGAGAAGGTGATGGTCCGGGAAGAGAGTCCGGTGCAACGGATGGCATCGCCCCGCGCGTTTCAGCGGGGATACACGCAAGTATCAACCCGGTTACGAGGACAACGAAGACGGGTAATGTGGACCGGGACTGTAATGGAACGAGATCCATGATTGTCAGCGAGGTTTGTAAATGGCCAGTCGGAGATTCGTATCCAAATCCCTATCTTGGAGCCGTTACACCGACCTGAACCATCTACGTTGAGGAAAATACGCCGGCTTATCCGATCATGCAGGGAACGTTACAGATATCCTGAGAGCGATACCCGCGAGATGGCGCTTCCTTCGGTATCCCATAACCGATTCGCACTCAGGCGCGACGGCTGGACTCTAGGTCACGCCTACCTCCGTACAAACCACAATATCAGCATACCGCTCCGGCCATCGGCGGGTGCTGATAAACGGCCCGTGTGTGCTACAAACGTTCTTTCCTTAACGAGAGGGATTCGGGCAGGTCCACGTTGACTTTCGCCACAAAAAGATGTTGTTTATATGCACGATTGAAAGCATACCCGTACCCTCTCTGGAGACACACGAATTTGAATTCGCGCGTATATGCACTTCTCTCCATCGCGCCACTATGTCCTGCTCCCACTCGCGATCGTCTGCGCCCTATTCGCGGTACGTTGCGACACGACAGTGGACGCGTTCGTCGATCGTCCGGGATACAAATACTCGATGTACGGCATCCTCGACGTCAACCGCGACACGCAATGGATCCGCGTGGAGAACCTGCAAGACGGCGTTGGAATCGGAGCACCGGATACGCTCGATGTGACGGTTCGATTGACTGATGAAACCGCAGGCACGTCAACCGTTCTGCGCGACTCGATCTTTCGGGACGTATCCGCACTGAACGCGCAATACCACAATTTCTGGACGACGGCTCCGATCCACGCCGAGCACACGTATCGGCTTGACGTAGAACGAGATGGACGTGTCGAGACGACGGCAACGACAACCACGCCCGATTCCGTGTTCACCTACGACACGAGGGGCGGTCGCGGTAGCGAGTTCTATCTCATCGTCACGAGCGAAACTCCGTTGGCAGGAGCAAAAGCCATTTTCACTGGCATCCCGAACAATAAACCCGGATGCGGCGGTCTTACCCCGATCGAAGTCAGGATCGATCTCTATTCCTCTACAGAGGCCGTGTCCGGCGACACGTACCGTATCGAACGGATTGTACCATCAGCGAAGGTGCTTCAGGGCTATGATTGCTACGACTTCGGTTTCGAAAACTTTAAGATCCGGACTGCAGACGGCGGCCCCGACTGGCCCGGCTTTGAAGAATACCACCAGCTCCCACTGGAAGCCACCATCCAACCCGACTCGTTTAGCAATGTCGACGGCGGACATGGATACGTTGCGGGCGTCTATCGGCGCACGTACGTTATCAAAGACGGTAACGTAAAAGATATTTACTGATATGCTGTATTCGTTACCGGCGTGGCGGGGGCACCGCACAGACATGATAGGTTCCGAGGTCGAATGCGCGCATCCTGTCGCTGCTACTTGCGCGCTCCCCGATCCCACTCTGATCTACATGCAGTCGTTTACGTCCCAATCCCTCGTGTTTCACTCTCGAGGTTGCCTATGACTACCGTCCCGACCTCCACCACCCTGTCATTGCTCGCTGCCAGTCTGATGGCGGTATTGATGGTAGGATGCGACACGACAATCGATGCGGTTCAACCGCGCGACGAATACCAGTTTTCGATGTACGGCGTCCTCGACGTGGGTCGAGATACGCAGTGGATCCGGGTGGAAGACCTTCGCGACAGCCTCCCACTCGGCGCGAGGGATGATATCAATGCGACCGTGATGCTTACGGATGAAACGACCGGGACGTCCGTCGAGCTGAACGATTCCATATTTACGTTTGCCTCCGCGCGAGACCTGCGCCAGCACAACTTCTGGACAACCCTTCCCATCCGGGGCATGCACACGTACCGGATCGACGTCATTCGTGAGGGGGACGTCCGCGCCTCCGCGACAACATCGACGCCAGACCCCGACTACGACTACGAGACCATCAACGTCACGGCCGATAGCTTCGACTTTGTCACGTCGGGCATCCCCATGGTGGCTGGTGCACGCCTCGATATCGAACTTGATGCGCGGGAAGACTTCGGGTGCAGCGAGAGTCCGTTCACTGCACGTCTCGACATCTACGCTTCGGTCACCCAAACCGGTGATTCCGAATTCACCACCCCCGTCGATTACGTGTCGTTTCTGGACCAGCCAAGATATCGCTGCTATCGGCGGGCGGATAGCCTCGTGACCCTTCATTTCACCGCCGCCGGATCCGACTGGCCAGAGCTCGATGCGTACAACGACCTTGCGTTCGAAGATGTCGTCCGCCCCGACTCGTTTAGCAACGTCTCAGGTGGCCATGGATACGTCGCCGGAGTCGTGCGCCGAACGTACACCATTGACGTCACGGAAGAAAACGCCCGCATTCTGAGCGTCGAGTAAATACGGCGGCGCAGTCGTCCCTTTCGTCTCGCTACTAAACTCTATCCGCATCTCGTTTTGCCCCTTTTCTCCGTTCTTGGTCCGTTCCTATCCATGCGTGGTTCGAGAAAAACAGGCTATGCTCCCCTTGTAGCGATTTTTGTGGCGGTCGTCCTCGCTGTGTCGTCCCTCCTCTCGCCGCAGGCCCTCGCCCAACGCGGTCCCGAGCCCGTCGTCCTGCGCGGATTTGTACGAGATGCAGATACCGGGCGGCCGCTCTCCGGAGCGAACGTTGTCCTGCTTGATTCGACGAAGATCGTGAAAGCGGTCGCATCGTCCAGCGACGGTTTCTATCAGATCTACGGCCCGGCTCCCGCGGAGTACACTCTTCGCGTCAGCTTTGTCGGCTACGAAACGGATCGGCGCCCGGTTACGCTGGAACCCGGGATGCAGACGGTCGAGATCAACCTTGCGGCCCGGAATGAGGCCCTCGACGGCGTCACCGTGGAAGCGCGTCGCAAGGTCGAAACCGCTCAAGCTGGACTGAAGGAGATCCTGCCGGCGGATCTGCAAACGATCCCCATGCCAGGGCCGGGAAGCGACTTGGCCGGCTACCTCCGGTCGCTTCCCAGCGTTGCCACGCTCGGGGATCGCGGCGGACGACTCTACGTGCGAGGCGGCACACCGTCGCAAAACCTCATTCTTGTGGACGGCATTCCGATCTACAAACCCTTCCACATTATCGGATTCTACTCCGCGTTTCCGTCCGAACTCGTGGCGAGCGCCGATTTCTACGCCGGTGGTTTTGGTGCTGAATACCGTAATACACTTTCCTCAGTGCTGGATGTAAACCTGCGTCCAGGTAATCTGAAGTCGTTCGAGGGCGGCGTCTCGGGAAGCCCGTTTGCGGCATCGGCACGCGCCGAAGGCCCGATTGTCAACGGCTCAAGTTCGTTTCTCGTCCACGCTCGGCAGTCCGTCATCGAGCCCGTCGGCCCCACCCTCCTCGGGGAAGACACACCCTACCGGTTTTATGACGTGACGGCCCGGCTCTTCACGCAGAGCGAAAACAGTCAGTGCAGTGTGACCGGCATTCGTACGTATGACCGGGGTGCCATCAATCCCGCCCGAGATGCACGGTTCAAATGGGCGAATACCTCAGCCGGGGTTCGCTGCCTTACGTTCGGATCCCGCTCACCGCAGATCGTGGATGTCAGCTTTGGCACCGCGCGCTTTACCAACGAGATCTCGAACACCGAGGGCTCCGACCGTAGCGCCACCACATGGGTGCTACGGACCGATCTCAAAATGGAGCAAGAGTTCGGCTGGGGCACGACGTCCGGAGGCTTCAGCGTTGATGTCAATCGTTTCAAGTATGGGTTTCAGGAGCCATTCGTCGGCGTAGATGCAGACGACGAGTTCCTTCTGAAGCTCGGCGGCTTCGTCGGTGCCGGTATCGATATTGGCGACGCGGTGACGGTCTCACCGTCCATTGGAACCGAACTCCCCGTCGGATGGAGCAACCTCACCATCGAGCCCCGCCTGCGCGCCTCCTGGCAGCCAGGCAACTCCGACCGAATGAAACTGTCCGTCGCCGGCGGACTCTATCGGCAGCTCTCAGATGCCGTCGTAGACGAGCGGGACGCCGGGTCGTCGTTTCTCGCGTGGGTAGCCGATCCGCAGTCGCGTCCCCCTCAGGCGATCCATGCCATGGCGGGCTGGAGCCAGCAGCTGACGGATGCCCTCCGCGTCAACATCGAGGGCTACTACAAAACGATGCAGGACCTCCCCGTCGCGAAATGGACGCCGCAGCCGATCTTTAATACAAGCCTCGCCCCCGCCGATGCGGAGGCGTACGGTGGTAGCGTCGTCGTAGAATACAAACAAGGATGGCTCGACCTTTCGGCTAACTACGGGCTTAGCAAGGTGGTCTACTCAGCCGCGACGGACGATCTCGGCGCATGGACCGGTGGCACCGTCGAAACCTACACTCCACCGCATGACCAGCGGCACCGAGTTGGTCTTCGGGCCGCGGCCGATGTCCTGGGCGGTACAGCGAGCCTGCGCTGGCAATTCTCGACCGGTCGGCCATTCACGCAGTCGTACGGCTCCGACGCCTTTCTGGAGATCCTCGGTATTCGCGACCTTCCGGAAGAAACATTCGGCCGCCCGCGCCTCCTCTACAGCGAGACTTACGGCGGACGCCTTCCATCCTACCATCGACTCGACGCGTCCTTTGAGCGGCCCTTTCAGATTCGACCCGGCATGGAGCTAACGCTCGAAGCCGGTGCCATCAATGCATACGACCGCAATAACGTCTTTTATTTCGACCTCTTCCTCGAGGAGCGTGTGGACCAGCTTCCCGTCGTTCCCTACCTGGGGCTCGAGATCAGTTTTCAGTGATTTGACCGGTGCCAAACGGAGTTCGCCGGGAGTCGTCTCGTATCGGCGTCAGCTTACATCAATCTTCGGCATTGACGTTGACATAAATGCGCTCTGTCTCCCTCTAATCAGAGGACGTTGCGTGTATCATGTACGCGATGCAGACTCGTGGAGCCTTCGTGGCGACGTCCCGGCGGGTCGTCTTTGATCAGATCTCCGTCGTCTCCGTCCTGCATCGCCATTATTGATTTAACCACGGTTCGGCCGACATCGATGACGCTCCACCCCCTGATTGTGCTCGGTCTGGTGATGCTCATCAGCTATCCGGCATCCCTTAAAGCTCAATCCGCCGTTCCTTCGGAAACCGTCCTGCCGTACCTGAACGCCGACGAGCTTCGTCCTTCTGAACGCGCACACGGTCTGGGACTCGAACCAAGGCAGATTGGCATCACCCGGCGGGTCAACCGTTCGCCGGCGCTGGACGAGTGGACATCCACCGGGAATCTCCCTCTGCGCACCTGGCGACATCGCGTTGTCGCACCGGGTGCCGTCGGGCTCTCCCTGTTCTTCGACCGCTTCCAGCTTCCGCCAGGCGCAACGCTGACCATTGGTGAACCGGAGAAAACCGACCTCTACGGTCCGTATACAGCCGAAGACGCAACGGAGGCCTCCCACGCAACGCCGATCGTCTGGAACGACACGCTTGTGGTGGAGGTGCGTGTGCCAGCGGATGCCTCTGAGACCGTCACGCTCCGGATCCGTGATGTCGTCCACGCCTTCGACCGTCTTCGATCCGTCACCGGAGCTAAATCCGGCGCGTGCAACATTGACGTGGCGTGCTCTGAGGCCGACCCCTACCGCGACCAGGTTCGATCCGTTGCCACGTACACCTATATCGAAAATAGTGGACAGTTCGTGTGCACCGGCGCACTCGTAAACAACTCGGCGTACGACGCGCGGCCTTTCTTTCTCACCGCAGAGCATTGCATTTCCACGCCGAATACGGCGGTGACAGCCGTGTTCTACTGGAATTACGAAAACTCGACCTGCCGCACTCCAGGCAGCACCGAGAGCGGAAACGAGTCGGATGACAGCCGACAGGAGGAGACCAGCAGCGGCGCGATCATGCGAGCGAGAGCCGGCAATGTGCACAGCCTCGGCACGATCTTCGACGGTCCAGACCTGGTTCTTCTTGAACTCGACGACCCTGCCGATCTGTCGACATTTGGCGTGTACTACAGCGGATGGGACGCATCGGGAGATCCGCCGCAGCAGGCCGTGTCGATCCATCACCCACGCGGCGATGCGAAGCGGATCTCCTTCGACCTGGATCCGCTCCAGCGAACAGCGTACTTCGGATCCACCGAAGACGCCTCGGGCACGCACTGGAAAGTTGGAGCGTGGGATCTCGGAACCACTGAAGTCGGATCATCGGGGTCTCCCCTCTTCGGTGAAAACAAGCGGATCGTCGGGGTCTTGTCGGGGGGAGACGCTGCGTGCGCGGCCGAAGGAGGGGCCGATGACAACAACGAACCGGACTGGTACGGCGCTCTTGCTGCCGGATTCGACGAGACGAGCTTCGGCCACATGACGTTCAGGGAGTGGCTCGATCCGCTGGGCACGGGTACGCTCACGCTGGACGGCGAGTACCTTGATCAGATTCCGGTCGAATTGATCTCTCTCACTGCGACGGGCGGTACAAACGCCGTCACCGTCGAATGGGAAACGGCATCGGAGACGCAGATAACGGGCTTTCGGATCGTATTAACGGGAGACGCACCATCGCATCGACATACGTCGGAGATTATCACCGCACGCGGAGCGCCCAACGCCAGAGCAAGCTACCGACATACGATCAGCAATCTGGCACCCGGCCCGTACCACGTGCGACTCGCTGAAATCACCGTTGACGGTGCCGAGAAAACCATCGGTACGACGCAGGCCACCGTCGGCATGACGGAACGCGTTGCACTGACGCTTCCTTCTCCCCATCCGATTCGATCGCACGGGCGGGTTTACCTCACGGTTCGTAGCGCCCAATCCGTGCAGGTGGATCTCTTCGACGTCCTCGGGCGCCGGGTCGCGCGCCTGCACGACGGACCGATTGCACGGCTCCGCCCGCTTTCGATCGAACTGGATGCGTCCGAACTCGGTGCCGGAACGTATCTGCTTCGTGCACACGGCGAGCGTGGGTCGGCGACCCAACGCGTTGTCATTCTCCCCTAGTGGCCCCAGTGCTACGTCCACATCCATCGGGGAGCCAGGAGTGCGGCAGTGAATGCCACCATCCCGATGACAACCACGCCGGCAGCGATCAGGTCGTCGTACGGAAGCAATCCGGCCGCACCGAGGAGCTGCCACCAATCGTGACTATTTACGTCGCCGGTGATCAGAGGTAAACTCCGATCTCGGGCATCGGCGATGTAGGTGGCGACGTTCATCGCGTTCTGCCCCAGCCATACACAACTGACCTGGACACCCGGCGGATACTCGGACCGGAGGAAGGTCCAGACGAAGAGGCCGGGGAGAATCAACTGGTACAGCGATCCACCTAACAGAAAGAGGGCCCACCCAAACGGCCGGAAAAAGAAGTGCCCGGCTTCGTGGATGAGCAACGATGCGGTGTCGAACACCGTGTAGATTCCGGCAGCGTACCCATAGACGATGTACGCGATCAGCGGTGCGAGGACGACGCTCAGCAGCCAGGGGCGTACGGCCTCCGCAGTCGTCATCGTCCCTTGACGTAGCGGCATACGCTCAGGCGAGTAAGTCCTCCCATGTTGGAGACGCTTCACCGGCCGCTCCGTTCTTATCCGTCACTGTCAGCCCGGCCGCTCCAAGATCGCTCTGGAGAACGCGATACATCGCTCGGCTTTCTTTCACAGTTAGCTCGGTACCGCGGCGCAACTTCGACTGAATCGTTCGAGGATTCAGACCGGCTTCTCTACAGAGATATGAGACGTTGAGAAGCTTCGACAATAGCTGCAAAGATTGAATGTCCAGCATGTCGAGACGGGGCGTCGAGCAAGGATTATCGATATACGTATGGAATGCGAACAGCGCCTAATGCACCCATTCGTCAATGAATTCACACCCTCGCACTCGTTTGAAAGAATAATGATTCGTCATTTCATCACTTTATCGGTGTTATGCGGTTGGATTACGGCCAATCGGTATGCGAGGATGTAATCCGATGTCCGTGTGAGTGGACCGCAATAGCGACCATAAGAGTCGTACGGCTCGCAACGGCAAACCTAACGCCAACGAGGTGTTTGCGAAGACCATGGCGGTTCGACCCTCCATGGTTTGGGCGTCTGGAAGGCGGTGCAGACGTGCTTGGCAGACGGTCTCACCTGGTATCATACACGAAATGGCTTCGAACACAACCGCCTGGCGTCCCGACCTCGAGTGCTCGCCCGGTGCCATCATGTGGACGACAAGCCGTTGGGGAATTCGTCCCTGTAGCGCTCCCGACACATCTGGATGCTTTCGTGGGCCTTGTCCGTCCCGAGAAATCCTTCGACATCTACATCCAGGTGCATCACGTCCTGGTAGTCCTCAAAGAACCACTCGATCTCTCGAAGTTCGTAGTCGGGGAGGTCGTTGACGCTATGATAGTCGTCATACATCGGGTCGTCGCAGTGGACACAGATAATCTTGTCATCATTGTCCCCGCGATCCGTCAGATTGACGATCCCGACCGGGTGGTCCCTCCGTCTTTGTCAGCGTCTCCCGGCCGTGTTGATAGTCGAGATAGAGCACAGCATTCTTGATCGTCGGGAGGGCAGCCACGACGACGAGGAGGATTCCCGTAATGGCGAGTGCGCGTTTCACGGATTAGGTGGTATCATGTCCACACATCGTGTCCCGGCATAAAATAACGTCACCTCCAGAGCCGTGTGTCTGCAAATGCGAGTTCTATACAGACCTTTGCATTCAGTACGGCGCGGGCGTATACCCCTTCACTCCCACGCGGAGGTTCTTGCACACGAATCGGAATTCCAGGAAGTCGCTGTTGCCCGAAAGCACAATGTACGGGCGTTCCGTTCCGTCTGGTGCAGTCCAGATGCACTTCGTCTGTTCAACTGCGAGGCTCACAGGATCGCCTTCGAGACAGTGCCTGTCGTCGAAGTGCAGTTGCGGCATCCCTGTGACCTTGGCCTCTACCACGTCAGAGGCGTTGAAGGTTGCGCCGGCACGCGTAAATCCACAGCTCGCCCACCGCTCCGGTAACGGGTCAGGCATCTGAGCAAAGTCGCCCCGAAGCCTCACACTTCTGCCCGAGAAAACAAGGTCTTCGAGCGCAAAGTGGGCCAGCGACGTAGCGCCGCCGTATATCGACGTGACCATGCGCGACTCCGTGATGAGGTCCGTCCAATTCATGTACGCTGTTCTAAGCCACAGTCTAAGCCAGCGGTGCTCCCCCCGCGGTGAGCAATTGAGACGTGTCGGTTGACGGAAGACGAAATCCGACACGATCCGGTGCGACGGATAGGTTTTTGCACTTTAACGTTTGTCGGTGCGGCTGTCCCTCAATCAGTTGCTCCATCTTGTTCGAGTTGAGCCATCGAGTACACTTCACCCAGCTTAAGACTACCCGTCAGCACGAGAACTGTAGAACTGGCGATTAGCCCGTATGTGAGCAGAGGCAGGGCTTCAGAGAAACCCAGCACCTTCACACTATACAATCCGATTGTACCTACAGCTGCACAAAGACACAGAAGAAATATCGATCCCTTGGACAGACGCTGGAGAATCGATGCATCATCGTCTATAAATGCTTGTGCCAACTTCAGGAGGCCCACGAAAAAAGCAATGCGCCACTCACCCCTTTAAATCCTAAACTTAAGTAGGCCTCGCTATCTGAATATTTGTGTATCTCAAAATATGCTCTTATTCCTAGTAGCGAGAGAAACAGGGAGAGGAAGAAGTAAAGAACGCCTTTGAGACGCTTCAGATAAGCCTTTTTCGTCTGTTTTGACTCCATAAAGTGATATTTAGGTGGTGTGGATTTCGCGACGAACGCGGACCTGGACCATCTGCGGGTGCAACAAAGACAGACGATCTATCTCAAGGTATATCCATGCGCATACCGGTCCACGCATAATCGGCTCGGTGTCTATTGGACGTTCGCATTCTATTTCAAGAACGCTCAAGAGACGTGCTGACGAGAAGACGCCGACGGCCTGACGTCCGCGATGATGCGCTTGGTATGCCGGCCCTGTGCTTATAAGAGTAAGTGAGTGATGAGGTAGTACCAATAGACAAGAGAGAATATCTCCGCACTAAGCATGAGTGCAAGTAGCGGTCCGTACCGCACTTCAAACACGTTGACCAATGCCATAAACGGTGTTAACATCCAAATCACTTTCAATAGATACAGCAGAGACTGGTAGTTGCTGTCTTTCACATCAACCCTGCCGTTACTCAGGCGCACAACGTTCTTCCTGGCTCCCAGAAGAGGCGTAGCACGAATCGAAAGAGTATCACTGGCACCCACTTTCTCAGCGAAGTAGTCCGAGACTTCAAGTGTAGACCGGGACGACCTCCCTTCGCTTTCGCGGTAGACGTGCATGACCAAGTATGTATGACTTGGCCGCTCCTGGTTCGTGACGATGTACATCCAGTCTCCGCGCTCCCAGGATCTATCTACTCTCTTCTCGACACGCCAAACCGTCACGCGCTCTCTTTCATGGCTGGGCAGAGTAGCATCAAGAACCAGGATCAGAGCGATGAGCAGGCAGGGAATCGAGCCGTACCTTGCGGCCTCATACAGCCACGTCTTATAGTCCGTGTCAATTTGCTTACGGGCTCTTCGCCATTCATCATGTTTACTCATTGAGTCCTTGACTCATGCGGCATAAGGCTCGAGCTCTGCGGCGGTGCTGGCGCCGGGCCTCGGGGTAAGCGAACGAGACGCAACGACTGTTCAAGGCGCACACCAACACCGTGCGGTGCACGCGCCGAGCCATATCCGTACGCGGACACTCTACCACCCCCATGCGTCGATAAAGGGCGAACAGAGGAGCTATGCCCTCTGCCCAGACTCACCAACCTTCCACACACCCAGAAAAGACATCCGCTTGGCATAATAAGAGCGCGTGGTTATGCGATCCTACACCGTTCCCTGCCGCCGTACGACATGATCTGAGAGCCACTCGACCACCTCTTCCCTATCGAGATTCCCTGCTGCGAGTCCTAGCATCAATTCCTCTTGCTCATCGACGCTCGCCTTAACCTCTCGGCCATTCAATAACAGAAACACCTCCATTGCTGCATGCGCGACTCGCTTGTTGCCATCGACAAGTCGATGGTTTCGGGTGAGCGATACTGCCAAGACGGCCGCTTTCTCTATCATGGATGGATAAAGCTCTTCGCCTTCGAATGTCATCTTGGGCTGCGCGACCGCCGAAAGTACTCCGCCTTGATCACGAACACCTTCGCTCCCGCCCGACTGCCGAATCACCCGGCGGTGTAAATCTAAGATCTCTGCAGTGCTGAGATATCGCACGCAATCAGCAGGCGATTGGGACTAGGACAAACGACGATAAAGCTCTTCGTTCTTCTGAAGCACGCGGGCAGCCGCCTGTTCATACTCACGATCTAGACTGGAGAGCTGCTCCGCGAGACCCGCCTGGACAATCTCTTCTGGAGAGACGCCGAGCTTCTCGGCAAGAACTTCAAGGCGCTGGGCCGTGTCGTCGGAGAGTTGGAGAGTGAGTTTCTTCATGGCGCGACTTGTCTGTGAGCATATGTAGATGCAACGCGTAACGGTTGGTTCGTTTCCGTTCGTGAGATACGGGGGCGCATAACGGTCGAACTCTGCCGCGACGGGCATCGCAACACCTACGGAAATGGCGCCTGAGGTGCTACCGTAGAAAGTTAGCCCGCAGCCCGTCGTCGGCAGCAGTGTGGGGTTATACGCACCTCTACTACTCGCCTAATTCGGGCGGCAATTTTTGCGCGCTGTGCATTACCGCAAGTACGTCGATTTGCTCTTCCTTGATGCGGTAGATGACCCGATACGAGCCTTCGATTACTTCGCGTACGTCTGGCGCCTCGTACTCCGGCACCTGCCGCCCCGACCTAGGAAACGTGCCAACCTGCTGCGATCGCCGGGTCAACCGGTCCATCAACCGGTCGGCGTAGACTTCCGAGTCGTGGGCCACGTACTCGTAGATCGACAAGAGGTGATCGATGGCCGTGTTCGTCCAGTGAACCCTCAAGCCGACAGTCCGAGTTTTTCGCGAAGCTCGTTCACGTCCATCGTGCGGCCGGCCTCACTGTCTTCCAACCCCGCTTCAATGGCTTGGCGGACGTAGATGCGTTGCATGAGATCGTCCCACGTGGCATCGTCAGGCAACTCCTCGATAAGGCGCTGCGCCTCTTCTTTAACTTTAGTTGTAGGCATGTGAGGTTATGAGTTTGTGATGCGGAGGCGTGCGAGAGGTACCTTCGGGGTCGCTTTCCTGTTTCGCTGCTTTGGCTTCGGGTGTGGATAACTTATTATTATCCGGACGGCTTCGGGATAATAAAAACGATCTGGATTGAATCGGGCCTCAGCGAGGCTGATGCGATATTATCGCGATGAATCCTATCCGGAAGGCGTACGGAATTACGCATACTATCCGGACAATTTCCAGTACCAGTCCCTCTCGCACTACAGCCGGACAAACATTGCGATCAATAACTCCAGGCGATAGTCGCTGGCCGCGTACACGAGTCATGAACTCCCGTTTTGCTGGTGCGAACACCGCGCGGACGCGCCTGGCCCCTGTAACCGTCGCGCGATGAATCAGGTACGCTAGACGCTATCCCGTCTGCCGGACGATGATGCCGAAGCGGGCCGGTTCGACGTCCAGGTTCTTCGCGCGTTTGAGGCAATGGCGCCGCATAAACTTCCGCCAGGCCTGCTCGACGCACGACCGCCGGGTCCCACTCTGGACCCGAACGTGGGCGATGACTTTGCTGCCATCGGTGTAGAACTGGCAGATGTCGACGACGACCGTCTCCACGCTCGTGTTGGACGAGCCCTCTGACTTCACCTGCGTGGTCTCGTGCCCTCGGTTGAGTGCGGCATACGGATCCCCGTCGCTGTCCGGCGTCAGAATCCACGTCGCTTTCGACGTCCCCTCCTCGTCCTCCACTTCCTCCTCGATGGTGGGACGCCCGTTGATGATCCGCGTGTCCAACCCATGTGCCTTCGCGTACTCAAAAAAGGAACTACTCATGCGCGTACCGGCGATTGATTCGACAACTGACCTGCCTTCATCGGCCGTCGTTCCGATGTCCTTCTTCTTCCTGTACGGTAGACGCTCGTGATGACCTGACCCTCTCTCCACCCTGTGTCGTGAACCGACTCTGTGAACACCGTCACGGCGACACACGCACACGTATTCAGCAAGACGATTACCGCTGCGATTGGCTTCGAAAAGGATCGGTATTAATGTGCACTTTTACTTTTCTAAATGCAAGTCGGAGCGGATCTATGAAAAGAAACATCGATCGTGTTCGTTCCAGCTGTGGTGGAGGGTAGTTCTTTTGCCAAATCGGCGTTTGCATATGCCTTCCCAGGCGTACGAGAACCCGGCTCGCTGAGACGATGTCTGAGACCATCGTTCCATAAGCGCCGGGTGAACGCAAGAAGTCTCGCTCCCCATCCACTGCGTCGTTCTCCCGCACGTTTCCGAACCCGAGCAGTCGGGCTGTCAACGATTCGACGGATGGTTAGCGGATCCATTCGAAAACAGTGCTTCCCAGGGCGATCACTTTGCTAAACGTTGTTTGCAGCGCGAAGACGACACGCGCGCACACCTCGTGTCCCACGAGCCTCCACGATTGCGCGCCAATAACGACCGCTTAATCTCGCAGCCGATACAGCGTCTCGAAGCCGGCGAACAGGTCGAGGTACCGTTCCAGCATGTGCGGCAAAAGGAATCTGTCACGGACCGTCGTGCGGGCCGCCTGCCCGAGCCGCTCCCGCAAATCCGGGTCCCTGACGAGTTGAACGATGCGTTCCGCCGCCTCCTCGACCGAGTCGACCAAAAACCCGGTCTTGCCATCCTCAATCTGACGTCGAATCCCTCCGACGTTCCCACCGATCACAGCACTCCCCTTCCACATGGCCTCCGTCACGGTCAGCCCGAACCCCTCGCGGAGGGACTTCTGAAGGACCACCGCCGCGCGCCGCTGTAGCGCGTTGACGAGCGCCGTATCCTCCACGCTCAGAATGTAGATCCGCTCGCCCTGCTCGTCCAGAAGAGACTCGTATACCTCCTTCCCTTCCGGATCGTCGGTCGCCACGTTGCCCAGCAGAACCAGCGTCGCATCGATCTCCTTCGTAGCGAGCTTGAAGGCCTCGATCACGCCCTCCGGGTCCTTCCACCGATCGAAACGCGATACCTGAACGACGAGCGGGAGATCCGTCGGGATGTCGTAGTGGGCGAGCCGCTCGTTCACCTCCTGGGTACTCAGCTCTTTGTTCTTGATCGAGAACGGGTCGATGGCCGGCGGAATCGTCCGCTGTGGCGTTTCAAGGGGCTGCTGGTACTCGTCCAGGCTCACCACTACCCCGTCGTACTGCTCGATGAACGACCTCAGGTATGCCCAGAGCTCCACGTTCGGTGCCGTGAGGTCGACATGACACTGCCAGATCCACGGCCCCTTCCGATGATAATGCTGGACGAGCGGAAGGGGCTGCGGGTCGTGCACGACCACCATGTTGTGATGGTCGAGGTGATTCCGCAGCGCATTCTTGTAGACGATGTCCTCGTAGTGCTGCTTCTTCAGGTCGGTGAGGTTGATGGATCCGCCCTGGAGAGCGTTGTGCATCTTCTTCGTGATGCTGAAAAAATCGGGCGCCCCCTGAATCACACGCCAGCCGGTCGTGATGCCGACATGGTTCATGAGGAGCGACAGCCCATCGAGTAGCTCCGCGACCCCGCCCCCATAAAAGGTAGAACTCACGTGTGCGACGTGAAGATGGGAAAGGTCGGCCGCCTTCCTGTAGATACGGTCGATATGGCGTCGACCGAGAAGGTCTGCATAATCGTCGAGCTGCGCCGTCGGACGCGCGTCTCGGGCGGACACGGTTTTGTCGATCTCTATACCGTCAGACATGAGTGCGCGGGGAATTGGGGTCCCAGAGAAGCGATATCGCGATGCACCGAGGAGCCGTCGACTCGGTTGATCGATTTGAGGTCGGCGTCTATCGAACCGATGTCTACAAACGCATGATTCGGGCGAAGCGCGGACAATCAGTACCATCCTCTTCCCCACAGGTCGCACGAGCTGTGGGTGGACGCACCACAGCGCATTTCAGCCCATCACCCATTACTCGGCGTTCGTCTGAGAACTACCTTCTCACGGAGAACAGACGGTAAACGAATCGCGAGGGTGCGCCATGCCGACGCTCGACTTTTCCTGGACGCATACCGGGCTCTTGGCCGCTGTGGCGATTCTGGTCACGGCGATCGGAATGACGCCGAACGGACCCGTGACCACCGAACAACCAATCGGTCCACGGGAAATCTCTTCGAACCGCTTCGTGCACGTCGTCAATGTGGCCGTTCTGCCACCGAAGACGGGACGCGAACTGTACATGGACGCCTGTGCTGCGTGCCATGGAGCCGACGGCACCGGAGTGCCCCAGAGTCAAGTTGGGTTTGACGTTCCCCTGCCCGACTTCACGAGTTGCACCTTCGCCACACGCGAACC
Organism: Longibacter salinarum; assembly: GCF_002554795.1. NCBI lineage: Bacteria > Pseudomonadati > Rhodothermota > Rhodothermia > Rhodothermales > Salisaetaceae > Longibacter > Longibacter salinarum. Next base: position 143,414 of record NZ_PDEQ01000001.1, on the reverse strand, counting down.
CGATGCCGACTGGATCGCTGTCGCCCACCAGGGCGGTCCCGTGCGGGGATTCTCACCGATGATGCCTGCTTTCGGCGACGCCCTCACGAGGGTGGAGCTTGCAAAAATCATGACCTACATCCGGTCGATGTGTGATGATGGCGACTGGCCTCGAGGTGAGCTGAACCTCCCCCGTCCGCTCGTAACGGAAAAGGCCTATCCCGAGGATGAAGCCGTTTTCTCGACGAGCATCGACGTGGAGAACGAGGGAGCCGTCGTGAACGAGATTGTCTACGAGTCTCGATTTGGGGCGCGCAATCAGCTTGAGGTGGTGATTCCCTTCGGCTACCGAGAACGGCCCGACGGCAACTGGACCGGCGGGCATCTTGGCGACATTGCCGTGGGCGTCAAGCGGGCGCTCTTTCACAGCCTCGACAGCGGCTCCATCCTGAGTGTCACCGGGGAGGTTCTCTTTCCCACCGGCGCCGATGACCTGGGATTCGGCTCTGGCACGACGGTCTTCGAGCCGTTCGTGTCCTACGGCCAGCTCCTCCCCGCCGGCAGCTTCTTCCACGCCCAAGGCGGGTCCGAACTGCCGCTCGACCAGGACAAAGCCGAGAACGAAGCGTTCTTCCGTGGCGCTCTCGGGAAAAGCTTTTCTATCCAACCGTGGGGACGCACGTGGTCGCCCATGGTCGAGGTGCTGGGATCAAGAGCCCTCGAGTCTGGCGCCGAGACACACTGGGACATCGCCCCACAGGTGCAGGTCACCCTCAACACGCGGCAGCACGTGAGGCTGAACGTGGGTGCCCAGATTCCGCTGGACGACGCCGGTCGCGATACGCGAATAGCGGTCTACCTGCTCTGGGACTGGTTCGACGGTGGCTTCTTCGAGGGCTGGTAGCGGGCCGGCGCTGCGGTACATTTTCGCGACCTTGACTCATCCAATACCGGAGGATGACATGTACGGACGATTCCTGATTGCCGCCACCAGCGTCGTACTCGCGATCGGGACGGCGTTTGTCTACACCGCTCCCGACATGTCGAAGGCCCAGCAGGCTCCCGCTGCACCGCACGCCCGCGTGCCGGCCGAACTCTTCCGGACGGCCGATGCCTGCATGAGCTGCCACAACGGCCTCGTCACCCCGGAGGGCGTCGATATTTCGTTCGGCGCCGACTGGGAGGCGTCGATGATGGCGAATTCGGCGCGCGATCCGTACTGGCAGGCCGCCGTCCGCCGAGAAGTGACCGATCACCCTCGGGCCCAGGCTCACATTGAGGATGAGTGCTCTACCTGCCACATGCCAATGGCCCGTTTCGAGGCACACCTGCTCGGGCATGAGGGCGACATCTTCGCCCACCTCCCCATTGGCCGGGCGGCCGGTCGCCTGGATCGACTCGCTGCGGACGGCGTGTCATGCACGATGTGCCACCAGATCACGCCCGAGAATTTCGGCACGCGCGAGAGTTTCGTCGGGGGATTCAACGTGGACACCACCTCCCCGCTGGGACAACGACGCGTGTTTGGCCCGTACTCTGTGGATCAGGGACGAACGACGATCATGCATTCGGCGTCTGGATTTCGCCAGGAGCAGTCCACGCATCTTCAGAAATCGGAACTCTGCGCAACGTGCCATACGCTCTATACGGAGACGCTGGGTCCAGACGGGAGCGTCATCGGCGAGCTTCCCGAGCAGGTGCCGTACCTGGAGTGGCGCCACAGTGCCTACCGCGACGAAAAGAGCTGCCAATCGTGCCACATGCCGGTCGTCGAGGACAGCGTGGCCATTTCCGGCGTCCTGGGTCAACCCCGCACCGAGGTGTCCCGCCACACCTTCCGCGGCGGCAACTTCTTTATGCTCCGCATGCTGAATCGATACCGGACGGACCTGGGCGTCACGGCATCGCCTCAAGGCCTCGCCGAATCCGCGCGACGCACCGAAAACCACCTGCAGACGAATACGGCCCAGCTCTCGATCAACACGCCCACGGTCGTCGATGGGACGCTCCGCGTGAAGGTCGCGATTGAAAACCTCGCGGGCCATAAGCTACCGACGGCGTATCCTTCCCGGCGGGTGTGGATTCACCTCACCGTGCGAGACCGTTCCGGAGCCATCGTGTTCGAATCGGGCGCATTCCAACCCGACGGATCCATCGCAGGCAACGACAACGACCTGAATCCGGATGCCTACGAGCCGCACTACGACAAGATTACGGGGCCCTCACAGGTGCAGGTGTACGAGACCATCATGGCCACTCCGGATGGAGCCGTGACGACGGGACTTCTCTCCGCGATCCGCTTCATCAAGGACAACCGACTTCTTCCGGACGGCTTCGACATAGCGACCGCAGAGGAAGACATCGCTGTGCAGGGAGAGGCGATACACGATCGCTCCTTTATCGGCGGTAGCGATAACGTCACCTATCTCGTGGATGTCGACGGGGCGAACGGTCCGTTCCACGTGCACGCCGAGCTCTGGTACCAGCCGATCGCGTACCGCTGGGCACAGAATCTGAGCGATTACGATCAGCCCGAAACCAATCGATTCGTCGGCTACTACGAGTCGATGTCCGACGGCTCCGCTACCATCCTCGCCACCGGCTCTGCCTCGACCGAATAGCTGATCGGCTCACCACGCGTACCGCCAAGCAAAGAAGCCCACTGAAGCCGCCAACTCTGACGGTTCAGTGGGCTTTTCGTCTGACTGACTGAAAGGTATTGGTACCCGTCGCGACAATCCGAACCAGGACCAATAGAGACATCTGCACCTGGCCGATGTGCGACGGAAAACGGTCGGTTCGCGACTCGTGGAGCCGGAATGTAGATCCGGCGTGGTCAGGCAACAAAGGTTCACCCGGCCCGACCAAGGGACCGAATGTGTTGACCGAGCGATCGCACTTTTGCCACGGTGTCGTCACTTGCGGTCTGTTCACCGCGGCTTCTCCCCGCCTGCTTGAGGGTCGTCGCGATGTTCGCCATATCCTCGACTTCCCGGTTGACCTCGTCACTGACCTCGGTGTTGTTCGCCCGAGCGTGCGCCCAGGCCGCGTGATCGTAGTGCACGATGGCCGCCTCCAGCGCATGACCCGCCTGACGATTGTATCCCTCTCGGATCATTTTCATCGCACGATCCTGGTGATAGGACGCGAGAGCACGGTGGGCGCCAAAAATACGTTGATCGACGACGCGCATTTCCGTTTTCGACCCCGCCGTCATCATGCCGGCCAGTTCCTTCATCAGATCGGCCTCCTCGACAACACGCGTTCGGGCTCTGGATTGCCCCCGACCTGCGTCCACGTGCATGTATGCCGATGCCAGAGTGAATGCTTCCGCGGATCGTTCGAGATTTCCGGACTGGGCATTCGAGCGCCCAGATTGGAGAAGGTACGCCACGAGATTCCGGACCTCTCCGACCTTTGATTCCTCAACCACGATCATCGTGTTGCCTGACGTCAGAATCGACTCCTCATACTTGACGACATCCTGCGGCGTCTCTTCGATCGTCGGCTCCTGCGCAAACGCGGCGGAAGCAAGCAGGCCGCTGCACAGCGCGATGGCGATAATGCGATGGACAGTGTTCATGACATTCGGTGACGGTTGATTCGAACGATCGATATGAACGGCGGCGGAAGACGATTCCCAGAGATGCACCCTGCAAAGCGGCGTCCGCGCACAACGTCCGAAGGATCTCCCCGACGGCCTCGCGACGAGTTCACCTCCTCTGCAGATTCGGAGCACGAGGGACTGGAAGGTGGCGACACGTAGGCACGACATCTGTTCTTCCCGGTGCACAATGCTGGATGGGAAGACTCAATGTCCTTCACGTGGGCAAACATAGACCCGAAGCGGTCCGCTTATGTACTCAAATTGGGAGACGCATGACGCACTCAAGTCCGAAACCTCCGTGCGAGGCGCCCGCAGCGAGGACTCATACTTCGACCACTCGTGCCTCGGGCAACGAACCGAACCCGCATCATCATTTTCCGACACCACCCTGCTTGACGATCGTTAGGTCTCGCTTGCCATGGAGTATGATTCGATGTCGTTCAATCAGCCATGATCGCCCTTCGGTACGTTACAATGCATCTACGGATCAACCTTTCGGGCAGAATCGGTTGATCCTCAGGGCAGTGTCGCCGTGTTTATCGCTTCCTCTCGACGCGTAGTTCGCGATCTCTCGAGGTATGGTTCACGACCTGTTGTGAGGGCCTGTCGCCCCTCGGTTCTGCGACTGCTCGTCATCTTTTGAACTGATCTCACCGTTCCCATGCGTCGCATCGCTACTCCCGCCCTGATCGTCGCGCTCCTACTTTCCACCGCTATTCCGGCCCATGCCCACAGCAATCCGGTTGACCGCATCAAGGCCTACGTCAATGATGTCGTCACTCATGCCAAGGCTGCTGATAACGCCGCCGAGAAGCGGGAACGTCTCGACAACGGCCTCGACGACCTCGTGACCGCCCTCGATCGCGTCGAACGCACGGCCAACCTCTCGGAAGCGGATCGCAACGGCATCGCGGCCCTACGCGCCAGCGTTGTGGAGAAGCAGCACGAGCTACGCGGCACCCACGGCTACGAGCGGGTCCCGAACCGCCAGCTCGACGACTTCGCCGACTACGTTCAGCAGGATATGGAGGTCGCCGATCGAAGCATCACGATCGGTCTCACCACGGCGCTTCTGATCGTCATCATCCTGCTCCTCCTGTAAACGAAGTCCGACACTTTGCTCTGGCGACGTGCAGACAATACCCTGCTGAGCGAGGACCGTGAGGCGGAGTTGTAGCAACATCAGTCGAGGTGACATGGATGAGAGGACGCACGACCAGCGCAGGCGCATGACGACCGTTCGAACTCCGGTTTTCGTTCTCATCATCACCGCGCTCTGCCTTTCGGCCTGCGCCTCGGGTGTGGTTTCCGTCCCTGAGGCTCCCTCCCCCGCAGGGTCGCCGTCCGCTTCGATCGACCGGCAGGTTATTGTCGTCGTCCACGGCGATGCGAGCTACACCTATCACGACACCAGCGGCACGCGCCGGGCCGCCGACGAAAAGGTCCTCCGCGAAGCCTTCGCTGCAGCACGCTCGATGCCGTCGGCGGAGGCCTTTGTGTTTCACCAGCGCGCCGGTCGGAGCATCCTCGGCCTGTTCCCGCGGAACGACGGGACCGCCTACCACTTTGTCGGAGGGCGCCTCGTGAGCCAGCAGACCTACCGGCGCGTGTCAGGCTGGGAGGCAGAAATCGCCTTCGTGCGCAAAAACACCTATCCCGCGCCGCCGGAGCGCCGATCGGCCCCGTCCAGGCGCCGAATCGTCGCCTACTACGGCCATGCTGTCCCCGAATCGCTAGCTCCGTACCACCGATCGCACCCGGACGACTCGCTGTCGGTGGACCGCGTCGCACAGGCGATTCAGTCGATCGGCCCGACTGACGTGACGGTGCTATCCACGTGCGATGGCGGAACGCCGAACACGGTGGCCTCGCTCGCCCCGGCAACGCGCTACCTGGTCGCCTCGCCGGGCGACCTGCATCTCTCGATGATCGACGGCGACCTCCTCTCGGTGCTCGCTCAAGACCAGCCGCTCGACGCGACCGTCGACGCCTTTGCCGATAGCGCATTCTCGCGCCTTACGCACCGAACCGTGACCGCGACCGTCCTGGCTCGATACGACACGGAGGCGTCGGATTCCACCGCCCGGGCACTCAACGCGCGGCTCCCTTCGGCCACCGGCACCGCACCTGCGGTGGACTGCGCCACCCGGACGGATACGGCCATCGACACCGCCGGCGTCCGTGTCTGGTACCGGCCCGCTCGATTTGGCCGTGCCGACCGGGACATGCACTCGGGATGGGCCTGTGCCGGCACCCGATGACGGTCTACGGGGGCACGATCCACCTTCTTCAGGTAGGAATGGAAAATACACCAGTGGGCACGGTCGATGGACACCGCTCCGTCGTGACGACAGACACAGACTCCGCGAGGGAGAGTCTGCGATCCGTCAGATGGCACTCCGATTCATGTCATCGCATGACGGGACCGGTTCCGGCTGACGAATTTGCAGGTGCTGAGAAAAAGACGAGTCGCGTCCGGTAGGGGCGCTCGAGGAGCCAGCGAATCCCATACCGATCCGGCGCATGCCGGACAGCCTGTTCTGCAACGACGTGACCCAGCACTCGTCGTAGACCGAGCAATAACAGGCGCGGATATCTGTCTTCCCGTCAAAGATGGATTCGGATAGCGCAGCTGCCTCCTCTTCATCTCGAAAGTCAAACGTTGCGAACTCGACCCGCTTTTCGGGGGACATCACCCGGCCGTTCACCAGGTTGACGCTGCTGTTCACCGAGAGCGGCCCCGATAGGGTTCGCCTCATGAGCTCGCCCCAGTTGGCAACGGTCGAGTCATTGTGACGGACTTCGGCCGACTGCACCCGCGCGGGCCCTACCCCGGCGTTTTCCGCAATGAACGTGACCAGCGTGTCGTTGATTGTAAAGCCAAGGGTGACGCGTGGCCAGACCTCCGCTCGCTGCTCCTGCCGCATCAGCGACGTCTCGTACAGCGACACAAACAGTCCACACACGCCGATCAAGACGGCGGACAATGCGATCAATGTTTGAGGCTCGAGAAGCCAGTCGAGGAAGGATTGGTCTTCTCCGTACGGACGAGGCGCGGTTTCCATCAGCGGTATGTATACGTTGGAACGGTGAACGCAGAGTGCTCGGCTGTAGAGACAGCCAGCCTAAGATAGCACATTCGAACCAAAGGCGGTAACGCAGATACGCCGTCCCCGAGCGCCAGAAACGGTCCTTCCAGGCTTTTCCAGCGGGCAAACTCGAAAGCGCCCGTTCGATGGCGGCGGCGAGCCTCTTCTCATCCCTGCCGACCATCTCGTTCAGATCATCGAAATTTCTCGGCAAGGGGCGAATTTGGTAATAAGTCCTGGTGAGTGTTCGAACTGGGCGCATTATTCAGTACCTTGTCAGTTCGATTGCCCGCTCTCCTTGAGCATCCGACCTCCAAACATCTCTGCCTATGGACCCGCAGCTCCTTATCGTTCTATCGACTCTCGCCATCATCGTCGTCCTGATTATCACGGAGGTGGTTCGGATCGATGTTGTGGCGCTCCTGGCGATGCTTTCGCTCGTCTGGACGGGGAGCATCTCCGCGAACGAGGCGCGGTCAGGATTTGCGAGTAACGCCGTTTTAGCCATCATCGGAGTGATGGTCATGGGGCGCGGGCTCTACAAATCGGGCATTACCGAAACCATCGCCCAGTTCATCTTGCGGGTGGCGGGCAATGGGACGCGCAGAATCCTCTCGATGGTGTCCGTTACGGTCGGTCTGCTGTCGGCCTTCATTCAAAACATCGGCGCGGCGGCCCTCTTCCTGCCGGTGATGATGGGCATTTCGAAGCGGGAGAACATCTCCATTTCCAGCCTCCTGATGCCGATGGGCTTTGCGGCGCTGCTCGGCGGGACCCTGACGATGGTGGGCACGAGCTCACTGATCGTGCTCAACGACCTTCTTAGCACGCGGGGGCTGGAGACGTTCGGCCTGTTCGCCGTAACGCCGATCGGCGTGGTGCTGCTGCTGACAGGGATCGTCTATTTCTTCGTGTTCGGCGACGCGGTCCTTCCGAGCCAGCCGGAGGAGAAGTCGACCATCTCGCCCGGACAAAAGCTGCTGAACATCTGGGGCCTGTCCGATTCCATCTTTACGTTCCGCGTCCCGAGAGATAGCGCTCTCGTGGGCCAGTCCGTTGAGGAGTCGAAGATGGGCGCCATCTACAGCGTGAACCTGCTACGGGTGTACGACGACGAGGCCGCGGACTACAACATCTGGGAAGACTACACCTTCGAATCCGGTCAGCATATCGTGGTGCAGGGACCGAAGGACGACGTGTGGAGCTTCGCCGAAAAGAACGGGCTCGACCTTCTGGAGGAGGATGAAAAGTCGGTACCGGAGGGGCGCGACGGGTACCTCGAAGTGGTCGTTCCGGCCCGCTCCAGCCTCGTCGGCAAGACGATCCGTGAGGTGCCGCTGCGCGAACAGTACAACGCGCAGGTGGTGCTCTTCTTCAGCAACAGCGAGGTCGTCGAAGAGAACCTGGCCGACCGGGTCATCCGGGCGGGCGACACCCTCGTCCTGCAGGGAAAGTGGGACAGCCTGCAGTTCTTCAAGGAGAGCGGCGACTTCATCACCGTGACGCCCTTCGAGTACGAGCCGAAGCACCCGGAGAAGGCCTGGCTGGCGCTTGGCAGCTTTGTCGGCGCGATTCTCGCCGTGCTGACGCTGGACCTGCCGATCTCGATCGGGTTTCTCACGGGAGCCGTCGCGATGGTCCTGGGCGGCGTGCTAACCATCGAGGAAGCGTACCGCTCTGTCGAGTGGAAGGTTATCTTCCTGATCGCGGGCCTGATCCCGATCGGCATCGCGATGGAGACCTCCGGGGCGGCCGCCTTCATCGCCGAGAATCTCGTCACCCTGATCGCAGGCGTCCCCGCATACGGCATTCTCTTCATCCTGGGCGTGCTGATGACCATCTTCTCGCTCATCATGTCCAACGTGGCGGCGACGGTCCTCATGATTCCGCTCGTTCTGGAGATGGCCGGCATCGGCGGACTCAGTGCGCAGGCGCTCGTCCTTCAGGTTGGGCTCTGCGCGGCAAACTCGTTCATCCTCCCCACGCACCACGTCAACGCCCTCCTGATGACGCCCGGTGGCTACCGCGTCTCCGATTACCTGAAGGCGGGCAGCCTTCTCTCGCTGCTATTCGTGACCGTCTCAACCACGGTCCTGTATTTCTTCTACGTGTAATGCTTTGGCGTCACCCGGTCTGCCGCTCTACTCCTTCCGGCCGTCACTCCTTCTGCTTACTGTACATGATGGCCATGCCGATGAAATGCGGCTTGTCGGGCGCGCTGGACCTCGAAATGAACGTTTTTATCGTGCACGCTTGCGTCTGCCCGTGGGGAGGATCGAAGGACGCGCCGACGGCATTACTGGACCAGGACTCGTCCAGCACCCGGTAGTTGTTGCACGTGATGGTCAGCCTGACGACGGACTCTTGCTTCGAGGCAATCGAGTGGATGTAATACTTATTGTCGCCGAAGAAGGGCCGTTCGTAGCTGATTCCATTTTTCTCGATGCGTCTCTCTGATACCTGATAATTCCCGGATCCGCTTCCTACCGTGCCCTCCACAACATCCGAGAGTTCCTCCTCTACGTACGCGTAGTCGCTATTTGTATTCTGGGCATGGCTCGCTCTCGGGTCGAGCGCGAATAGAAGAAGGAGGATCGTAGCCAATAGGGGTAATTTCACGGTCTGTCGTTTAAATGTTCGGGGATCGGCATTGTGCGCGTAGCCGTCCTGTAAGCAAACCAAGGGCTACAAATCTACGTCCGTCGTGACGCGAACCCACGTGGGGGTATACCACTTACGTGGTCTCCATCGCCGAAGGGAACGGTCGCACCCTTTCGGAGCGCTGACACACGGCGAGAGTCCATTCGACGACGGTCTCAGGTCAGCAAATATAACCATGCGGACCTACTTTGCCATGGGAAATACGCCCTGCCGCGTCTCTTCCTCCTGAATACCCATTTTCAGTCCTGCGAGGACCGACCGCGCGCCGCAGCCCCGCTCGCCCCTCCCTCCCGTTCGGCACCGCACCGGGAGCCGATGCCTATGGAACTGACGGCGGGCAAGCCGTGGCATCGATACCAGATCCAGTGATGTATCGCCCAGACTGGGATGAGATCGCCAAGCGCTAGGGACAGATCAGCACGAGATCGCTGTGCAGGCGCTTCGCTCATATCTAGAAAAGCGGACATCCTCTGTAGCCGACGTCCTTCGGTATAGACGCCTCTGCCGCGTCGACCGGGTCATGCAGCCGTACCTGGAAGCCCTCACGGCCTGAGGCGGCCGTCGCATCTCCCTCCTGCCATGTTCATCCGTTTCCCGCATCGATGACCCGCAATCTGTCGAACGTTCCCGCGTCGGTGCACAACCGCCTGCTGAACCAGGCTCGCGACACCGGGCGCCCGTTCAACGAACTGCTTCAGTACTACGGCATCGAACGGTTCCTCTACCGGCTGGCTCAGACGGAGCAAGCTCAACACTTCGTCCTGAAGGGGGCGCTTCTCCTTTGAACAGTGGGGAGCGCCGAGACCCAGCCCACTCGGGACATTGACCTTCTCGGACAGGGACCCTCAACGGAAGAGCGGCTCAATTCCTTGAGCATCACGCGCCTATCCAAGGAAAAGCACAACTCACGAGAGAGAGTTGCCCCTGTTTTCGCATCTGCACACGGAGGATTCGGTTCAGTCCCGATGATTCAGAACTCATCTCGTCCAATTCGATCAGTTCTCAGGTTGCCGTTCCTTTGCAGAAATAGCTCCACCGTGTAACCGCTGTACTGGTTGCCTTGGTCGGCGAAATAAAGCGCCTGATCCGCTTCGCTGTAGACCGTTTCAGGTCCAAAGTGTAGGTTTTCTCCGTACCACGTCTCTCCGGTGGCATACTTTAAACGGAAAGTGCCGAGAGGCACCGATATCTTCGTCGTGTCACCACCTCGAACGAAGGCGGTCGCAATTCGGCGATCTGTCTCGTAGTCCGTGATCTTAACGAAGTAGTGGCGGTCAGCATAATCGCGTTCAACCGCACGCGTTCTGATTTCGAGAGGGGCTACCGCACGCCCTGTGTGATACCTTTTCACATCACCACTACGGGGCAACGGTTGCGGGGGAGCGTCGAAGGTGTTTCGAGGTGCCTCTGTCTCTTGAGGCACCGGACGAGGGGACCTCGACGTGTTCGTTCTCTCGCCACTGAGTGCAGGCGAGGTGCTAGGACCGGGGGGATTGTCAACGTTGATGCTGAAAGCTGCTAGCATCAAGATAAGACCGGCCGTCAAGGGCAGACCATAAGCCAAGCCGCGGACTTTGGTCAACCATCCGCGCTTCATGTCCTGTGACGTGGCGGAACGGAAATCATCGTGTTCAGCGAAGTACCCCCACTGCTTTTTCTCTGCGGCTTGACGCATCTTCTGATCGACCTTGCGCATCCCGTCAAGCAGAGACTCGGCATCGTGCTTCGAGGAGATCGTCACCTCCCAGGTCTCTTCAGAGAAGATCAGCTGTATATCTGTATTCTGATATCCACCGTTGCGATGATTGTGGGTAACCTTGAGGTCTTGTAGACTCAATAGCGGCCACCATCTCACCTCATCGAGATGAGCCTGCACGAAATAGAGGGGAGTCACATAGAACCGGCACTTAAGGTTAGATTTGTGCCACCTCCAGATCCAATGGGCCTGTCGGCCGATGAAGAGCGAAACCGCAACGGTGATAAGACTGAGCCAGAAAAGTTCGGACTCCCCCCATTGATTTTCGGATGCGAACGTAAACAGGAGCCAAAACCATCCACACGGGACAATAAGCCAAACGTACTTCCAGAAGACCCCGTCTGTCTGTGCGTCCCATTGCCTCCCTGCTTTTCCATCCTGCCGGTCAAGAAGCCTTTTTCGGACGTTTTCAGGAAGGTCGCTGAAAACAGCCCGCCCAGCGTTCATTGGGGCACTCGTTGCGGTACCGCTTCGTTCTTGGTTCGAGGCTGCTCGCGAGGACGTCTTCTGACCTCGCTTTGAGGTAGACGACTGGGAGGAAGCACGTGCTCTGTCGTACTGTGCCCGTTTATCAGTATCGCTCAGTATCTCGTATGCTTGATTCGCTTCCTTCAGCATCTTATTGGCCTGCCGCCACTCAACCGGCTGCTCGTTCTCGTTAAACCGGTCTGGATGGACGACACGGCTGATCCGGATGTACGCATCGCGGATTTCGTTCTGCGATGCATCGGAGGCAACTCCGAGTACAGAGTACAAATCTTTTTCAACCATGGGCCTAAATCCAATCCGAAAGTTCGACTGCGCAAAGCAGGCATCAACACACCTGGATACTACAATGGGGTCGCCATGCTGAGCCCGCAACTCCGGTTCTTTGCTTCCGAGCGTATTGGCAGAAGTAGGTTGCGAACTGAATGCGGCGACTCCCTTAGGCTTTTGAATAGCCGTGGTAAACGTAGTAGGCGAAGACGCTTACAACGACGACAAGAACTCCAGTGAAGCCAAATATCTTTCCGAGGAAACCTGCTGCAATTGTCATCGAAGCATACACGAGCCACCGAACAACGCCGCTTGATTCCGCTTCACTAGAAGATGTCTCAGTTTCCATGAGCTTTGGGAGTGATATAGATTACTAATACGGCGGTGGAAATCTCCCTGGTGGGAAACGCAAGCACCACGCCAGACGACAGACGCTATCAAGACAAAGCTATATCTAGAAGTTGACTTCTCAGTCAGACTATTGTGCGTGCAATGGCTCCAACAACTTCTCGCGAGCTCTAAGTATCAGCTCGTTTCCCAAGGGTCCAGAACGTAGAGCGTTATCACAGGTAGTCTCCACTATAAACCGTCTTGTAGGCCTCTCAATTATCTCAACCAGTTAATGTAGAGTCTCTGCTCTGAACTCCAGACGGCATCAGAATTATTGCGACCACCATGCGTTGACTCGAGAATAAATCTTTTCTAATGCGAGCATAGGCAATAGGTGAGCAATCATATGGGTGATGAATACAAGGAGGCATGATACGCTAACAGCAGTGGGCAACGACCCTTGATAGTATAGAATAACATTGTCGAACCCAAGAAGGAACGTCAATGGAACGATGAAGAGATAGGCCAACCAATCCATCCACTTCGGTATAAACGACACAGACCGCGGGGCACGTGTCCAGAGCAAATATATTATTGCAGAGCTAGCACAGAGAAAGACGAGACCAAGGTCCGGAATCAGAAAATCATAGACGACGTCATCAAAACGACTCGGGACGATCGCAAACGATCTCGATAGGATGTAAATCACCCCCGGTAAAAGGATAATTGACAGATGAAGAATGGTTAATCCTAGTCGCCGGATCACGAATCTGATTGATCTATCACTACGAGGGTGTGAGCTTAGTGTACATCTTCAGACTGAGGGTTTATCATCTTGTCTTAATCCATCGCATCCTCGAACGCCTGCTTCACCTGCGCGCGGGACGGTTCGTAGTAGACTTGGGTGGTCTGCGCATTCTCATGCCCTAGAAACTTCTGCAGGAGGTTCTCCGGCATGCCCTCGTCGGCGAGCCGCTTAGCGACCGTATGCCGCAGAAGGTGCGGGTAGAAGCGCTTTGTAATCTCGGCATCTTTCGCCCGCTCCTTGACGATCTGCTGGATGCGCCGCGATGAATAGTGCCCGCCGCGCGGGGACGGGAAAACATAGCCGGTGCGCCGATTGCCCAGGTGCAGGCGCAGCTCGTTCACCAGGCTCTGAAGGATGGGGATGTCCCTCGCCTTCCCCCCTCTCCCGCGCACGCGAATCTCCTTCTCGCGAAACGCAATCTGCTCGGCTGTGAGCTTCGCGAAGAACGAAACGCGCATGCCGGTCTCGAGGAGGGTCCGGAGCATCAGTCCTTGCCGCGCGCTCTTCTCATAAGCGGCCGTTAGGAGCCGGTCGATCTCTTCCCCTGTCAAGCGGTCCACGCTTCCCTTCTTTCTCTTCGAGGGCGTGAGGCTGACCTCTTTTCGGGGCTCGGCGATGAGGTGCTTCGACCGGTCGTATGTGTAGCCGCCGTCTCGGAGGATCTTCGCCACGCGCCGAATGTCCGCCTGGCGGTTATGGTCTGAGTGACCCTTGCCTGGGCGGTCGTTGTCCGAATGAGAACGGCTAGAGGAATCTGGCGACGGAGGCAAAGGGGAATGGGAGAGGCGGGCTCTCGCTATTCGTGTTAAACGAGGAGTTACCTACCAGTATAGCGGACGCCCCCAATTTCGCAACTGGCATCTGACCACGAAAAAATCAGCTAAATGGGGCGCATTTGGCTCGGCTTCCCCCGTCCGCGGGGCCGACTTCTTCGCTCTCTCGCTCTTCTACGAACTCTGAACTGAGGATCGCATGGAGGTCCGTGTGACCTTTTCAGTCTACCGGCTTGAGAGTAAGCCGACACTACTACTAGCAAGAGAAGATCGAATTAGCTAGAAATCACAGTCAGTGGTACACCAAAGGTCTCTTTCAAGTAGACCTCTGTCGCACCCAGCAGGTCGAGTACCCGGGTGTTCACACTCTCCTTCTCGAGTCCCGGCTGCACGACGAAAATGCGAAAACGTGGTACGAGCTGCTTAGCCCGTCGGCTCAGTTCGTCAAGCTTCTGCAGATCGCCTCGTTCGAACCGTGAAACGCCGTAGTTTTCCTGCCGCTTTTGCTCACGAAGCTTCATTCGGCTGAATAGTCTTTGTACAGCCCCGCGCCAGTAGACGCTTCGTTGTGCCTGGCCACACACCTCATAGAAGTCGTCAACACGTACGCCAGCGCTCTCCGACTTCGAGTACTTGAGGTGCAGGAAATGTACGAGTAGCTGCTCCCCCGTTGCTTTAAGCCCGACGACATCAGCGATTTCCCCCTTTCCGTCGTCATCGAAGATGATATCGTAGTCGGCCCCGTAGTCACCCTGCATCCGATCAATAACGTGCCGCTGCACAGAATCCGAGCGCAGCTCAAGACGGCGCGGGTCTGTCTTCTTCTTGTACTGCGACTCTTTTCTGATCTGGACACCCTCCCAGGACCACGCCTCGATTGACGTTCGATCGTATGGCTCACGCTCGCCCTTCGGCTGGTAGATCTCGTTGTAGTCGAGCTTTGAGGTGTCCTCAAACCATATGTGCGGCGGCTCCTCCTGAAACCACTCACCGAGTGGCTGCTCGCGCCTCGTAGTTCTGAGGCGTGCCTTCTCTTGCCCAACTGGTATGTACTGAACCTCCTCTTCTCCAAGCACGACTTCGTACTCCGCAGATGCCTCTTCGACGACGACTTCGAACCGAAGGGGACCCTCTTCCTTGAAGGTTGTGATTCTGATTTCGGACTCGTAGAACGGGGCTGTATGTCCAGCCACCTCAACCCAGATGGCTTCTTCGCTTCTCTTTAAGAAGTAGAACGGCCACTGAACATGAGTTGGGACGAGCGAGGGACGCTCCTCGATAATCTTCGGAATGATGGCGTGCTCTAGGATCTCCTCTGTCGATGCTGAGGGGTCAAGCAACTTGTCCCCGACTCGTCCACACCACTCCATCCAGTCAGAGAAACCCTCGGCCACCTTATATGACCACACGCGCCCCTTGTGGGAGGCACCGATAGTTACGCTCTCGCCGGTTTCGAACCCACGCGAGAAGATGTTTGCTTTTCGGCGGTTCTCGACGGATGCCGGGCTGAGACCCTCTCGGATATCGCTGCCGACGTGCATCGTGAACTGTGTCGCCTGACTGTGCAAGTGCGAGAGTCCCAGGTTCGAGAGCGTCAGCCGGTTGATGTCGTGAAAGCTCTTGTAGATGCGCTCGCCCTGGATGCGCCGCGCGTCCTCGCCGACTAACACTTCCGCGAGCTTCCGGTGCAAGCTGTCGTTGTTCGTGCTATTGATGAAGAGAAGCGCACGCTCTTCGTCCCAGTATGCGAGATACAGGTCGTGCACGAGGTCGCTCACGGCCCGTGTTTCTCCCCAAGCGACCCCCTGCTCTTCACGTGTGATGTAAAAGAGCACACGCTCCGACGGATTGACCGTCGGCTCGACTAGAAGAGGCGTATCCTTCAGATAGTCATCTAGCTTATGAGGTCGCCAGTCTTCGCACTGCGTCCGGTAGGCCACGGTGCTCATCTTCGGCCGGATGTTCTGGAGAGGGACAGGCCCCGGCGAGGTCTGGAAGCCTCTCATAAGCTCAGATCGTCGGCGCTGGCGGGACGTTTCACCCTCGCTCAGGCGCTGCAGCACGTCGTTCCAGTCGGCGTCCTTCACGTAGAGGTCGTCGATCGCCTCTTCGACATCCGCATCCGCCGCATTGGCGACAACAGTAGCGTCACCGAGTCCGCCTGCGACCCGCGCGAACCTCCCTACGAATTGAATAGTGACAGCCATGCTCTTATGAACGTCGTGGATTGCAGCGATCTTCAGTTGTGGTAGGTCGAAGCCTTCTCCCAGCATGTTCACACACACGATGACGCGCGACCTACGAGACATGAGAGCTTCAATCGCTGCGGTTTGCTCTCTGGCCCCCATACGATTGTGTACGATAAGAGGGTGCAGATCTGGTGCGAGACGCGCGTACACCTCATGTACCTCCTCCGCCCGATGAATCCTCTCCGTCCGTGCCATAAGAAGATGATCGAGGCCACTCTCTCTATCTGAGCGGAGCGCGCCGATAGCGCGTCTGGCGACAGCCTCGTCAGCAAGGTCGCGATTGTACTCCCATATTGAGATGAACTTAATTGGCGCGAAGTATCCCTCTTGCTGCGCTTTTCGAAGCGGATAGGTGAATATTGATTTTCCGCCGATATGCTTGCCGTCGCGCCGGTAAGGGGTGGCGGTGAACTGTAAGATCGGCTTGCCATGTTCACGAGCGCGCTCCTTAAACGCACTCCACGTTTTTGCGGGTACGTGATGCGCTTCGTCGATGAAAAGATGGCTGCACCCGGTCGCCAACGCGTCCTTCACTTCGTTCGTGCATCCGCCGATGACGGACATGGTCGCTACTACCACATTGCAGCTTTCCTGAAAGTGCCGCGCCTCCTCCGGTGTGTCAAACCGATGCTCCATACGTCCGACAACGGGAAGCTGGACATCTCGGTCGACGATTCCGAAATCAGGAAGTACGCCCATCGTTAGAAACTTACGAGCGATCTGATCACGCAGGGCCGATGTCGGTACGACCACGAGGAGCTTTTCTAGTCGCTCACGAGCAAAAAGAGCTAGCATAGTTTCAGTCTTGCCCGTCCCAGTGGGCATAACGACGGTGCCTACCTCCCTAGTAACCGTCCAGTGGGCCAAAGACGCGTGTAGCGCGCCCATCTGGGGAGCACGAAGCCCTGGACGTTGAATCTCATCATCCTCGCGAGCCTCACTTACAAATCGGAATTGGTCCTTCCACGAGGCACATATTTCAGCGCAAAGCGTGGGGAGGTTATTCTGCTCAGACGTATTCAATGGCTGTGGAGAAAGCCACCGATAAGCCTCAGGAGCTTCATCTACGTCACCTGGCAGCCTATCAGTGGTTAGCGGTCTAGCATCATCGCCAGGTACAACGAGCGTTGCTTCGTATGGCTCTGCCGATGTATGCCTTCCTACTGCCAGAACGCGTTCGCCCTTCGGTCTATGCAGCGTCAACCCCTGCACACCATATCGGTCGTATCCCTCTACACCTAGGCTCTCAACCCGGCCTGCGTGCTCGAAGCGTTCGACAGGATTGCCGACAATCTTTCCTGAAAGAGACAACCGCGGAGGTAGATACACATCCTTCGTGAAAAGAAGCAAGAGTACGTTCGTGTGCTATTTAACATTTTATACCTCCCTGTAAGCTTACCCTTTATCTGACGCGGATAGAGATAGAGGGTTCGAGGGTTGCCCCTCCCTGTAATTCAACCAGTCAAAAGTAGAGATCCGGGCGGCTTGATCGTAAACGCTAAGAAAACGAGGCAAACACGCAGCGTACAACTTTCTAGCCTTGCTCGTTGCGCAATCTAATTTCGCTTTCTGGGCAAAGGACGAAATCTACTCACGGGTAGTCGTTTTCCCGTTCTCACCGGACCTTGATGAGCTCGTTCGGCTGTCTACATGGATCATGAACGGCTCTTCTGATGAGCAATGGTCGTTTAGAATGCCCGTGTCCGATTCTAGCGAGTCAAGCGCAACCCTACGCGGCAAACACGCCTTCCCCCGCCTTCTCCACGAGCCCGAGCGCGTCGAGCGTCTCTAGAAGGCCGCGGACGTCCTTGCGGCGGGCGCGGTGGAAATGCTGAGCGACCTGTTCGACCGTGAGTGGGCCGGTGCTCTGCTCCATGACGAGGCGAATGGCCTGAGCGCGCTCTTTGAGCTCGGACGGCCAGGACATCGGCTCCAGCACATCGGTGTCGTCCGGCAAGTCGATGTCGAGGTCCATCTCGCTCTGCTGGGCGACTTCTTCGGGCGCCTGGTACTCGGGGCGGAGCCAGCGGACCTTCCCCTGCTCTTCCTCGGCCTTCCGCTTGGCGTTGAGGTCGACGAGGCGTTGCAGGATTTCGTCCTCGGGCAGGCCGGGCTCCCAGCCGTACGCGCGGGCTACGGCCGCATCGAGTTCGTCGTGGATCTCGTGGAGGACGCCGACCAGCCCTTTCTCGTGGATCTCGCGCTCGTCTTCGTCCAGCGTCTCCCCGGAGGCCCCTTGTGGGTCATCCTGTTTCAGGGCGCGCTCTTTCTCCAGCACGTTGTAGAGGCCGGTCATCGTAAGATCTTCGTGCCGGTCGAGGACCTGCTTCCGGTGACGGTCCAGCTGTTCCCCCAAGTCTCGTATCTCGGCTTTCTCGTTTTCGTCAGCTAGGGGAAAAGGGAAGGGGTCGAAGCATTGGGTGTTGTTGTAGCGCGAATCGTTGCCAACGCCCAGTCTACCACCTGCTGCCATTGCCCAAGTTACATGGATACGACTGCACAATACTCCCAGATAATAGGCATCCTCGATAGCGATGTTTACCAATCCATCGTCGGGGCAAATCTCCGAGTTCAAGAATTGGAAGAAGCGATGTTTGGACACGTAAGGTGTTGCGATGAACCTGTCAATCGCGTCCAGTGCATTTCGGAGATTGGTTCCTGGACGACCAAATAGCCACCAGTTCTCACGTCTATACTCCTCATTATTCTGGTCTCTTTCAGGCTTCACGTGATCTCTGACATGTTGATACAAAGACGGAAGTTGCTTCCTTAGCTCTTGTTTAGTCAGACCATGAAGATCGAGGATGAAAACATCTCGGGAGCGTTGTGTCAGATCACGACCGTTCATGTAAGCCTTGATATAGTCCGAGTTCTCTTTGCTACTTCCAAGACCCAGTTTTACTGCTTCCGCTCGACTTAGTACAAAGCCCCTCCCTACAGGATTGAAGCCACGGTAGCAGATCATATCATTTGCTTCCAATGGTCCTGCACCTGCCACATCTGCGCCAATGGTCAGATCTGGAAGGATGTTGCCTTGCCGCGTCTTCAGTTGCACGTTCCAATGTATGCCGTCGGACGCACCTTCTTCCATTACCTCTTGCAGCGTCCCCTCCTGATCGGAGACGGCCCCTACTGTCATAGCAATTCGCACATCCGCTCCGTCGCGTCCTGCGACCCACGGGTGGTCCGGAATGGCAAAGACGAGGTTCACGGATGGGTTCGTGTTAATTTGCTTCTCCATGACCTTTCGGTTGAAGGTCTGGCTTATGCTATTCGTCGAGACGAACCCAAACTGCTCGGCCGGTATATTCCAGTTGTCCAACTTGCCGCGAACCGCCTTCGCTGCTTTGTACCACCAGAACATGACGAAGTCCGCGCTCTTGGGCACTTTGTAGAGATAAGCGTTTCGAACGGCCTCTGTATATCCTTCACCGAGCGCATCGCGCATCCGCTTGTTACCCACGAATGGCGGATTCCCCATGATAAAGTCCGCTTCCGGCCACTCAGCAGGCTGAGGATTCGTGTAGTCGTACACCGGTTCCTGCGCCGTCTCATCCGGCACCATTTCGCCTGTCGTCGGGTCTTCTTTGTAGGTGCGGCGGTCCCATCGCGTAACGGGCTCATCGTCTTCGTCCGTGCGCGGCACCTTTTCGTCGTAGGCGAGCACCGCGTCCCGGCATTCGATGTTGCCGGTGTCTTTCAAGATCGGTGCGTCCAGGCGATCGGCGCTGCCGTATGTCCGGAAGTGCCACTGCAAGTAGCCGATCCAGAGCACCACGTCCGCGATGGCAGCGGCCCGCGGGTTGATCTCCAGCCCGAGGAGCTGCTCGGGGGAGACGCGATAGCCGCCCGTCATGTCCAGCGTTTGCTGCCCCGCGTAGGTATTGAGCACGTCTAGAACCTCCGCCTCCAGGCGCTTCAGGTGCTCCAGCGTGACGTAGAGGAAGTTACCACTGCCGCAGGCCGGGTCGAGAACCTTCACCGAGCAGAGGCGCCGGTGAAAGTCCACGATCTGCTGGCGCGCTTCGTCCTCTTCATCCGTCGCTTCCAGCTGCGCGGCAGCCGTCTGCGCCGCGGCCCATTCGTCACGGAGCGGCTCGATCACCGTCGGGACGACGAGGCGTTCGACGTAGGCTCGCGGCGTGAAGTGTGCACCCAGCTTGTGCCGCTCGCGAGGGTCGAGGGCCCGTTCGAGGAGCGTCCCGAAGATGGCCGGCTCCACGTTCGTCCAATCTGCCTCCGCCGCCTGAATCAGTAGCTCCAGCTGTGCTTCCGATATGGGCAGGGCACTCCGGTCCGCGAACAGGCCGCCGTTGAACTGTCGGACGTCGGTCTTGAGGCCCGGCTCGAAGCCGCCCTCGTCCATCGTGGTCCACAGGTGTTCGAGCGCTTTCGGGAAAGCGTCCAGGTTGCCGCGGTAGTCAGCCAACAGCCCGGTGAATGAGCGCTCGGGCAACAGACCTACGTCCTCCGCGAACATGGTAAAGAGCGACCGCATCAGGAAGCCGGCAACATCATCGGCCGCGTGGCCCTGCTGCTCGAGGGACTGCGCGAGCATTGCGAGTTTATCCGCCAACTCCCGCGTGACGGCCGTGGATTGGCGTGTGGGATCGAGTTCGAGCGGCTCGGTCCAGATCGTCCGGAGTACCTCCCGCACGTTCTCATCCTTCAGGTCCTCCAGGAAGACGCGGTGGGTGGGTTTATCCGGAAAGGGCACGTAGTTCTTTCCCTGCCGGGCGAAGTCCGCATACAGGTCGATGCAATAGCCGATATCGACGACAATGAGAAAGGGCGGCCATCCGTCCTCGTCCGGGAGTGCACGAGCGTAGCGGCGGGCCTGGTTCTTCGCCTTGGTCATGGCTTGCTCCCACGATCGCTGCCCGCGGCGGGCGGTACCGAGGGTTCGCTTGGGCTCGCGCACGCCCAGCACCTCCGCTTCCGTGATCTCAGGCGTATTTGACCCTTGCTTTGCCTCTAAGACGAAGCACCCCTTCTTGTAGAGATCGATGTAGCCGCGCTGACCTTCCTGTGTGGCGGTCAGGTCCACGCGCCGCTCGAACGCATACGTGTTCTGCTCCGGGTCCTCGACCGAGGGCTCGGGAGGCTCCACCTCCAGGACGTGCTTGCAGAGCTCATTGAGAAAGGACTGGGCGTTGGCCTGCTCGTCGGCCTGAGACGTGCTCCACCGATCAATGAACTCCGATACCGTCATACAACTGCGTCTGCTTTAGGGACTGTACGTAGTGCGAATAATAGCAAATTGCAGTCCGAAATCACAGGGCGATTCGTGTCCAGATGGAAAACACGAACGGGCGTCGGGCTCCGACAATAGCGGTCGTCCTTATTGAGAGCCTCACGCTCTGATGATAAGCACGCCAATCCAACATTCGACACCGTCCGGTCATCCAACGTCCGAGCGACACGATGACGTCATAGCGGGATACAAGTCCGTTTACACACGTCCCGTTTCTCTCCTCCAACGTTTCCCACCCTGTCATCTCCAGACCTCTTCTCCCAAACATCTGCTGAAATACCTCCGCACACGAAACCTCGTGACGACCCGGCGGACCATCGGGAACCTGTAGATATGAGACCTGGAGAGATGACAGGTCGCCAACCAAACCGTCGCATATCTGCACATTCTCGAACGCCTGCTTTTCAGATTCCTCTGTTGGAATCGACGACGCCGTATGCGCTCTGTCGTAAGCCGACGGAGGAACGTCTCTGGCAGACCGGCCTGCAGGATACGTTTCTGACCGTGCCGTTCATCTGCGCCCCTGATCAATCCGCCGCATTCATCGTGCAGTTATATCTTCCTCCACACGCGCATTCGCTTTTGCCGATATATTTCTGTAACCTGCAGAGTATAACGCGTCGTCGCAGCGATTCCTCAGTGGCTTCGTCCGGATCGTGCACCGTTTCGAGCTTACGTTAACGTACAGGTCTGTTCGGGCGTGAGCCGACGCAATACACGTATAAATGCATGCACCTGCGCATCGTAAGTGAGTACAGTCCATCGGATCAGTGAACACATCGGCCGCGCAGGTGAAGGACGCTTCTGGCGCGAAAGTACGATGCGCGCGCCTCTGGCCGGTGACGCTTCGCCGATGCACATCTCCGCGAACCATCGTGCAGTACAGCGTCGTGCTCGCATGCATCCGGGGATCAAATAGCGAATGAGCGTTTCGCAAGCGCTCGTCCGACGAAGCACTCTCCTCCCGGACCACCATGGCGTGCGACACAAACGCCAACGTCAGACCGCGGCCGTAGAGTCAAACAAATCCGCGACCGCCGCCCCTTCAGACGGATTGTCCGTCTCCCCTGCCCGAAATCTTCCGTGATCTTCTGCTGATGATGAACTTTCTCGATACGCCCCTTTCTCGCCTCTTAGGCGCATTGTCCTTTGTCATATTGCTCGGTCTAGGATGGTGGATCGGATCGGAGTTGTACGATTCCGACGCTCCGAGCGAAGAGCGCGCCGTTCATGAAGGGTTTTGGCCTGGAGGAGAGGCGCCACACACTCCCGATGCCTATCCGTCACCGAGTCCGAGTGGCGAACTGAAGCCTGTCGAGGCCGGCATCGGTGCGGAAGACGATCCGATCGCGCGTGCTCGCTTCGACTGGATGCGTCTGCGCGACCCCAGCACGGGACGTATTCCCAAAGGTATCCGCGCAGCGGAACTCTCGTTCGCGGAAACCCTGCCGAAGGACTGGAGCAAGTCGCTTTCCTGGAACAAGCGCGGCCCCTTTAACATCGGCGGTCGCACACGAGCTCTGGCCTACGACATCAGCGACCCGACGTACCAGACGATCCTCGCCGCAGGCGTCTCCGGCGGGATCTGGCGCACCACCGACGGCGGCACTTCCTGGTCCCGCGTCACCGATCCGGACCAGCGCCCCTCCATCACAAGCCTCACGCAGGACACGCGCACCGGTAAGACCGATATCTGGTACGCCAGTACGGGCGAACGGCGTGGCAACTCCGCCGGCGGCGGCGCCGGCGCCTTCTACCGCGGCGACGGCGTCTACAAGTCGACCGACGGCGGCCTGACCTGGTCCATTCTCCCCAGCACGGACGGCGAGTCAACACAGTTCGACTCCGTGTTCGACTATACCTGGCGCGTCCGCACCGACCCATCCAACGCGACGCAGGACGAGGTCTACGTCGCCGCTGCCAACTCGATCGTCCGCAGTACGGACGGTGGAGCCACGTGGAGTGCGGTCCTTGGCGGATCGGCCGTGTTTCCGGAAATGGAAATCACCTCGACCGGCGTCGTCTATGCAACGCTGAGCCAGTCCACGAACAACAGCGGACTGTACCGTTCGCCAGACGGAGTGAACTGGACGAACATCACGCCGGCCGACTTCCCGGCCATCGAAGCCCAACGCACGACGATTGGCGTGAACCCGTCCAACGAAGATGAGGTCTGGTTCCTCACGTATGCCCCCGGCAGCGGCCCGGCTGGCGACGACGGATCCGGCCCAGCCATCGATCACGAGCTGTGGATGTACGACGCCGGTGACGGCTCCTGGACCGATCACAGCGACCTCCTCCCCACGCGCGGG
Source organism: Longibacter salinarum (assembly GCF_002554795.1). Classification (NCBI taxonomy): domain Bacteria; kingdom Pseudomonadati; phylum Rhodothermota; class Rhodothermia; order Rhodothermales; family Salisaetaceae; genus Longibacter; species Longibacter salinarum. The sequence goes on along the minus strand of NZ_PDEQ01000001.1, from coordinate 119,840 downwards.
GACGGCCAGGTCGGGAGTGTCGGCGGGGCGAGTGGCGACTTCAACACGCAGAACGGCTACGACATTTTTGTGAAGGTCCACCCGGCTGACGGTGGCACCGTGTTCGCCGGAGGACGCAACCTCTGGCGCATCGACACAACCGCCACGGCTGGCAGCGCAGATAGCTGGATCGGCGGCTACACGCAAACGAACATCTCGTTCGCGACTTACGAGCCCTCCGGCAGTGACCCGCACCACCCCGACCAGCACGGCGCAATCTTTCAGCCGGACGACCCCTCCGTCATGATTACGGCTAGCGACGGTGGCGTGCACCGCACCACGGACAACATGGTCTCGGGCGACGGCAACGTCGTCTACGAAAGCTTGAACAACGGCTACTTCAGCACACAGTTTTACCACGTATGCAGCAACGCCGACCCCACCGATCCCACCGTGATGGGCGGCATGCAGGATAACGGGACCTGGTTCACGCAAACCTCAGACCCGACGGCAGACTGGACGGAGCAGCTCGGCGGTGACGGAGCAAACTGTGCAATTGCAAATGCGGCTACGCGCCCCGGAACGGCCCGCTACCCGTCGCTGCAGAACGGACAGCTCACGCGGTGGGACTACGATGAAAACGGCACACTCACGAGCGCCGTCTTCGTATACCCGACTAGCGCCTCCGGTATCCTCTTCGTCCACCCGTTCGAACTGGACCCAGTGAAACGGAACGTCATGTACTATCCCGGCGGCACCTCGATGTGGCGAACGGAGAACGCAGAAAGCACCTCCGGCATCGTCTGGGATGAACTCTCGAACGCAGCCCTGGCAGGACATGTCATCACCGCCCTTGACGCCTCGGAAGCCGACTCCGCGCACGTGCTCTACTACGGCACCGTGGATCCCAACGGTGGCCAGGGCCGCGTCTACCGTCTCGCAGCAGCTGACACCGTGCAGTCCGCAGCGGACGCAGACGATGTGACCGATGCAGCCTTCCCGACGGGCGGATACGTGAGCGACATCGCCGTCGACCCGGCAGATAGTGACCGCGTCCTCGTCGCGTTTTCCAACTACAACGTGACCAGTCTCTTCTTTACAGAGGACGGCGGCCAAACGTGGACGGACGTAGAGGGCAACCTCGCCGGTACGTCCCTCGGGGGCGGTCTTAACACAGGCCCTTCGATCCGTTCCGTGGCGATTCTGCCACAACCTGAGCTCTCGCAGACCACCTTTTACGTCGGAACAAGCGTCGGTCTGTACTCGACCAGTTCGCTGTCCGGCGGCACCACGTCCTGGACGCAGGAGGGACCGAACAGCATCGGCACGGTCGTCGTCGACGACGTCGACGCCCGCGCTGCGGACGGGCAGATTCTTGTCGGAACGCATGCCAACGGCGTATACAGCTCCAGCGCGCCACTGCCGGTCGAGCTGGCCGAATTCACAGCAACGGTCACCGACCAGGACGTCGAGTTGACCTGGCAAACTACCTCCGAGACCAATAACGCCTACTTCCAGATCGACCATCGGGCGGGCGATGCCCCCTTCCAGAAGCTGCACACGACGCCGGGAGCGGGCACGTCATCGGACCCGCAGAGCTACCGCTACCGGGTCACCGATCTTGGCGCCGGCTCACACGATTTCCGCCTACAACAGGTTGACGTAGACGGCAGCGTGAACCTCAACGCCACGCGAACGGTCGAGGTGACTCTCAGTCAACCCTTCGTTCTGACGTCCCCGGCTCCGAACCCGGTCGCCGACAAGTCGCGCATGAGCCTGACGGTGCAAGAGTCACAGCCCGTGAAGGTTCACGTCTACAACACGCTGGGCCAACGCGTCCAGACGCTCTTCGACGGAGAAGTCCGCGCGAACACACCGGTCGATCTAACGCTGGAGGCCGATAACCTCTCGAGCGGTGCCTACTTCGTCCGCGTCGAAGGACGCTCCTTCACAACCACACGCAAAGCGACTGTGGTTCGCTAAGTGACCCGGGGACGGTACCGGACTTACAAAACGCGAACCAGCGTCCACATCGGAGTATCGGACGCATCGCCGAGGGATTCGGATGGAGCCGACAGCCGAAGATCCCTCGGCGTTTCGCGTGGGAGCCCGTCGTCGGCATACGCATCAGCGACGTGTTGCTGCACCCACACCGTTCGACGGCCCGCCGCCATCACCGGCGTCGACATGCCGGTGCGAAGCACCGACCGGATGGCGAGCGTGCACTGCATACCGTCGGCATCTGACGTGCAGGTCTCGACGACAGCGCGTACTTCTACAGTGCCAGGCGGCGGAGCGGGGCGTGCTCGCAGGTCAGAACCATCGGTCCGGTCGCCCGCAGTAGACGAATCGGCACTCGTGGTGTCGGTAGCGGTCGATCCGGTGTCTGTACCCGTACTGTCCGGATCACCCGATCCGGCGCAAGCGCCAAGCAGAAAGACCAGAACGACGCCTACAGCCCACGGGCGCGAGAGACGTTGCAGAGAATATCGCATGGTGTCGTTGGCCATTGGTTGATTCGGTAATGTGGATGTCGATGTCCATGATTTCATTCGCCGGGCGCCTGCCACAGTCTCGAGCCAGGCTGCATCTAGAAGATGATACCGCCCCTCCCGTTCCCCAGACGTGCAAAACGACCAACGTGGACCCAAGAGAAAGATGAACGTTTACGCAGGAAGACTCCGTTGTGAAGTCAGCATCAGTTTCGCCCCTCCGCTAGCGTGCCAGCGGAATAGACGGACCTCAAATACCGTATTCACAACGCAGTCCGCGCACGCAAACGACGTCAGTACACTCCCGGCGCGCGTACTTTAAACGACTCAGGTGCGCTCGTGCATTTGGGCGCTCGCACCTAGACCTCACAAGACGGCCCGCCGTCCGTCCGACATCGGAATCCATCATCCCCATCCGTGCTTGACTCTGCTCGACCTCATATCGCGCTTTGCGTGAATCGCCGCCGGGCCTCCCACCTCCCCGCTTCTCCCCCTGTAGCTGACGTTATGCGAAGGACAGCCGTCTGTATACTCATCGGTTTCGCCTGGTTATTTCTTGCCCTCGGACCCGCTGAACGGGCATGGGCACAAGGACATCAGCCCGGAACGGATCCAGGTCCGGGTTTCGTCCGGGGGACCGTAATCGACGCCCAGGGGACGCCGCTCGCTGGCGTGAACGTCACAGTGCGCGCCGGGAAGGACGGCACCAGCACGGACTCCACCGGTGCCTTTCAGCTCCTCCTGCCGACCGGCACGTATCGCCTCGTCTTTACACGCGTCGGCTACGAGCCCGCCGCCCGGGACGTCGAGATTTCTTCAGGCCGAACAGCAACCCTCGACGTCGCCCTTTCGCTTTCCCCGTACACGCTAAACGAGATCGTCGTCGAAGAACGCACTAGCGCCCCCAGCCGCACAGCGACGACGGTGCAGCGCATCGAACCCGCCGCCATCCGCGGCCAGGACGCCGCCGCCGTGTCCGACCTCGGACTCCTGATCCCGGGCACGCACGTCCAGACCAACTCGCGAGGACAGACGCTCCTCTATTTCCGGAACGCCGGCGACCGGCAGACGGCGCAATTCTTTGACGGCGCCCTCCTGAACGTGCCGTGGGACAACCGGGTCGACGTGAGCCTGATTCCAGCCGGTGTCGTGGAGTCGATCACCGTCGCAAAGGGCACGGTGCCGGTTCGCTACGGCCCTAACACGATCGGTGGAGCGGTAAACGTGCAGTCGCGCATGCTCGACGTGCCCGGTGATCGCGTTGAACTGCAGAGCCAGATAGGTACCGCTGGACTCCGGCGTGGAATGGCCACGTACCTTCGGCGGAGCGGTCCGTGGGACGTGACGGCTGCCGTACAGCACGCCAGCCACGGCGACCAGCCGGTGCCGGACGAAGCGGATCTTCCTTTCAGCCAGCCGGACGCCGACCGACGTGTCAACACCGATCGCACGCTCACGAGCGCCTTCGTTCGGGGGAGTTACCGGTTTGATGGGAAGGCGCAGGTGGGGGTGTCCGCGCTCCACGTAGATGCAAGTCAGGGCGTGGCGCCGGAAAGTCACGTGGATCCTGCCGAGGCGCGCGTTCGCTACTGGCGTTACCCGACCTGGAAAAAATCCATGCTCATGGCAAGCGGACGTGCACCTCTGGGTGAACAAATCGTGCTACGCGGAGCATTGTGGGGAAGCCGCTTCGAGCAGGACATCTACCAGTACCAAAGCGTGGCGTACGACGCGCTTACCGAAACCCAGAACGACCGCGACTGGACCGGCGGAACGCGGCTCTTGCTGACGCGCCAGGGAGAAACCGGCAGCCTCACCGCCTTTGGCACGTTCCTTCGCACGCAGCACCGGCAGGCCATCGTGCCGTACGGCCCACAGGGCGCCGAAGCCGACTCCGTTGAGATCTTTGGACAGCGCCTATACAACGTCGGTCTGGAAGGCGACCTTGAGCTCACCGACCTTCTGACGGCATCCGGGGGCATCAGTTGGGACGGCACGGCAACGCCGACGACGGGGCCCTTTCCAGCGCGGGGGGCGTTTTCGGCAGTCAACGCGACACTCGGGCTGACGGCCACATGGAGCACCGGATGGACAGTTCGGACGACCGCAGGGCGCAAGACTCGCTTCCCGACCATGCGGGAGCTCTTCGGCGCGGCCCTTGGAAAGTTCGTTCCCAACCCGAACCTCTCCCCCGTCACCGCCTGGATCGCCGAAGCCGGCGTTCAGCGGCAAACTGGGCGCGTGCAGGGCGGGGCCACTCTCTTTCTTAGCCGCACCACCGATGCGATCGATCAGCGCACGTTCCAGAGCGGCCCCAACGCGGGACGAGAGCAGCGCATCAACCTGGGGGGCAGCCGGGTGGTGGGCGTAGAGGTGACGGGCGCGGTACGCCCGGTGGACGCGCTCACACTCGATGGCCACCTGACGTGGTCGCGACCTCGGGGCCTTCCCGACGGCGGCGACGCACAGAAGCTGGACGAGAAGCCGGCCTGGGTCGGGACCGGCACTGCCACGTGGACGCCCGGCAAGTTAACGTTCACCGGCCAGCTTCACCACACCGGCGGTACGTACGCCCGTACCGAGGCGAACACCTTCACTCGACTGCCCCGTGCGTGGATCGTAGATCTCCGAGCCGCTTACGACCTATCCATCGGCGCCGCGTGGTCCAGCGAGCTCTTCATCCGCGTCGACAATCTGACCGACGACGCCACCTACCTCCAGCTTGGCCTTCCCGGTCCGGGCCGGCAAACCCGCGCCGGACTGTCGGTGACGCTGTGACATCGCGACGCTGACGAACCCTCTGTGCAATTGTAGGCTTCCCCATTATCTGACCCAACCGGGCGTACAGAGTTAGAGAGGTTGCCCCCATAATTCAACCAGTCAAAAGTAGAGGGTCGGCGCGGCTTGATTGTAAACGCTAAAAAAAGAGCGGTGCACAACCGCAGTGTACAACTCTCTAGCCTTGCCATCTCACCGTCTAATTTCGCTCTTTGGGCAAACTAGGAAGCACAACCAGTTCGAATGGCAGCTCCAGTTCAGAACGCCCGTACGTGGTGAGGAGACTGCTCATTGCGACCGTCAGCGCACCCCTATTCCGTTGTAGATACGATACCGGCGCAGATGCGACACGCCGTCACCCCGGGCGTCCACGACCCGCTCGCTCGTTTCTGACATGGTGCCCTCCTCTACTCGGCGCGTCCTCTCGTTGTAGGCACTATACGAGTCTAGTTTTTCCGGGGAAGTTCCCCTTGTCGAGGTTTCTATCTTGGGTTAGAGAAGCATGCACGGAAGTCCGAGTGATGCGTCCAGCCGTTCTGCGTCTTGTCGCGATCCCTACTTCTGCTTGCTGAACATGATCGCCATGCCGATGAAATGCGATGTATTGGGCGTCGTGGTGTTTGAGACAAATGTTTCGATCGTGCATGTTTGCGTGCCGTGCGGAGGTTCAAATGAAGCACCGACGGCGTTGCTAGACCTGAACTCGTCTAACACCCTGTAATTGTTGCACGTGATCGTCATCTTCACGACCGACGCCTGCTCCGAGGCAATCGAGTGGATGTAATACGTATTCCCGCCGTAGAACGGACGTTCGTAGCTGAGTTTGTTCTTCCCGATCCGACTCTCCGAGACCTGATAGTCCCCGGATCCGCTTCCTACGGTGCCCGAGACGATATCGGAGAGCTCTTTTGCTACGTATGCATAGTCGCTGTTTGTATTCTGGGCCTGGCTCGCCGTCGGGTCGAGCGCGAACACCAAGAGAAGGATTGTAGCCAGTACGGATGATTTCACGGTCTGTCGTATAAATGTTCGGGGGCGGGCGTTGTGCGCGTGATCGTCTCGCAATCAAAGCTAATTGCTTCGAATCGAAGTCCGGCGTGATGCGAACCACGTGGGGTTACACACGCAAGTTAGCCCCACGTCAGAACATAACCGACGCACACTCCCGTGGCGCTGATGAGCGGCATGATTACGTTCGACTCCAATCTCACGGCAGGAAATATAATCATCGAGGCCCACTTTGCCACTGGAAATGCGTTCTGCCCCGGATATCTACCTCCTCAACACCCACATTCAGCCTCGTGAGGCCCGATCTCGTGCCGCTGCACCGGTCAACGTTGCGTCCTGTCTCGCAGACCCTGGTAAGCACGCCCGTCGTCGGGTCATCAAGATCTTTACGGCGGAGATAGCACGACAAGACTACCAGGGAAGCCTATTGTCGGGCGGTGCACCAATTCTTTGACTCTGTATCTACTCGGGAGCTGACGCTTAAAGCCATTGAGCCGATCCTTCGCGTCTCCCGGTAACAGAATGGCGGGAGATGGTACCCGCTAACACTCACCTGCCCTCCTCCCTCAAAGCCGAAACCAGGTCCCGTGGATGCTGCGGACAGAGCGGCCCGCTGGCAAAAGCAGATTCGTTTCGCGTCACCACGATATCGGCCCCGCCTCCACGCCTGAGGCAGTCAGATATGCATCCTCGAAGTCGGCCCCGCCCTGTTCGATCGCCGCACGAAGCGCGCGTCTTTTCCGTTCGACTACTCCGTTCGGACAGACAACCGCTGATAGGCTGCTTCGAGGATGGACGCTAAAACGCTCGCATACGACATCCCCGCAAAGGCTGCTGCTTCAACGAGGTGACTATCCCACGACCAGCCCGGATTCGGATTAACCTCCAGAAGGTGAGGGATGCCCCGTGCGTCGAGCCGCCAGTCGAATCGCGCGTAGTCGCGGCACTCGAGCCGGGCGAAGAGGCGATGGCTGTCCCGCCGAATCCGGCCCGCGACCGCCTCGGGAAGCTGAGCGGGCACAGCGGTCACGTCCGTCCAATAGGGAGATTCAGGTACCCATTTCGCTTCATACCCGCTGAAGGGGGGTGATCCTTCAGGGAGACTGCTGTAATCGTCTTGGCTGATGGGGAGCGACAAGAACCCACTCGCCGGGTTTCCGATGACCCCGTAGGTGAGATCAGCGCCGGTGAGAAACTCCTCGATCAGTAGCGGTCGCGTGTTTCCTACCTGGTCCCAAACCGACGCAACGGCGGCGCGAAGCTCGTCGCGATTTCGGGCTATGCATCGATTCGTCATGCCCATACTGTTGTCCGCCGCGTTCGGCTTCACGATGACCGGGTATGATAGATCTGTATCCGCAGCGCGTAGAACGGTCTGCAGGACGGCCTCCGAAGAAAGGTAGAAGCCTCGAGCTACCCGGATGCCCATCTCGGAGGCGACGCCTCGGACAATCGACTTGTCGTAGCAGTGTGCTAGACACTGGGGCCCGGCTCCCGTGTATGAGAGGTTGAGCAACTCCAAAACCGCCGGTACATGCAACTCTTGCCTCGGAACGTTGCGGAGGCCCTCGTCGCACAGGTTGAAAACAAGGTCTACACTCGGGCCGAAGATCCGGAGATTCTCGAGAAGGCGATCATGCTCGTCCAGATACATAAATTCGTACAGATCCAGTTCGCTCAGTGCTGCGCGCAGGCGCTCCAGCACCTCGAAATCGTCGTCGTCGAAGATGCCGCCGAGTTTTGTTTCGTCCGGCAGACGCGGATCCCCGAGCAGGACGGCCACAAAGCGACGCGGTGACCCACCTCTGCCCGGGGGCGGACCGGACCGGACGAACCAAGAGGGAGACTTAGAAAGCATCGCCTGCACCTCCTTCGATGCCTTGCGGGAGCCATCCCGGTCTGACGAGGGTTTGCTGGGCGACATCTGACCGTTTCCGGTCGCGAGCCGCGTCTGCGGCGAGGACGCCGAGCACGCGGTAACGAGAAAGCGGTGTTGCATGAGGCCCAGATCGTCGCCACGGGACGACTCGCCCTTCATCGGGATGATCGTTGCGCCGCGAAAGCCTGACGCATCGAGGACCTCCAAGATTTGACGGCGCCCGTAGAGGCGTTCGGCGTAGAAGCGGTCCTCTTCAATGCCCCGACGGATGTCGACCACGATCTCTCGGACGACGAGTCGGCGCCCGTCCACCAACTCTCGCTCGCGACAAACCAGGTGATGATCGCCGACCCACTCCCACGAACGAGGGTGAAACGAAGCGCGCGTGTGATCACCATCGGTCAGGTCGAGGACCACGCGGCCGCCGGGACGAAGAATGCGGGACACCTCATTCAGCACCCGGCGGTCATCCTCTTCTTTCTCGAAGTATCCGAAGCTGTTTCCGAGAAGCAAGACGGCATCAAAGCTGGCGGCACCGAATGGGAGGTCGCGAGCGTCTCCGAGGGCAAAGGGAATGTCGATGCCTTCGTTGCGCGCGGACGACCTCGCAACCTCCAGGAGGTACTCGGACTGATCGAGCCCGGAGATCTTCCGAAACCCGCGCCGGGCCAGTTCCAGCGCATGACGACCGTGGCCGCAGCAAAGATCTAGAACCACGTCGTCCGTCCCGAGCCCGGTGTGGTCGAGCAGATGATCCACTTCTCGGGCCGTGATCGCGGGCGTGAGGACGTCCGCATCCGTAAAAAGATAGGTCTCGTCGAATAAGGTCCGCCACCAATCAGAGGGGACGTGTGGACCCAGACGCGGAACTGGGCCACCCGGTGCGGCTTCGTCCGGGTCCGAAACAGCCGGATCAGAGGAGGTCATGGTCGGTGAACTGGATCCGAAAAAAGGACGCTCGGAAAATGAGCAGGCTCGAGAATTGAGAATCCGTTGGGATTCTGTAGCCCACAGCACGGGAGACCGAGGCCCCGGGAAAGGGCCCGCCGTATCAGGGATGCGCGTGCTACCGTATCAAGAAAGAGCGCGCGCGGTAGCCGGTCGTAATCTTACTCTCGCATGTTCGACCGGGCAAAACGTAGAGTGCTTGTGCGAGAACTCAGTGGTCTGGATGTAAGGGAAACGAGAGGGCCCGTGGCCAATAACCGGCGCAGAAACGAGGGCGGCGGGACACATGATGGATGCTACCCGCACAAGACGGCGCACTTCAGAACGGAAGAGCGTCCGATCGATGCCGACGCATCTCCGTGTCAGCCGGCTCCATCTAGACTTCCCTCCTTGGCGCATCTGACATGCACAAGCAAAAAACCCCACTGCTTTCGCCGTCTCCAGCGATTCAGTGGGGTTTCTTGGTAGCCTGCCCGGGAGGATTCGAACCCCCGACCTGCGCATCCGTAGTGCGCCGCTCTGTCCATCTGAGCTACGGGCAGAAACTGTATGTCCCGGCGGCGCATGATGCGTCGCGCAACCGGAGTATCGAGTGTACAACCCGCCGTGGTTTTTCGCAAATGAACAAGCCGTAAAAGGCGTACTCAGCGAGCCCGGCGCCGGGCCTTCCCTCGATGTCAAGCGAAACCGGAGCGGCGTGCGCTGCCGTGTCCGTTTCGTAGCATAATGCACAGCGAGAAACGGGAATTGATCCCGGAAATGCGCGGATCATGGATTGTTCACCGGATCGCTTTTCCCCGCTTCGTGGGTACCTCACAGATCCGGGCGAGAACTACGAGGCTTTCAACGCCATCGCCCCTCCGCTCACTGTGCGATATCTCATCACGCCGAGCCGTAGGAGCGTCGCTCCATGATCATGGTCAGGCATCAACGATGACACCTTTCTCCTCCGATGCTCCTTCGGGATCGAGATGGAAGAAGTGATTCGTCGGGCCGTGGCCGCTGCCGAGGTCCAGCGAGTTGCGGATCGCGGCCGTCACATAGCGCTTTGCTCGCTCAATGGCATTGCCGAGGTCCCATCCCTGCGCAAGATTCGCTGCGATCGCACTGGCGTACGTGCAACCGGTGCCGTGGGTGTTATCCGTACGGATTCTGTCGGCGGTGAAGGTATGAAACGCGGTGCCGTCATACAGAATGTCCATCGCTTCGGCGGTCTCATTCATGTGCCCGCCCTTGACCAGGACCGAGCTCGGCCCCATCTCGAAGATCGTCTTCGCCGCCTCCTTCGCGTCGTCAACCGAGAGAATCTCTTCGCCCGTCAGGTACTCGACCTCGTGAATATTGGGCGTCGTGATCGTCGCTAGCGGAAGGAGGACCTCGCGCAACGTATCGATCGCTTCGTCCTGCAGTAGCTTGAACCCGCTCTTGGATATCATGACCGGGTCTACGATGAACGGAAACAGGTCGTGCTCCTCCACCTTCTCGGCTACGGTGCGAATGATCTCGGACGTGGACAGCATGCCCGTCTTAGTGGCCGACACATCAAAGTCTTTCGCTACGGCGTCGATCTGCGCTTTGATAATGCGCGTTGGGAGATCATAGGCCATCGTCACCGCTTCGGTATTCTGCGCGGTCACGGCGGTGATAACAGATGTCGCGAAGACGCCGTTGGCCTCCATCGACTTGAGGTCTGCCTGGATGCCGGCGCCACCACCGGAGTCACTTCCTGCAATTGAGAGTGCGACCGGCTTCGTCATTGAGATACGACCTTATTAATTTGGAATATTGATCGGTAAACGTCTCGCTTTGTTATCCACCTATCCGGCTGGACATCGGTGGTTTCTCAATCTCGACGGATCACGCATCAAACGTGCTTGCTCATCTGCGAGACCGGCGTTCACTACTCTTCGTATTGCCGGATAGACGCCAAGCGCTGGAGATACTCTTCCGCAGCGACACGCACGTCTTTCGCCTCCATCAGACCACTGAGCACCGCAACGCCGTGTGCCCCTTTACGAAGACACGGCGTTACCCGCTCCGGCGTGATGCCACCGAGAGCAAATACGGGCCTGGTAGAGACGGCGCAAACGCGAGATAGCTCGGCGAGACCCATCCCGGGGTGATCGGGCTTGCTCGACGTCGGAAAGATCGGACTGTAGAACAAATAGTCGACGATCTCTGACCGAGCACCGGTCACCTCCTGATCCTCATGTGCGGAATATCCGATGATGGCCGATGCTCCCAGACGATCTCGGGCCTCCTGAACGCCGGCCCCGTGAGATCCTGCATGGTAATCGAGTCCTAGATCGTCCGCAACGTCGAGGCGCTGATTTACGGATATGCGCGTCCCGCCTCCCTCCGCTTCAATCTGCTCGGTCAGCGAAACCGCAGCACGCCGAAAAGTCGCGTCATCCGCCTCGTGATCGCGGAGGTGAATCCACGGAACCCCGGCCCGAACGGCGTCAAAAACCCGAACCTGCCGATCCGACTCGGTAAATCGGTCTGCAACAAGGATGAGACGGGGCAGATTGTCCATTCTGAAAACCGGACGATTGATGGCGACGGAAGACACGTGGGCTGACGGCGCGAGTTACGATCCGACGCGGCCTTCCATCGAAGACGACGCTTTGGCGTAAATTCGCTCCGGTACGCGGCCGGCCTGGTATGCAAGACGCCCTGACGCCACCGCGAGACGCATCGCCCGCGCCATCGCGACGGGATGCTGCGCCTCAGCAATGGCTGTATTGAGTAGAATGCCATCGTAGCCCAGTTCCATCGCTATCGCCGCGTCGCTCGCCGTCCCGATGCCGGCGTCGACAATCAGCGGCGTGTCGGGCACGACCTCCCGGATGATGCGCAGGTTGTACGGGTTGACGATTCCCATGCCACTCCCGATGGGCGAGCCAAGTGGCATCACGGCGGCGCACCCCATGTCCGCCAGCTTGCGGCAGGTGATGGGGTCGTCGTTCGAGTACGCGAGCACCGTGAAGCCGTCGTCGATCAATTGCTTGGCGGCCTTGAGTAGCTGCTCCACGTCCGGCATCAGCGTCTCGTCGTCGCCGATCACTTCAAGCTTGATGAGATCGGTGTCGAGGGCCTCGCGGGCCAGTTGCGCGACGAGAACGGCTTCTTTTGCGGTGTAGCAACCGGCCGTGTTCGGAAGCACACGGTACCCACCTTTCCGGATCAAATCGAGGTGACTCTCCGGGGCTGGACTCTGAACATTGACCCGGCGGATCGCCACGGTGACGAGCTCAGCGCCCGACGCGTCAATAGCGTCCATCATCACCTGCGGGTTCGGATACGAGCTCGATCCGATCAACAGGCGCGAGGAATACGCGTCGTCGCCAATGCGCAGGAGGTCTTCCTGCTGGGCGGCAGCATCACGCTCGGGCTGAGCGTCCGTATCCGTGGCGGCAATCTCAGACATTGGGTCGTTCCGGTCTCTAATCAAAAAAGGTTGGCCCTGCACACGCTAAACGAATATCGCAACATCAGCCGGGCAGAGCGTTTGTTTGCGAGCAGTCATCCTCCCTGCTGGGCGGTAATGACCTCGACGGTATCTTCTTCGGAGAGCGTAACGTCCGCCCAGTCCTGCCGGCGAATCACGCTCTCGTTGATTGCGACAGCCACACCGGTCGCCGTCTCCACGTCAACGTTCAGGTCGTTGAGCAACTCCGTCAGGGGATATCGCTGCGGCACGGATCGGGGGGCGCCGTTGACCGTGATTTCTACCGTTTCGGTGTCGGAATCCGTGGTGCTCATGCTGAGGCTTGCGGGATCGATTCGGAAAATCGGGCGGGGGAAAACGGCTCGATCCAGCGGGATGTTTCTCCTGTTTCGATCAGTCGAGCGACTTCCTGAGCCGTCACCGGAGCCAGCAGAATGCCGTGTCGGTAATGCCCGGTCGCGTGGATTACACCGGGCGCTCCGGATCGGCCTAGAATCGGCGCATGATCGCGGCTCGCAGGTCGCAACCCGGCCCACGTTTCGTCGACCGACAGATCGTAGACGCCCGGCACGACCTCCCAGGCGCCTTCGAGCAGGTCATATAACCCACCGGCCGTCACGTCTGTGTCGAAGCCCATTTCCTCGCTCGTCGCGCCAATGACCAACCGACCGCTGGACTTCGGAGCCAGGTACGCATCGGGCCCGCGGATCACGTGCTCTAACGCGAAGGGGAGTTTCATTTGAAGCTGGACCATTTGCCCCTTCACGGGGCGCACGGGTGGAGGACCGCCCGGCTCGAGCCCGTCCAGCTGCCGGGACCAGACGCCCGCTGCAACAACGACCTCGCGCCCGCTTACCGTCTCGCCCTCCTCTGTCACGACGGCCGGACTCTCCGCATCCGGACAGATTCGATCCACCGGCGTATGCTCTCGTAGGTCGCCTCCCTCCGCTAGGAACGCATCCCGCAGTGCCTCAAGAAGGAGGCGGTTATCAACCTGGTGATCCGACTCCACCCAGATGGCCGCTGAGACGCGCGGACCGACAAAGGGCTCTCGATCGCGTGCCTCGTCACCGGTAAGCCAGTCGACGTCCAAACCCTGCTCCTGCTGAAACTCGTACAGCCGACGGATGCGCTTCGTGCTGTCGGGGTCGTCTGCGACGATCAGGGTGCCGTCGTCCCGATAGTCCACCGATTGACCGCTCGACGCCTCGACCGCGGCAGCGAAGTCCGGCCAACGGCGAAGGCTCTCCCGGTTCAGGTTGTACAGCTCTCGCTCCTCGAATCCGATCTCCGTATCTGGCGCGAGCATGCCCGCGGCCAGCCACGAGGTCCCACGTCCGGCCCGGTCTTTTTCAAAAATCGTGACCGGCACGCCCGAGCGAAGAAGTTCAAACCCGGTCGACAGGCCTACCACGCCACCACCGACGATCAATACCGAATCAGCCATTCCGTACAGGAGCGCATGTGAAAGGGTCGTGGGATAGGAACGGCACTCTCGCGAAAAGGTGTCGATCAACAAGAGGTTGCCCCGTGATTTTGGGGAAACTCCGTCGGATCCGCGTCTTTCGCTACGGATGATCGAATCCTCGACGGGATCGACTCGTCTTTCTACCGACGGTTCTCTGATCTGCTTGACACTTCACGTGGTCTGATGGCTCGCCCGATCCTCATTGCCGGTGCCGGTATCGCCGGGGCCTGTGCTGCTTTCGAACTCGCCCGGCACCACGACGGACCGGTCCATGTTTTCGAAGCCGATCAACCCGCTGCCGGAGCCTCCGGAGCGGCGGCCGGACTCGTCAATCCCCTCATGGGTCGTCGTGCACGCCCGGTCTGGCGTCTTCCGCAAGCTCTCGACGCCGTCGACCGCATCCTGCAGGACGCTGGGTGTGAGCATCTGCTCGAGGGCAACGGCGTCCTTCGCCCGACCGTAGAGCCGGAGCAGGTCGACTCGTTTCAGAACGCCGCCGCAGCTCACCCAGATCTCGCCGAGTGGCTTTCCGAAGACGCCGTCCGCGAGAAGGCGCCGGACATCCGGACCTGCGGCGGCGGGCTCTTCATCCGCCGGGGCGGCGCCGTCGATGTGGCCGCACTGGTTCGAGCGATTCTCGATGCCGGCAAGAAGCACGGCGTCAAGCTTCATACGTCGTCTCGTGCGCTCTACTGGTCCGAGCAGCAGGACCATGTCCTCCTCGAGGTGGAGCAGGCTGACTCGGACGAGCACGTGATCAAAGAATATGAGGGCGCCTACCTCCTTCTCTGCCTCGGTCAGGGATACGTGAATGTGCCGGAACTCACGAACCTGGCCCTCACCGGCATCAAGGGTCAGACCGTGCACGTCCGCCGCCCGCCCGAGAGCGGCGACGGACCGCTGCTTCCCCTTTCCGGGCGCGGCTATATCGTGCCGAACGATGACGGGACCCTCATCCTCGGAAGCAGCTACACCCACAATTTCGACTCCCTCGATCCTGACCCGGATGAGACGGCGTACATCCTGAAGAAAACATCGCATATGCTGCCCGGCCTACAGGAGGCTGAAATCCTCGGGGTGACCACAGGCGTTCGGGTCAAGCACGCCAACTCGAATCTTCCGATCGTCGGTCCCCTTCCCGGGCGCAGGCGCATCTGGACGTTCACCGCGCTTGGGTCGAAAGGACTTCTCACAGCGCCCATGCTCGCCCACGAACTCCCCGGCTATCTACAGAACCCGTCGATCATCCCGCTTGACGTGGAAATGCCCGACCTCCTCACCTGAGGCGGACTTGACAATCTGGAGACGTTTGCCCATCAGCAGCTCTCACCCACGAACGAAGCCCGTGTACTAACGGTAGTGATGCCTGTCAGGTGACTCAGGTTCTCGTTGAACGGTGAAGGTACTTCTCTATGGAATACGATGTAATTGTGGTCGGCGGTGGTCTCGCCGGATGCGCGGCCGCCACGCACCTTGCCGAGGCCGGTCATCGGGTTGCTGTTCTCGAAAAAGGATCCTTCCCCCGCCACAAGCTCTGCGGCGAATTCCTGTCGCCGGAAGTGCAGGAGGCCTTTCGTTCGCTCGGCGTACTCGATCGTGTCCAAGACGCTGGAGCCCACGAGATTGACCGGGCCTGCCTCACCTCTCCGCGCGGATCCACGTTTCGGTCCGACCTCCCGGGCATAGCGCTCGGCCTGAGCCGATATGCTCTCGACGAGATGCTCTTTGAGCGAGCCGCTACGGCCGGAGCCGACACGATCGACGGCACGCGCGTCACCGACATCTCCGGATCGCTGTCTGACGGATTCACCGTGGCCTCCTCGACGGGCGAGCGCACGGCGCGTGTCGTGCTCGGGGCGTTCGGCAAGCGCTCAACGCTGGACCGCAAGCTCGAGCGTCCCTTTCTCGACAAACCGTCCGACCTCGTGGCCTTTAAGGCGCATTATCGCGGCCCGTCGGTTCCACGGACCATCGAGATCCACACGTTCCCCGGTGGCTACTGTGGCATCTCCCATGTCGAGGATGACCGCGTCAACGTCTGCTGGATCGGCAATACGCAGTCGCTGCAAGACGCGGGTGGATCCCCCGAGGCGATGCTTAATGCCTCCCTCCGCCGGAATCCCCACCTCGATGATCGTCTCGCGTCCGCCGAGCGCGTGACCGACACGTTTTATGCTGTCAGCCAGGTCTCCCTGGAACCCAAATCCCCATTCACCAACGATGTCTGCATGATCGGCGATACCGCAGGCATGATCGCGCCGCTCTGCGGCGATGGCATGGCGATGGCGTTGACCTCGGCGGAGCTGGCAACACCCTTCGTGGACGAATACTTGCGAGGGACCCGCTCAGCAGAGTCGTTTCGAGAAGCCTACAGCCAGGCCTGGTCGGACATGTTCAGCCTCCGGATGCGGGTCGGGCGACTCGCCCATGCTGCCGCCATGCGACCATCGCTTGCAGCGGCAACGGTCGGAACGCTCCGGCTGGCTCCATTCATTGGCCGCTGGCTCATCCGCGCAACGCGTGGTTAAGGCGAAGACATTCTGTCGCCTCGTCGGAGGGCAGTGAGCGTCCGACGATCCATGCGAGACTACCTCGACGCCGCTCTGCGCAATCGATCCATCACGGCACGTCCGAGACCATTCTCAGGCACGCTCTGCGCGAACACGGCCCGGCATCCGAGCCCATCGCATTCTCTGAGAAAGTGGAACAACTCCCGCCCATACGCCTCGACGGAGGGCGCGACGTAGACCTTCGCGAACGCTGCCGGTACGGCCGGCTTGTCGACGCCAATGTATCCGTGGACGGCGCCCGCATCCGCTTCTCCCGGGTCATCCACGATAATCACCTTGGCGTCCGGCGCATAATGCCGATGCTTCGTCCCCGGGCTTTTCGGGACATCACTGTCATCCGCAACCATCTCGATGTTCGGAACGACCTCGCGAAGACGCTCAAGCGAGACGGCGCCCGGGCGTAGCACGGTCGGGACATCCGACGTGACATCGACAACGGTCGACTCGATCCCGGCATCCGTTCGGCCACCTCGCAGAATACAGGGCACGCGTCCCACGAGATCTTCGTAGGCGGCGCGCCATGTCGTTGGGCTCGGGCGACCCGACCGGTTCGCTGACGGCGCTGCGACCGGGGTGTCACACGCCTGCAGAAACTCCTGTGCGAGGGGAAGCGACGGAATGCGGACGCCCACCGTATCCAACCCAGCGGTCACGTCTCTCGGCACGCGCTCTGCGACCGGAAGCACGAGCGTGATCGGGCCGGGGGCAAACGCCTCGAGCAAAGCGTCCGCGGCCGGCGTGATGGAGCGAGCAACGGCTTCGACTCCCTCCCGATCGGCGACGTGTACAATCAGCGGGTTATCGGACGGGCGACTTTTCGCACGAAAGATTTCCTTCACCGCGTCCGCATTCAGGGCGTCCGCACCAAGACCATAGACGGTTTCGGTCGGGAAAACGGTGAGGTGTCCGTCCCGAATGTACTGAGCGGCTTCGTCCGTCGATGCGGTGATCGTTGTCTTCACGGTGTGAGCTTCTCCAGCATAATCTTTCATTCGAGGCTACTTACTTCCACGTATGCAGACCGATCCACTGCCCCTATGATCTCACGGGAAGCACACATCCTGGAAAAAACGTGCTCGACCGCGTTCGGCTGGAAATTTGCGCTGCGTCTCATTGACTTCGCCCGATCCGGGTCGTAGGCTTTGAATACGACTGCCCTCTTGGTTTCAACAGTTTCATGTCTTCGCACCTCTCCCCTCTTCCTGCCGCACCCGACAATCATCGCGACGGCGGGACCCTCGCCCCGTCTTCACCACCGGCCCTCAACGGTAAACAAATCATCGACACGATCACGTCATCTGCTCGGACCGTGCTTGAACGCCGCTTCCGCGTGCTGATGTTGGTCCGAGATGCATACGATCGTCTCATCGACGACGCACCGGCGCTACGCGCGGTTCTCGATGACCTTCACGCGATGCTCCGCCTTCTGCTGGCCTGGGCCAACTCGACGTATCGCCACGTCCCCTGGTCGGCGATCATGATGGTCGTCGGAGCCGTCATCTACTTCGTCATGCCCGTTGACCTCGTCCCGGACTTCCTCGGTCCCGTCGGCTTGATGGACGACGCTGCCGTCATTGCAACCGTCGTCCGCTCGGTTCGGGAAGAGCTGGACCGCTTCCGGGTCTGGGAAAACGGTAAATCGCTCCCCGAAGTGACGGGCATTGATGTGACGTCATAACCTCGTCCGATCGCATTCTGGGTCTGCAGCTGTGCGAACGGAACAGCCGGGTCTCTACGTGATGATCGGATCCGTTTCGTTGATCTTACGAGGCGTCGGGGTCGCGACCATGACGCTCGACTCCGACCACTTCGTAATCGACGGCATTAGAGCTCGGCGTGACCTCGCGCAGATAAACATCCGTCGCCCCGTATGATGGCGTCATGATCCGAACGCGGTAAAACGGAGCGTGTCCTTCTGGGAGATCGATGCTTGTGTCGGAAACGGATGTCCGGCCCAGTTCGTCCGTCACCCGGTTCTGCTCGTTCGAAAACCGGTGCCACTGAACGAATCGGAGGTTAGACACGCTACGGTCCACGTATCGATTCAGCAGATCCTCGAAAATCAGACGATCCCCGCTCACGCGAAAGCCGTCGAGCCCGCCGCCATACCCCAAATAGGTGGCTGCGATGGAATCGCGGCGGCGGGCGAGGGTCGTTGTCACATAATCGACGGACGATGAATCGGGATACTCGGCCGCTTCGACCATCGCTCGAATTTCGCGGTCGGTAAAGTGGGCAATTTTTCGTGCCATCCAGAACGTATCTGCCGAGTCGCGCTGGGCGAAGGCTGGGTTTGGATGCTCGGGTCTCCACCTCTCCGGGTCGAAGTTCGTTGCCCCGAAACGGCCGACGTGATTTACGTCCGGGTAGCGAGTATTCACCCAGTCGCCCCCGCTCAGACCAAGCGTCCCCATTCGCACGAGCACGGGGCTGATTTCCACGAGGTGCTCGCGACCCATCCACGCCTCTTTCGGTCCAACCTGAGCACTACCCAGTGCCTCGAACGTGTTGTATACGTAGTGTCGGACGAACGTATGGCCGTCGTGCTTGACCCCGACATCAAGGGTACGTGTTGCGCGGATGCCGGTATGATTTAACCACGCAGCTGCCACGAACAGACCCCGCAGTTCCCGTCGGCGCTCGTGGGGGAAAATATCGTTGCCATCATCCGGGCGTGTTGAGTGAAAAAGAAACGGCCCGACCCGCTCGACGACCGGCTCCGGGATACGTAGCGCTGCGGCACGGTATACCCCACCGGTGAGCGTGGGGGCGTTGTTGAGGGCCTCCCAGATGTCCGCTTTCCGAACGTCTCCTCCTTCGGCCGTAACGAGTTTCCCCGGGGCAAACCGGACGATGGTCAACTCGGGGACGAAGTAGCCAAGCGCGTAGTAGGCTCGATTGGCAACAGCCCCCGCGGCGGTGGCAAGAACCGGATGGTCCGGCGAATCGAGTCGAAGCTCGTACCGCTCGCCGTCGGCGTCACGAATCATGAGCCGGGCGACCGGGCGAACAGCTTCGATCGACTCAACGACCCAGGACGAATCCGGTTGAGGTCCTCGGCCGACACCGGCCCCTCGCCGCAACTTATCGAGAGACATGCCCGACGCGAAGTGGCGATCTTTATACCACGACGAGTTCGGCACCTGATTTAGCGTATTCACGTTGATAGCAGGCCCCTCCTCTCCTCGCGCCTCGACGAACGTGTTCGATAGAAAACGAACGTAGTCCGACGCACTCCTTGCCACGGGTACGGGCATGTCGAGCCGATCCGGATCCTCGCTGATTGGGTCGTCCGGAAGAAAGCGCTGCGCAACCGCCGATCGGGGTACCAGCAACAGACAAGCCCAGAGCAGGAAAAACAAAACGATCAGCGACCCGAAACGAGGGCCGCCGCGAGAAAATCCCATCACAGACGGGCGCAGCATTCGGTCGGGGAGAGATGAACAGCGATCGGTCGCCACCCGGATAGCACGAATCGGCGGTAACATGCGTTAGGACTACAGGATCGAACCAAATTTTAGGTATGTCGAGAAGCCTTCGACACTTCTGGCAATTTCAAAACGTGCGACCACTCCCTGAGATGATCGAAACCGAAAACCGACCCCATATCCTACTTTCATATCTTGCAGACGGATCTCCTCCGTTCGGGAAAACACCTGGCCGACATCGGTGAAGAGTGCCATGTCAAGCCGATGCCAGATGCGGCAGCGCACCTCTGCCGTGGACAACATCACATTCCGATCGCGAAACCGCCCGCCGGTAAATCCACGGAGGGACGTCGATCCGCCAATCGACTGCATCCTGTAAAACGGAATCGTCTGTCCGTTCGGACTCTCCGTGATCGATAGAAACTGTCGGAATGCGAGCCCGCGCTGCATACCGTGCTCCAGCGTGAAGTACTGCTGAGCGTCGAGCGTCAGCCGAGAGTACGAGTACTCGCGCATCGAGAGATCCTGATGGTGCGTGAGGCTGGCCGACATGTAATATCCGTCGGTTGCGTCGAGTGAAATGCCTCGAAGTCGCGCCTCTGTCGGCGCAAATCGGCGGCCGTAGGTCCGGTTGAACGACGCGTTGCGCGAATCATATTCGGCGAAGATGCCTCCGATGCCGTAATCGGTCGCCATGCGTACGCCTGGCGGGGGAGCCTCCCAAAACGCGGTTGAGACATCCGGAGCACTGTCGTCAAGCCCAGGCCCGACCTGGTCCACACTATACGACAGATGTCCACCCACGAGCATACGATCGCCGATCGAATATCCAGCCAGACCGCCTACAATTCCCTGATCGTACTGGTATAGCGAACGATTCTCGACTTCGGTATTCGGTCCGATGCCATAAAAACTCTCCGACGCCCGATGGCTGTAGCGCGCAAATCCGTAACCGATCCATGGACCATGCTCCAGTCCGCCGATGAGTTCGGTTCCCCAGTACCGGCGAAGGCTTCCCAGGACCTGGACGTGCGAATGTCTACCGGGTCCGTTGAGCACCGGCAACGGATAGTACAGTCCCGCCGTGAGTCCGGCCTCCCCCTGGAGCCCACCGAGCACCGGCTGGATACCGAAAAGCTCTGTGTTTGGAATGTCGAGAACGAGCCGATCCGACAAAACCAGGCTCCGATTCCGCTCGAAGAACGAGATGACGCGCGCAGCAAGTGACGGCTTCGGCGGCTCCATCGTGCGCGCTTTCTTCTCGCGCAGGGCTCGCCAGCGGGCGGCACGTGTGCTATCCCCGCTTTCGACGAAAACGGGACTCTCAGCAGCGTCCGTTTGCACATCCGGCAGATCCTCTTCTTCGAGAACCGTTCCTGCCGTCGTGTCCGGTGAGGGAGTGACGACCGGAGCCGCAGGAGGCACCCACTGATCCAACGATCCGCGGTCGTCTGCCTGTGACTGCGCACGGGCCGGAGACGAAACGATGTACGCAAAAAGTGTACACACGACACACGCCATCCACGCCCACCGAGATGGAGGCGACAGAGTGGCTCTCATGATGGCGGTGCACGTATTCAAAAGAGATGTCGGATCAGTGAGACGGACAGACGTAACGGGTCGCACACGCTAGGCACGTTGAAATGCTGTGTCGCGGACCTTCTCGGACCGCGGACTTCGCGCGGGTTTCGCCTCGTGAAGCTCCTTTGCTCGTCAGGTAGCCTTCACAGAATGATTCTACTCTCGAACCTGCTACAAGACTCGTTCGACGGCTCCATGGAGATTTCGCGCGGAGCATCTCCGACAAACTGACCGCTTTGCACTAAACCTCGAATACCGTTTTACCGGCAAAAGGCTGCTGTGTCCATTTCAGAATCTACGAAGAGGTGACGAACCGTGCAATGAACTGCGGATCTCACGGTCCGTGCTTTTCGTGCGACAGAGACAGCGTCCTTTCCCCCTCTCCCCTAAATCCATGGAATCCTTCGTAGGTAGTACGGTCTGGTACCTTTTGCTCCTCGCCCTCGGTATTGCCACGGGTGCTCTTATCCAGTGGTTTCGGCGAGAAAGAAACAAATAGTCAACCACCATCAGGGTTCGGGACGATTTTCCATAGCCCGTCGAGCGACACGCCAGCCGTCATGTACATTCGGCACTGAAAATAGAACGAGCGATGACACCGGATGGTCATCGCTCGTTCTGCAGGTCATATTATGACGACAAAAAGCGGGCTTTAGGGCGTTTGAGGACCATTCTGACGTGCTTCAGAGGTGTCGTCCTGCCACGTCCCTCCCGATTGCTCGACGTACTGCTTCATGGCTTCGTCAATTGAAATCCGGTACGTTTCGCCGTCTTCGTTGGGAATGGGTTGTTGTGGTCTCATGTCGATCGTATCTCCCGGAAGCGTTGTCTGCCGCGTCGTCTCGGTCTCCGGTCCCCAGTCCACGTACAGGACAAACAGTCCAACCGCGATCGCGGAACCGATCGTAGCCACAACTGCGGCCCGCGACCGCCAAGATGTCGCCTTTCCTGAGTCTCGACTTGCCACACGGTCATCCTCCGGAATGTCGGGTTGGTCGGGATGCCAGTCCGCGAGTTCGAACGTCCCGACGGTACCGTACTCCGTCCATCCGTCGTCGGAACGAAAGGCACGGACGCGCCAGAAGAGCGACACGCCTTCCTGCGGCGGAAGTCCACTGTAGGTAAATCGCGACCGGGACCCGACGCGACCATCGAAAATCGTGGTCTCAAAGCGTCGGTCCGTAGCGATCTGAAGTTCGTACGACTCCGCCTGTGGGACGTGCTCCCACTCGAGCGTTACCGAGCGTTCGTCAATCACCGAACCGTCAGCCGGATGAATCGGATCAGGGATCAGCGGTCGTGAGGGTCGGGTCCTGATGGACTCGTCCTGACCGTCGGACCTCGCGGTTTCCCCCGCGGAGGATTCCGTCGGATCCGCCGGTGCCCCAGAAGCATCATCCTTGTCCGTGGAATCGGACGGGTTCGGCGCCGAAGAAGTAGAGGGATCGGATGTCGACGACATCACGTGAGGCGAAGGACATGAGAGGGTCTCATCGATGTCTGAACGAACTAGGGCACAATCTGCTCGCCGTCTTCGTCTTCAACGATCAGAGCATCGACCGGGCAAATGGCGCATGATTCCACCAGTCGGCCCTGATCGATATCCGGGGTCTCGTCCTGAAAGTCGACGAGGTTCTGGTCGTCAATCTCGAAAATCTCCGGCGCGAGGTTCGTGCAATTGCCGGAACCGATGCACAGGGCGCGGTCAATCTTTACCGTAACGCCACTGATCGTGCGTTCTCTTGTCTCTTCGCTCATGGGGTGTGATATCAAAATCAAAGGGAGCAGGCCAGCCGGTATACACCGGCGTCTATGATGCAGCCTTCTCACGGAACGAAACTCTCTCCGTTCCACTCCATCAGCAATGGAGTTGTAATGAACGGAAAGCATCTATGAGCACGCCTATCGTCGGCCTTTCGTTCACACATACACGGCCGAACCGATTTCGCCAGACGCCTCGCGGGACCCCGACAAACTCCGCCAGCCGGATCGCAGGGAATACGTTTTCGGAATGACGCTATCGGGATCCGTTTAAACGTTCTTCTGCTAGAGTGTGACGCGTCTGCCGAATCGAAGCCGTTGGAGATACCGACCTGTTAAAGTCGAAACGACATAAGAACGGTGACTGCATTTTCGTCCGGGAGCTCTTACCGGCCGAGACCCTGCCGTCCTTTCTGCGTGAGGATCGTCGGCGGCGACTGAAGAGCAAGGCCCCGATCCGTTTTCCAGCATGTGGCGTCCGTCAACACGTATTCGCGACCGTCCTCCGTGGACACCTCGACGATCATTTCGTATCGAGTAAAATCGCCTTCGCGGACGGTCTTAAAGTCGACGGTTTTGAACGTCACATTGCTCCAGTCGCTGAGGCCGTGTCGTTCGGCCTCCCGATGGATGCGATCGAATGAGCGCTCGATTTCTTCCCTTCGGCGGTCGTAGCTGTCGAGCCATCCTTTTCGATACGACTCGTCGTCGCGATTGGCCGCCGCCCGGTGGTCGAGCATGTACTCTACATCCTGCTTCGTATAGATCAACTGCTCATACGCGTCCGCGTCTGCTTCCTTCAAGGCCGATACGATCGTCCGCCCGAAGGCGTGCGGATCCGGCGGCAACTCCGCCTCCCCGCTGCATCCAGGTAGGAAGAGCAGAACGATAAATGAGCACACCTGGGCAAACGTCGCGGCTCGTTGCAGTAGACGGGACCGGACCGAGGAAGAGAGGGGCATACAGGTCGTTCGAGTCAGAATGGCGAAGGGCAGAGTCTTACGCGTCCGATGAGTCGTCGGTCGGTTCGTCTGACTCATCTTCGTCGGTTTCCGCTTCTTCGGACGCCGACTCACCCGAGTGATCGAACGAGGCAGGGTCGGGCGAATCGAAGCGAAGCGTGTTGTCGAGAAGGTTTCCGGCGATCTCGATGAAGTCACTTTCCGTGATAATTCCAACCAGCTGGTCCTCTCGGACGACTGGAAGCGCACCGATCTTGTGTTCACGCATCAGCTTCACCGCCTCCACGGTCGGCAGATCGGGCTCGACGGAAACAGGCTCCTGAATCATGATCTCTTGAACGGGGACACCGCCATCCGGCGCGCCGTCCCGGTCGGCGAGGTGTCTGAGCAGCGTGCGATGGCTGACAAGGCCAACCAGGCGATGCTGCTCGTCCTCAATCAGGACGTGCCGGATCCGCTGCCAATCCATCAGGCAGGCGACGAACTCAATCGACTCATTTTCATGCACGGTGTACAGATCCGTGCTCATGTAATCCTCCACGCGGGACTTCGACATCCCGTTCGGGACGTACGACTGGTCGAGCGTAGCCAAATCCCAGGTATGCACCGGCTCGCCCGTCTTTTGATTCTCCACCATGGCCCCGGTCAGCGCCGTCAGACGCTCGGACCGCGTGCCCATGCCTTTCATTTTCTGAATCGATTCGAGTTGCCAGTCGGCACCGGTCTGACGCGCTGCAACGCGGTCCTCAATGACCCCCAGGTACCGGTCAATATCCGAGGGGTCGATATCGGATATCTCGAGCCCTTTCCGCGCCTGAGGGATCAGCGTTTCCAGAATGAGCTCGTGTGCGGGCAAGGTGCGTCCATCGATCCAGTCAAACTGCGACGACAGTCCGTGCCGCGCGGCCGCCGTGAAGTTGTGGTGCGCGTCGTCGAAGTCCATCTCCGTCGATACGTCATCGTACATCTCGGCCATCGCGCTGACAAGACCGAACCAGAACGCCGCGTTCGCCACTTCATCGACCACGGTGGGCCCGGACGGCAGCACGCGGTTCTCGATGCGGAGGTGCGGCTTGCCATCGGTAATGCCGTAGCAGGCTCGATTCCAGCGGTAGACCGTCCCATTGTGCAACTGCAACGCCTGCAGTTTCGGAACGCCACCTTCTCGAAGCACATCGACCGGGTGCTCGTCAAGTTCGGTGGTCAGGAGAACACGGAAGCGAGCGATGTCCTCCTTGAAAATCTCCGTGACCGACTCCTCGACCCACTTCGTCCCAAAGTGCACTCGCGGGCTCATTTCCCGCAGGTACAAATTACTCGAGCGTGTATCGACTGCCTGCTGAAACAGAGCGATTCGGGTCTCCTTCCACAACCGCTTCCCGAACAGAATCGGGGAGTTCGTTGCTGCTGCGAGCACGGGCGCGGCGACTACCTGCGCGATATTATAGAAGCGCGGAAACTCTTCGGGCGTGACCTGGAAATGTGTCTGGAAACTTGTGTTGCAGCCCTCGAGCATGATCGAGTCATGCTTCAGGAAGAGCTCGTCGATGCCGCGGATCTGGTACTGTCCAGGTCCCCCGCGCAAACGCCCCAGCGCTTCGTTCAGCGCATAGTACCGAGGTCGGGGCGTCATGTAATCCATCGCGAAGTCCGACAGATGCGCCGTCGGGAGGATGCCCGTCATAACCGGCTCGCCGCCAACCGCGTTGACGAGGTTGCGCACCTCCGCAACCAGCTCGGTCGTGGCCGCCTCCATCTCCCGGAAGCAATCCCCGCCGTAGACGAGCGGATCCATGTTGAACTCGATGTTGAAGCGCGTGAGCTCCGTGACGATCCGTTCGTCCGTATTCAGCTCCAGCACCTCATCAATGATTGGAGCGGGATCGTACCGATCGTCGACCATGAAAAGCTCTTGCTCCGCTCCCAACCGGCGCGTACCGGTTTCGAACATGTCCTCGCGCAGCATCATTTCGAGCGCCCGGACGTCCCGCAGCAGGTGCTGGGTAAACTCCCGCAACACTGCGTCGTCGGTTTTTCGCTTCACGTCTTGCTCGCCCATGCTGTTGGATCACTATTTGATATCGGAGAAGTATAGTACGGCATCACGCACCAGGCGCGACGTCCATCCGGTGGGTGATCAGCCGGTGACGCGACATGCACACGTACGCAACGGTCGATGGATCAATGCCTTACGTCAAATTTCAATGAACGAACCTTGGTTCCATTCCATCCGGAATCGTGGTTTGAGCAACGTGTCGACTCCGGCGGCACTGCTGTGGAAACCCCCGCTCCTCTACTCACGTTTTCTAATCGCCTCTCGGCCCCGGAGGAGTGCCGATGTTCTCATGCCGACACGCTCTACACTCTCAGCTGGCTGATTTCCGCTACCGTATGACCCGCATGACGACACATCGTCTGCTTTCTGTCCTGGTCGGCCCCCTCTGTCGACTGCGTCATAGTATGGTCGTCGTTTCCCTGCTCGTGGGGTTGGTCGTTCTGGGAGTCACCGACCCGTCGAGCGCCCGTGCACAGGGCATTCATCGGTCATCCTCGGAACTCGAGGATAGCCAGACCACTCATGCGCGGAAACTCTTCGTCCGTGGCATGACGCGCGCCTTTCTCGAAGATTACGAGGCGGCCATCGCGTATTACGAACAGGCGCTGGGTCTCACACCTGACCAGGCACCGATTTTGTCGGCTCTGGCCGAAGCGAAAGCCGCTATCGACGATGCCACGTCTGCCTTATATTACGCGGAGCGCGCCCGCGATGAGGCACCGGAAAATGCAGCCTACCACCGGCAGCTTGCTGAGCTTCAGCAACAGGCGGGTGCATTTGAGTCCGCGATCCGAACCTATGAGCGGATGCTGAAGCGTCACCCCGAGAATGTCGACGCACGCATGAACCTGGCTCAGGCACAGATCGAGGCGGATCAACCAGATGCTGCAATCAAAACCTATGAGACCGTCCTCGAAGGCGACACGGACGACCCACGCGTGCACCTCGAACTTCTTCAGCTCTACCGCCAGGTCGGCGATACCGGCGGCATCGAGTCGTCCCTCCGCGCCCTGATGCGCCACCGCCCGGCCGACCAGCTATACCCCCACTTGCTCGGCCGCTTTTACATGGAAGCCGGCCGGACGCAAGAGGCCATTCAGCTGTACGAGAACCTTCTCCGCCGTCGCCCCGGCAGTATCAACGTCGTGATGCGGCTGGCGTCTCTGTATCGCGATGCCGGACGCCCGGCAGAAGCCGAGTCCCTCCTCCAAGACATCGTTAATGACGCCGACGCCTCTCCGGACCAATTTGTCGCCCGGGCTCGCTCGCTCACCGATGACTCCGAGTTCCGCATCCCAGAAGACGACCCGGAACTGCGCGCCACGGCCGAGCGCCTCCTTCAGCGGGCCCTCCAGCTCGATCCAGAACACGAGGATGCACTCGCGATGCTCGGCGACCTGAAGTACGAGACGGGTGAATACAAACGGGCTGCAGAATTGCTTGAGCGCGCCCTTCAGAAGAACCCGCGTTCGCCCGATCGGTGGACCCGCGCAGCTGCTGCTCTTCTGCATGCGGGCCAGGCACGCCAGGCTGCGGATGTCGCAGACGAGGGGTTGCTACTCTTTCCCGGTCGTGCGTCCCTTCTCCGGATATCAGCCTATGCTGCGATGCAAGTCGGACAAAATAGCGTCGCCGCCTCTCGATTTCAGCAGGCGATCGACGCGCTGGATCCCGATCAGAGTGAGATTCGAAGTCAGCTGAACGGCGCCCTCGGCCTCATCTACACACGAATGAAGCAGTTTTCGAAGTCCGACGCAGCCTATGCGCGGGCCCTGGACGCAAATCCGGAGTATGCAGACGCAGCAAACAATTACGCCTACAGTCTCGCGGATCGGGGCGTCCATCTCGACCGTGCGCTGCGTCTCGCCAAACGAGCGGTACGGATCGACAGCACAAACGCATCTTATATCGATACGCTCGGCTGGATCTACTACAAAAAGGGCGACCTTGAAAAGGCTCAATCCACGCTGCAAGAAGCCCTGCGTACGGGGGCGGCGTCTGCATCCGTGTACGAGCATTTTGGCGACGTGTCGCAGGCCCTCGGTGATGCAAAGGCTGCACGTGAGTACTGGAAACAGGCTCTCCAACGCGCACCCGATCGTGATCGCGTGCAGGAGAAGCTGAACGCGCTCCAGGACGACTGATCACAGTGCCGCTCCATCCCCGGTACGAAATCTAGACCTGTAATCGTTTTACAAGTATGGGGATCACGCAGCAATCGTCATCGTGCATGCACGGTGCCAAACACGGTACTGTGACCTCCACGCCGTTATTTACGACTTTCCCGTCGACGTTCATGGCTTCACGTCTTTCGATACCGCGTCTTTTGGTCATTGCCGTTGTTGCGGCGCTTGCTGTCGCCGGTTGCTCGGGCTCAAAGTCGGCCACATCGACATCAGGAATGCCGGAGGCGTTTCCGAACCATTCGGCTCAGCAGATCCACCGTCTGATCGAAGGTCAAACCGACACGCTCTCGGCGTTTCAGGCTCGCGCTCGCATGACGGTCCGCTCTCCGCGACGATCCGGGACGTTCAATGCGGAAGTGCGACAGAGCCGAAACGACTCGCTGTGGATGCGAATGAGCCGCTTTGGATTTGAGGGGGCACGTGTCCTCGTGACACGAGACAGCTTCTTCGTGCACAATCGGATGGAAAACCAGATGATGGTGGGCACCGTCGACGAAGCACAGTCCCTGCTCGCCGCTCCTGTTACGGCGGAGGAGGCGTTTTCCAACATGCTCGGCCTCATTTCGCCGAGCCCGAGTGTGAACTGGAACGTGGGTGCAGACTCCCTGAACTATTATCTCACATCGCCCAGCGGTCGTACCACATATACGATCGACCCGGTAAACTGGCGTGTGATCCGGTATGCCCGTATGTCAGACGATGGCGACATTCTGGAAGAGCGCATGTTCGGGAATTTCAAGACCATCGATGGTGTCCCGATTCCACAGCAGGTCGTCTTCCGCAACCGCCCCGAGAAGGCGATGGCCATGCTGACATACGAGTCGATGCACCTCGATCCCGAGAATCTATCGTTTGACTTCAACGTACCCGCTGGAACGCCAAGGGTGTATCTTCCGACCTCCAGCCGATAATCTTGAGCGTCCCGCTCTCCCTCGTACTCTCTGTCCCCCTTCTTGGCATGAGTCATCGGCCCGTCCGACTCCGGTCTTTCGGAACGCGCGCCATCATGCGCTACGCTGTCACCGCCCTTGTCCTGTTGTGCGTTGTGGGTCGGGCGAACGGCCAGAA
Organism: Longibacter salinarum; assembly: GCF_002554795.1. NCBI lineage: Bacteria > Pseudomonadati > Rhodothermota > Rhodothermia > Rhodothermales > Salisaetaceae > Longibacter > Longibacter salinarum. Next base: position 90,225 of record NZ_PDEQ01000001.1, on the reverse strand, counting down.
CATCGCGGACGAGCGAAAGAATACCCAGCAGCGATTGGAAGCCCTCAAAGGCCAGATCGAGAGCGACGAGAAGCGGCTCCAGGAGACGACCCGAGAAGAACAAGCGACCGTCGATCGACTGGAGCAGATCCGGCGCGAAATCGCACTCCGTGAGGAGCTTGTGTCGACGTACGAGCAGCGCATGGGACAGCTGCGCCAGGAGCGAAGCGACCTTCGGGACACGCTCGACGTTCTAGAGGGACAACTCGACGAGCTTCGGAATGAATACCGGGCGCATGCGGTTCACGCCTATAAATACGGGCGGCTACATGACGTTGCCCTGATTCTGGCATCGAAGTCCGTGAGCCAGATGCTCGTTCGTGTTCGGTACCTGCGCCGGTTCGCAGAGCAGCGACGCGCACAACAGTCTGCCATCCAGTCGGCAGCACAGCAGTTTAACGAGCGACAGCGGGAACTCGACGCCTCTCAGCGCAAAACCGAACGACTCCTCGCGGAAGCTCGCCAGGAGCGACAGAACCTCAGCCAGCTTCAAAAGGACCGCCGGCAGGTCGTCGCCGAACTCCGCAATCAGCGGTCGGAATTACGAGAAGAGATCGATCGAAAAGAGCGAGCGGCACGTGAACTTGAACAGCAGATTCGAGAGCTCGTGGCACGTGCGGAAGCTCGTGAGCGTCGGGACCGTGTATCCGGCGCCACCTCTGCCCCCGCCCGCGCGGCGGACTACGCCCGGCTTTCCGCGACCTTCCAGCAAAACCGCGGATCGCTCCCCTGGCCCACGGACGGCGCAGTCACGGAAGGATTTGGCAACCGAGTCGACCCGGTTCACGGCACGGAGACCTATCACCCGGGCATTCTCATCGCCACGAATCCGGAGGAGTCCGTTCGTGCCGTTTTTGAGGGCGTCGTCACCGGCATCGACTTTGTGCCCGGTTACGGCACCTATCTCGTCATCCGCCATGGCGATTATCTGTCCGTCTACAGCAACTTCTCCACCCTTTTCGTCGCCCAGGGCGACCGCGTCGATACCGGCGAGGTCATCGGACGATCAGGCACCTCAAACGAGCCGCGTGGAGCAGGACTCTTCTTTGCCGTCTTTGACAAGAAGAAAAACCAAAGCGTCGACCCGGTTGGCTGGCTCGGGAATCGATAGCCTGACCCGTCTCGGCAATGGATGCGCGAAGCGTTTCCGCATCCGATCGCAGGTCGAGATGCACTCCACTTCCGCATCGTCCTGCGCCTCGTCCATCGATCTTCATGTCTCCTCCTCGTCGGAAGAAGCGTATTCACAGAAGCTTTCGTACGCTACGCGAGTCGAGATTGGGAACGGTGAAGGGTAGCGTGTATTTTAGCGCTTGCATGTTCGAAAGGCCCAACTATTGCACCTCGACTCCATGGCTACTACGTACGACTGCGTGATCATCGGGAGCGGTCCCGGCGGTTACGAAACCGCCATTCGGGCATCCCAGCTCGGATTAAAAACTGCTATTGTCGAAAAGAATAAGCTGGGAGGCGTCTGCCTCAATATCGGCTGTATCCCGACGAAGGCGCTTCTGAAAAGCGCTGAGGTGATGGCTGAATCGAAGCACATCTCCGATTTCGGCCTCAACCTGGAAGGAGAAATCACTCCGGACTTCCCGAAGGTCATTGAGCGCAGCCGAGGCGCGGCTTCGCAGATGAACAAGGGCGTGCAGTACCTGATGCGCAAAAACGACATCGACGTCCACTACGGCTACGGCCGCCTTGCCGGCAACGGCACGGTTGAGATCGTCCCGAGCGAGAATATGGACGGTGAGCAGGTCGGCGAAGAGAAAACGATTAACGCCGAGCATATCATCATTGCGACGGGAGCACGTCCGCGCGAGATTCCGCCCCTCCCGATTGACGAAGACAACGTTGTCTCGTCGACCGGAGCGATGACTCAGACGGAACGCCCGGACCGTCTCGTGATTGTCGGAGCCGGCGCCATTGGTGTCGAGTTCGGCTACTTCTACAAGCACATGGGCACCGATGTCACGATCATCGAGGTGCAGGATCGGATCGTGCCCGCAGAAGACGCGGACGTCTCGAAAGAGCTCAAGCGGTCCTTCAAGAAGGCCGGCATCAATGTGATGACCGGCGCGATGGTGCAGGGCTACGAGGAAGCCGATGGGGCGCTCAAAGTGGAGGTCGAAACCGACAAGGGGACCGAATACATCGAAGCGGATCAGATCCTCTCGGCAGTCGGTGTCGTCGGCAACGTCGAAGACATCGGTCTCGAAGAGCTTGGTGTCGAAACCAACGGCAACGATATCGTCGTCGACGAGTTTTATCGCACCAATGTGGACGGGGTCTACGCGATCGGCGACGTGACCGGCGCCCCCTGGCTCGCGCACAAAGCCAGCCACGAAGGCATCATCTGCGTCGAGAAGATCGCAGGTGAGGATGTCCGCCCGATGGACAAGAAAAACATCCCGGGCTGCACCTACTGCCAGCCGCAAATCGCATCTGTCGGCTATACCGAAGAGCAGGCTGAGGAAGCCGGCTACGACATCAAGGTCGGCAAATTCCCCTTCAAAGCCTCCGGCAAGGCCGCTGCACTGGGCCACAACGAAGGCTTCGTCAAGATCATCTACGACAAGAAGTACGGCGAGCTGCTGGGCTGCCACATCATCGGGCATGACGCCACGGAGCTGATCGCCGAGGTCGTCACGGCTCGCACGCTCGAGACGACGGGTCACGAGATCATGGAGGCGATCCATCCGCACCCGACGCTTTCCGAGTCGATCATGGAGGCGACACGCGCTGCGTACGGCGAACCGATCAACATCTAAGGTGCGTCAAATGGTATGGACAATGTCCGTCCATTCGAACGGGCGATCCCACAAGGGGTCGCCCGTTTTTTCTTGCTTTCGAAAGACGCGGGCGCGCTGTCTCCCTCCCCGTCACTCAGAGAGAACTGTTAGATCTTTTAGGACCCGTCCCCTCTCATCGACTTGCACCGATGCCCCCGACGGGATTGATAGCGTCGCCGCTCCATCCTGAAACTCTACGCGTCGCGTCTCTCCATCGATGGACACCGGGACCGGCACGTCCAGCGGAATCCCCCCGGTGCGCGTCCACGTGAGTTTCAACTCTGCGTCCTTCTTCTCCACCTCCAGCAACGGCAGCTCGGCCTGGTACAGATACACGCGGAAGAACGCGTCGAGCTGCTGTCCGGATACCTGCTCCGCCGCCTGGACGAAGTCGGCTGTTGTCACCGTTCGCGCCTGGGAGCCGTCCGTCGCCCGCCGCATTTCATCGCTCGGATAGGTAAACTGGCGCAGCAGTTGGGCGAAGTCTTCGTCGCCAAGGACGTAGCGAAGCGTATGCAGAATCAGAGCGCCCTTGTAGTAGACATCGCTCCCGTACATGTCCTGAGCTGACGTCGCCGATCCGCGTGCCACGGGTGCTGAGTTCGTGATTTGTCCCTCCCAGAACCGGACGGTGCTCAAGTACCCCTCTTCGCCTTGAAGCTCTTCTCGATACAGAGCCTCCAGGTAGGTAGCAAACCCTTCGTGGATCCAGAAGTCCTTCCAGTCGCCGGCCGTGACGAGATTTCCGTACCACTCGTGGGCAAGTTCATGAAAGTGAAGAGCATCGAACCCGGCATTGTAGTAAAGACCGCCTTCGAGGTTAAAGCCATTGCCGTAGGCGATAATCGTCTGGTGCTCCATCCCTTTGAACGGCGTTTGCGCAATGCCGTATTTGTCCGCTCGAAATGGGTACGGACCGAGTGTCTCTTCGAGAAATCGAACGTGATCCAGAAAATGCGGTAGCGCGGATCGTGCCTTCTCTGCATCGGTCGGGACGGCATAGAACGTGACCGGAATCTCTTCCCCGGTCGTGCTCTCGTACGTGGTATCAACCTCCGAGTACGGCGCCGCATGGAGCGCTACGGCATATGGGTTGATCGGTGTCGACACGAACCAGCGGTACGTGCGCGTACTGTCGTTCTCTTCGACAGAGCGCAGGCGCCCATTGGAGGCAGCGACGAGCGGGCGCGGGAGCGTGATGTTTACCGCCATCGAGTCCGGCTCATCCGACGGGTGGTCTTTGACCGGCCACCACATGTCGGCGCCAATCGTCTGGCAAGACGTCGCAATCCACGGTGCCCCCTCCGGCGTGCGTGACCACGTGAAGCCCCCATCCCACGGCGGGCGCGGTGCCACGCGGGGCGCCCCGCCGTACTCGACCGTGACGCGGAGCGTGTCTCCGGGACGAGCAACGTCCGGCAGCTTCATCCAGAGCTGGTTTCGGTCTGCCTTTCTTTCAACGGGGAGCTTGACCGTTCCGCCTTCTGACGCCATATTCACCTCCCGGACGTCAAGCCGCGTGTCGAGATTCAGCACAAAATGCTCCAACGGCTTCTTCACAGCTGCTACCGCCGTGAGCTCTCCCGTGATTGATTGGGACGCTGTATCGACATCGACATTGAGGTCGTAGTAGGTGACATCGTAGGCGGCCTGCTGAGGAAGAATCGGGCCGCCCGAGTCCTGTCCAGACGCATTGGTTGAACAACCGGCGGATAGGAATGCGAAACCGACGAGCAGGAGAAGACGAAGGGAGCGCAACATGTACGTAGGTCGGGATGCGTGGTTGGGGGCACGGCAAAGTAACAGGCATGTCTGCGTTCGTGGTTCCCCACGACAACCTCGTGCATGAGTCTACGCTCATCACTCACGAAGAAGATGAATCCGACGTCGCGACATACGGGCCGAGACAAGCGAAACGCCGCAATAAAGAAAAGCGCCCCCTCGCCCATAGCAAGGAGGCGCTTCATTTCCAAAACCGACGGCGCGATGTCTATCGGACCACGCTGCCTGGCTCGGAATCGGTCGACACGAGAGCGAGATTTCCATCCCGGTCTTCTGCCATCAGCACCATGCCCTGACTCTCCAGCCCGAACATCGTTTTCGGCGCGAGATTGGCGACAACAACCACTTTGCGTCCGTTGATCTCGTCCGGCGCCATGTGCTCCGCGATGCCCGCCAGAATCTGACGCTGCTCGAACCCGAGGTCGATCTCGAGACGAAGAAGTTTGTCGGCCTCTTCAATCGGCTCGGCCGTGGTGACCACACCGGTACGCAGATCCAGATCCATAAAGTCGCCGAACTCGATCTCATCTTTGATCGGCGCGTACCCGGCGTCTTCGACGGTGTCGGTGGTGTCTTCGTCCGTCTGCCCGAGCTTGTCGCGTTGTTCGTCCATCGTGTCGTCTTCTACTTTTTCAAAGAGAATATCGGGAGTGCCGAGCGCGTGGCCCGGCGCAAGAAGTGGATGACGCGCATCGTCCCATCCGATGAGGTCATCGTCGGGGTCGGGCGTATCATCCTGCGGAGTGCTCGGTCGCACACCGCTGAGGTTGAGCATGTCGCGGAGACGCGTGGAGGCGTCCGGTAGCACCGGCTCCATCAAAACCGAAAGAGACGCGCATAGCTGCAAGCAAATGTGAACCGTGTTGCCGGCGGCCGGGCCGTCCTCCTTCCGGGTATGCCAGGGCTCGGTGTCGTTGAAATACTTATTGCCTGCGCGAGCAAGATCGATCGTCTCGTAAATGGCCTCCCGCATCCTGTACTGATCGTAAGCCTCACCGATGGCGTCCGGCGCCTCACGCAACCGGTCCAGCATGTCTCGATCCGTGTCCGTTGGTTGCTCGAGCGGCGGGACCTGTCCATCGAAGAAACGGTCGGCAAACGTGAGGGTGCGGTTCACGAAGTTGCCCAGGACATCCGCGAGTTCGCCGTTGATGCGGCTCTGGAAGCCATCCCAGCTGAAGTCCGCGTCCTTGCTTTCGGGGAGCGTCGTTCCGAGCGCGTACCGAAGCATATCCGCACCGTGAGTGGCCTCCTCAAAATCATCAAGGTACTCGTGAAGCCATACGGCCCATCCGCGGCTCGTAGACAGCTTACGTCCCTCCAGGTTCAAGAACTCGTTGGCCGGGACGTTGTCCGGGAGCACGTAGTCGCCGTGTGCCTGGAGCATCGCCGGAAACATGAGGCAGTGAAAGACGATGTTGTCTTTTCCAATAAAGTGAACGAGCTTCGTGTCCTCGTCCTGCCAGTACGTTTGCCAGCGACCGGGGTCGCCCTGCTCCTGCGCCCACTCTTTCGTCGCGGAGATGTAGCCGATCGGCGCGTCAAACCAGACGTAAATCACCTTCCCCTCCGCTTCCAAACCGTGGCGCGCAGCCACATCTTCAGGTACGGGAACGCCCCAGGGCACGTCGCGCGTGATCGAACGGTCTTTGAGTCCGTCGTTGAACCAGCTCTGGACCTGACCCAGGACGTTGTTCTTCCACTCCGGGTGCGTCCCGATCCACTCTTCCAGCGCGGGCTGCATGTCACCCAGCGGGATGTACCAGTGCGACGTCTCCTTCAGCACCGGCGTCGCATCCGTAAGTGTGCTGCGCGGGTCGATGAGCTCGGTCGGGCTAAGCGACGAGCCGCACTTCTCACACTGATCACCATACGCTTCCTCGTATCCGCATACGGGACATGTGCCGACGACAAACCGGTCTGCGAGAAACATCTCCGCCTCCGGATCGAACAGCTGCTCGTTCGTTTTCAGCTTAAAGACGTCCTTCTCGTCGAGCGTTCGGAAGAAGTCCTGTGACGTGACCTTGTGCGTCTCCGAGCTCGTCCGACCGTAGTAGTCGAAACTCATCCCGAACCGGTCGAAGCTGTCGCGGATCATCGGATGATAGTGGTCCACAATATGCTCCGGGGTTCGCCCCTCACGAAGAGCCCGCATCAGGATCGCAACGCCCATCTCGTCGGATCCGCAGATGAAGAGCACATCTTCCCCTTTGAGACGCTGGTAGCGGCAATAGAGGTCGGCCGGCAGATACGCTCCGGCGAGATGACCGAGGTGGATGTTGCCGTTGGCATACGGCAACGCGGCCGTCACCAGAATGCGGTCGTGCGAGTCTTTCGGCATGGTAGCTTTTAGATGAGCGGAAACGAACACCGAGGCCCCGGGAGTAGGCGCGGACGCCCCGAAGCGGCATGTAGTATACGGTACGTCGGATCCTTGTTCAGCCCCTTCGTCCGGATATCGCGGAAGGTTTAAGTTTTGTATCGATGAACTCGGCCCGTGCGTCCGGCAAACCCGGTGACGTAAGTGAGAATCGTAGGTCCGTTCGAGGAATCAAAGGGTCGGAACGGAGCCCCCGATGCGGCATACCGCCAACGTGTCATTTTCACATCTCTGTGCTCGCACCGTTCTCAACGATTCTACCCGCCTGTGCCCGAGTCCCCGAGTGTCGACGCGCTCTGCTCGCTGCTGAAGGATCCATCCATCTACCCTCATGAACCGGACTCGATCGAGTTGAAGCAAACGCACATCTCGATCATAGCGCTCGCTCCTCCCTTCGTCTACAAGGTGAAGAAACCGGTCGACTTCGGATTTCTCGACTTTACGACGCTTCAAAAACGAGAAGCCGCCTGTCAGTCCGAAGTCAAACTGAATCGCAGACTGTGCGCGGATACGTATCTCGGCGTGGTTCACCTGGCGAAAATGGGCGACGGCTATCGGTTCGAATCCGACGAAGGTACAACAGTCGAGGTCGCCGTCAAGATGCGGTATCTTCCGCCCGACGGCTTTCTCCACACATATGCGGAGGAAGGCACGCTGACAAAGGAAGAGATTGATCGGGTCGTTTCAACACTGTCCGACTTTTACGATGGGCTCGAAACCGCACCAGAAATTGCGGAGCGGGGCTGGGTCGACCACCTCCGCGTGAACACGGATGAGAACTTCGACCAGACGCGCGATCATGCGGGATGGCTGCTGCCCAAAGCCGCGTATCGCGTCCTGCAGGATTACACAGACCGATTCTACGATGCACATGCCGCGCTGCTCAACCGTCGCCGCACGGGCGGCTACTTCATCAACGGCCACGGCGACCTGCGACTCGAGCATGTCCATCTCTCCGATAAAGGCGTCTGCATCTACGACTGCATCGAATTCAACGATCGCTTTCGTCATCTCGACGTGGCGAGCGATATCGCCTTTCTGGCCATGGACCTCGACGGCCATGAGTGCCGCCCCCTGTCGCGATACTTCGTGCGCAGGATGGCGGACGAACTTGACGACGAAGAACTAATCGATGTCGTCGGCTTCTACAAGGTCTACCGTGCATACGTCCGCGGCAAAGTCGAAGGGATGCGCGCGGCCGAGACAGAGATCCCGGAAGACGAAAAAGCAGCGAGCATTCGGCGCGCCCGCGAGCATTACCGATGGGCCCTCCGCTACGCTGCAGCAGGCTCGCGCCCCACGGCCATCGTCGTTATGGGCCGAACAGGAAGCGGAAAGACAACACAGGCGGAAGCCTGCGCGAAGGCACTGGGATGGCGGCACGTGAGCTCAGACCGAATTAGGAAAGAGCTGGCTGGCGTCCCAATGTTTCAGCGCACACCGGAGGACGCCCGAGGTGCCGTGTACGGTGCCGATATGACCGAGCGTGTGTACCGCACCATCGAAGAGGCCGCAATCGAGACCGTAAAGATACAGCAGCGCGGCGTCGTCGTCGATGCCACGTACAGTAGTGCCACCCGGCGAACGGCCCTCCGCGACAGCTTAAGAGATGCCGACATCCCGTATGCGTTCGTCGAACTGACTGCGGACGACGACACGCGGCGAGAGCGACTGCAACGACGGACCGACGACGGCTCCGTGTCGGACGCCCGGCCTGATGTGATGGAGACGATCGACAAGCGATACGAAGCACCGTCCTCCCTCTGGGATGCCCATCATTTGCGGGTCCCGACACGAGAGTCAATCGACGACACAACCACCGACATCCTGCGGGCCCTGATTCGCCTTCACGATGGCTGATAGAATGAATAATCTCTGGGCGAGTCGGTGATCAATACCGACCGGACTCAGGCCTCAAACGCGTCACGCGAGCGTCTTTGCGGCGTCAGACGAGATAATTTGCACGCCCGCAGCGTTCATTTCGTCCCAGGCGGCGGCGAGGGAGCCGTTGGCATCGATGCCCCGGGTCGCATCCTCGACGACATACACGCCGAATCCCTGCTTGCTGCCATCGAGAGCCGACCATTTCACGCAAAAGTCCGCGGCCAGACCGACGATGAACAGCGTGTCGATATCTCGTTCCCGGAGGTATCCCGTCAGGCCCGTGGGCGTCTCGTTGTCATTTTCGAAAAACGCCGAATAGGAGTCGATCTCCGGTCGAAAGCCTTTTCGAATGACCATTTCGGTGCGGGTCGTCGTCAGATCCGGGTGAAAGTCAGCCCCGGCCGTACCCTGCACGCAGTGATCCGGCCAGAGCGTCTGCATGCCATAATCCATTTCGATCTCGTCCATCGGCTCCTTCCCGTCATGCGACGACGCGAAAGAGCGATGTCCAGCCGGATGCCAGTCCTGTGTCTGGATCACATGATCGAATTTGGCGGACAGTTCGTTGATCACCGGCACAACCTGGTCCCCTTCGGGAACCGGCAACGCCCCACCGGGGCAGAAATCGTTCTGCACATCTACGATCAGAAGTGCATTCATGGTCGATGAATACTGAATTCAGGAAAGAGGAAAGGACGAGTGACGGAGGCCATCCGCGCATCAATCTCTGTCGTTTCGTATGCTCTGAGTAATTCGTTGTTTACCGTCTGGAGTAAGAAGATTGTCTTCCATTCGATCGCTAATAACCTGTTTGGCGGATGGGCTGTGAAAAAGTTCGTGCAGCCGTTCATGCCTAGTCATTCGCTTGGTGGTGGTCCGTTCGCACGGATGCAGTAGACACGGTGCGCGGGATCCCCCGTGCCTTCTGTGCGAGCGTCGTGAGGACCGATCAGCGGGAGGTCCGTATCCTCGGATCGCCGAAGGCTGTCCGCCAAACAGGTGCTAAAAGCCTCATCATGCGGATCATATGAAGCAAGATGAAGTTTTTTGATCTGCCAATTTGTTCGCGTATCCCCCGGACCTCCATGCCTGTCTCTTCCGCTTCTCTCGAACGCTCCGGTACCAACCAATCCTTTTCCGCTGATCCCAAACGTCTGAAGAACCTCTTTCAACGGCAGAAGGAGCATCATCTAACGGTCCGGCAGTCGACGGCTGCGGAACGGAAAGCCAAGATCCAGCGCATTCGTGACGGTATTCGTGCGCGCCGTCAGGATATTCGGGATGCGCTATATGCCGACTTTCAGAAGGCCCCTGAGGAGGCCGATTTGACGGAAGTAAAAGCCGTCATGGATGAGGCGTCCTTTGCCATCAAGCACATCGACTCGTGGATGGCCTCGGAATCGGCTTCGACGCCGCCCCTTCTCATGGGTACGTCATCCGAGATTCGGTACGAGCCGAAAGGCGTGGTGCTTATCATTTCACCCTGGAACTACCCCTTCAACCTCACGCTGGGCCCGCTGATTGCGGCAATAGCGGCAGGCAACTCCGTCATCGTGAAGCCATCAGAGTACACGCCGCATAGCAGCCGCGTAATGCGTGAGATGATCGAGGAGTTGTTTGATGAGCGCGAAGTTGCCCTCGTAGAAGGCGCGGTCGAGACATCTCAGGCCCTTCTCGACCTCCCGTTTGACCACATTTACTTTACGGGCAGTCCCGAGGTCGGCAAAATTGTCATGCGTGCCGCGGCCGAGCACCTCTCCTCCGTCACCCTCGAACTCGGAGGCAAGTCGCCCGCTATTGTCGACGCAACGGCGGACGTCGATGATGCGGCAGCCAAAATTGCATGGGGAAAATTTACCAACACCGGTCAGACCTGCATCGCCCCGGACTACGCGCTCGTTCACGAATCGCGGCATGATGCATTTCTCAAAAGAATAACTCACTACATATCAGAGTATTACGGCCAGACCGACGAACAGCGGCGTACAACCCCCGACTACGCCCGACTCGTCAATGAGAAGCATTTCTCCCGGGTCCAATCCCTCCTAACAGATGCTGTGCAGTCTGGCGCCACCGTCATTACTGGAGGACAGACAGACGCGGACGCTCAGTACATCGCCCCAACCGTGCTCTCGGACATCCCGTCGGAGTCACGAATCATGGACGAAGAGATTTTTGGCCCGATTCTTCCCGTAGTACCATTTTCGGATCTGAACTCGGCGATTGACCGCATTAACGAAAAGCCAAATCCGCTCGCACTTTACCTCTTTACACGCGATGAGGCTGCTGAGCACTCGATCCTTTCGAGAACGCACGCAGGCGGGACGTGCATTAACGAAGTTCTGCTTCACTACATGAACCCGCACATTCCTTTTGGAGGAAACGGTCACAGCGGCATCGGAATGGGACATGGAAAATACGCATTCCGCGAATTCTCCCACGCACGATCTGTTCTGCGACGATCGTACGGATCGAAATTGATGCGCTATATTTATCCTCCATACGGATCTCTCTCTCGCCGCATGATTGACGCGGCACTGAAGTATCTGTAACTTTCGTCAGCGCGGTCGCCCTTCCCCACGGTGACTGAACCGTTCGCTCCCTTCCGAAGCAATCGTTTATGATTCAGGTCGGAGACACCATTGACGGCTACCGCATTGCCGACGTGATCGGCCGCGGAGGCATGGGCACGGTGTACCGAGCCGTTGATATGGGCCTGGAAAAAGACGTGGCCCTCAAGGTCATCGCGCCGCACCTCGCGGAGGACCCGACCTTCCTCGCTCGTTTCCGTTCGGAAGCGAAAGCCCTCGCCCGATTGGATGCGCCAGGCATCGTCCGGGTGCTCTCCCTACGCGAGTCAATGCGTGCGACGTTCATCGCGATGGAGTACGTCGACGGTCCCCCGCTCCGGGAAGTGCTCCGTGCATCCGGCCATCTCGACTGGCCCGAGGCCGCCAGTATTCTGCAGCAGATCCTATCAGCGGTCGACCACGCCCACTCGTCCGGCGTCCTGCACCGGGACCTGAAGCCGTCGAACATCCTCCTCACCAACGACGGGAGCGTCAAAATCACGGACTTTGGTCTGGCCAAAATTCGAACGTCCGATACAGACCTGACGGCAACGCATGAAACGGCCGGTACCGTCGCGTACATGTCTCCCGAACAGGTCGAAGGCCTCAAGCATGTCGACGAGCGAAGTGATCTGTTCTCGGTTGGCTTGATGGCGTACGAGATGCTTACCGGTCAACTTCCATTCAGCCGGTCCGGTAGCTACTACTCGATTCAGCGCGCCATCGTCCAGGAGCCGTTTGATCCGCCCTCGGCCCATGTCGAGGACATTCCTGATCGGATTGACCAGGTCGTCATGAAACTGCTGGAGAAAGATGCGGACCAGCGTTTCGGAAGCGCAAAAGAGGCGTTAAACGCACTCGACCCGGTGGATGCACCGGCACGTGTCGCCACACCTGTCGTTTTCGATCCGCCCTCTGTCAAGCCAAGCGAAGAAGCACCTGCGAACTGGATGTGGGCGGCTGGAGCGGCAATGGCCGTGACCCTCATCGCTGCGGTCGTGATGGGCGTGTCCGAGCTCCTGAGCATCGACCCGTCACCCGCCCAACCAACTCCGGTCACCGCCGACAGCATGGCCCGGCTCAATATCCGAACAACCCCTGGGGCAGCGATTCACATCAATGGCGACAGTATCGGGGAGAGCCCGCTGCGTGCGATCGATGTTGCCGCAGGCTCGGTAACGGTTCGCGCAGAGCGCCCGGACTTCGCGCCCGCTGAGACGACCTTCGCCGCGGACGGTTCGCATGATCTGTCGCTCATACTCGCAGAGGCTAGATCAGACGGCCAAGGCGACGATGTCGCTACAGGAACGATTATGGTGCGATCGTCTCCTGCTGGGGCCGCTGTCCAGCTAAATGGTCGTGATGTTGGCGTCACGCCCGTCTCGCTACGAGCGCGCGCCGGACAGTCCTCCATCCGTATACGAAAGAATGGGTACCACTCATACGCTTCGCGCCTCCGAGTGCGATCGGGGCGGGAAACCAATATCAGTGCGACGCTGAAGCCCGTCCCGAGCACGGCTACGCTTCGGTTTAACCCCTTCGCAACCGTTACCGTTGACGGTGAGCAGCGAAGTATTGAACGCGTCACGTCCTGGACGGACTCTCTGGCACCCGGTCGCCACCGGATCGTCGCACGGTATCGGTCCGCCGAATGGGTACGTGTCGTCAACTTACGTCCGGGCGAGGAATTCCGTCGAGATGTAGACTTCACCAAGGAAGTGGAGGTCCGAATCGTTGCACAGAATGAGCGGGGACAGTCCATCCCGAACGCGGAGATCCTTGTCGACGGCACCCCCTCCGGCTACGCGCCGCAACAGCTCGAACTGCGGGTCGGGCGCCATCGAATCAAGGTCCGCAAAGCCGGCTACCTCTCCGCCCAGCGCGTCGTAGACATCGACACAGACGCGGGGGGACGCATCACGTTTACCCTGCGCACACCCGAGCCCTCTGCCGACTCGTCTCGATAGCCGAAGGGGCAGGCTCAGTCGGATACACGCTCCCGCAACGCGCGCTCATCGACCGGCGTGTATCGGTACGAAAACAGCTTTTGCACATCCATAGCACGATTCGTCCCGGACGGTGATACCTTCCGTCACCACGCATAATCATGGTGGGATCAAGAATTTCCGTGAGACGCGTGCATTCACGCACCGTGTTTCGTACGCTAACACATCCCCATGGCAGATGCGGTGACCATCTGGTTTCAGCCGGTGGTCACCGGTGCTAATATGCCGAGTTCTCCCCTCCGGTACCGACTGTCGTCATGAATTTCGCCCTCTCCGACGCTTTCGTATGTCGACTTGCGCGGTTTTCCGTGGCGCTCTTTTCGCGACATACATCACCCATCGCGCCGTTCGTGGTCTTTGTAGCCGTCCTGCTTTTTGGATCGGTCATGCCCAGTCAGGGACAGGCCGATGCGGCAGCCAATGATCAGTGCCAGACGGAATACGAGCGAGCTCAGGAGAGGTACCTGTCGGCAGAGTTTGAGCCAGCCATTGGCCTCCTCGAGACGTGCCTCGAAGAGACGCGCTCTAGTCTCGCCGATACCACCAAGCTGAAGATGTATCGCCTGCTCTCCTTCTCCTATCTCGGCGAAGGAAACGACGAGGGCGCGCGCACGGCCGTCGTGAATCTGTTGAACACGAAGGCCGATTACGAGCCCGACCCGACACGCGATCGGCCCGACTTCGTCCAGATGGTCCAATCCGTTCGTGAGGAACGTGAACGACTCCTTGAGCAGAACGACAATGATCGCAACTGGGTGAAGTGGGTGGCTGGCGGCGTTGGCGTCATCACTCTTGGCGTGCTGGCAGCTGTGCTCGCCGGTGGAGATGGATGACATGACCCCGTGTGTCCACTACATTGCACGCATGTAAGGTCATTCACCCGGCAATCTGACAGGATTACAAGTCGGAACTCGTGCTCCCGTTCGATCCTTTCGGTTCCACCCGAGGTCTTCAACAAATTTCGGTGTAGCGGTTGCATGAGCCGGTGCGTGCCCGGACATTGATAATAGCGTATCGAGACCGTTCGCTCATCCCCGCTGCCCGTGCCCCGTACCGGTGCCGTCGATCCTTTCCGCCTCGCCGTCTTTGCCTCCGGCGGGGGGAGCAACTTCCAATCGATGATCGACGCCGTAGAGGACGGCTCTCTCCCGGCAGAAATCGCGCTCTGTGTCAGCAATCACGATGGCGCGGGTGCGCTCGATCGGGCCAGAGAGCACGGAATCCCCACGTCCGTCATCAACCCAGACGGCCTGCAGCAACCGTCGTTTACCCGTTTGTTGCTTGACGTCCTGAGCGAGCATGACATCACGTTTGTCGCGCTCGCAGGCTATCTGCGGAAGATCCCGCCCGCTGTCGTCGAGGCCTACCACGGTCGGATGGTCAATATTCATCCCGCCCTGCTGCCCGCTTTTGGTGGCAAAGGCATGTACGGAATGAACGTTCATCGCGCCGTCGTCGAGTACGGCGTGCACTGGACCGGAGCGACCGTCCACCTGGTTGATGAGGAGTACGACCACGGGCCGATTGTCCTGCAGCAGCCGGTCCCCGTTTATCCCGACGATACACCGTCCGATGTGGCCGCGCGCGTCCTCAACGTGGAACATCAGATGTACCCGCGTGCGCTCCGGCTTTTCGCTACAGGCCGCGTCGAGATCGATGGTCGAACCGTTCGACTTCTTGATGCTTCCCCTGCACACCACGATACGCCCTGACCCGTCCCCCTCTCGTCTCCCTCGCTTCGCCCGCATCCATGATTTCCGCAAAGGATCTCCCTGCCCCTGAAGACTTCGCCCCCATCCGCCGGGCTCTCATCTCCGTCTTCGACAAAACCGGGGTCGAATCATTCGCACGCCGCCTTCACGACATGGGCGTCGATATCATTTCGACCGGCGGTACAGCCCGTGTCCTACAGGAGGCCGGAATTCCCGTGACCGAGGTTAGTGAGGTCACCGGCTCCCCGGAAGTCCTCGACGGCCGGGTGAAGTCTCTCCACCCAGCGGTGCACGCCGGAATCCTTGCACGGCGCAACGATCCGGACGACGAGGCAGACCTCTCCGACCAGAGCATCGAGCCGATCGACCTCGTCGTGTGCAATCTATATCCGTTCGGAAAAGCCGTACGTGGCGGCGCAGACGTAGCAACGGCCATGGAGAATGTCGATATCGGCGGTCCCACGATGGTCCGTGCCGCAGCGAAGAACCACGACTTCGTCGCCGTCGCAACCTCGCCCGATCAATACGAAAGCATCCTCGTCGAACTGGAGGAAAACGACGGCGCGCTGTCTCATGACGCACGGAAGATCCTCGCACGCGAGGCATTCGGGCATACGGCAGCGTACGACGCAGCTATTCATTCGTACCTGACCGACTCCGACGAGATGCCGGAAACGTCTGATGCGTCGTCCCTCCCGGACCCATACACGGACTCGCTGCCCCAAGCATCGATTCTCCGCTACGGTGAGAATCCACACCAGGAAGGTGCGATTTACGGAGACACGGAGCCTTTTGTGGAGGCGATGCACGGGAAGGCACTTTCATTCAACAACTGGATGGACCTGAGTGCCGCCTGCGCTCTCATCGACGAGTTTCGCGACGCGCCGCCGACCGTCGGCATCTTGAAGCACACCAACCCCTGCGGCGTGGCGACAGCGGACGACCTCTCGACGGCGTGGAAGCGCGCCTTTGCAACCGACCGCCAGTCACCGTTCGGGGGAATCGTCGTCGTCAACCGCGCACTCGACCGAGAAACGGCTGAGGCCATCGACGAAATCTTCACTGAGATCATTATTGCTCCATCGTTCGAGGATGATGCCTTGGCTCTTCTGAAAGAGAACGAGCGACGCCGGCTGATCAAGCACGTCGGGGCCTCGCGTAACGACAAGCGATTTAACGTGCGAAGTGTCGTGGGTGGACTCCTCGTCCAGACCAACGACGCCGTCCTCCCTCCATTCGAGCACCAGCGGCGACAATGGTCGATTGCGACCGACCGGTCGCCGACCGCTCAGGAAGCGCGCGATCTGGACTTCGCCTGGCGCGTTTGCAAGCACGTGAAGAGCAACGCCATCGTCTACGCCCGTGACGGAGCCACCCTTGGAATCGGCGCAGGGCAGATGAGCCGCATCGATGCCTCTGAACTCGCGGTCATGAAAGCCGAAAAATCGGAACTTGACTTGAGTGGTTCCGTGGTAGCTTCGGATGCCTTCTTTCCATTCGCTGACGGACTCGAGGCTGCCGCTGAAGCTGGGGCCCGGGCCGCCATCCAACCCGGTGGATCGATACGGGATGAGGAAGTCATTGAAGCCGCTAACGCGCACGACGTCGCAATGGTCTTTACCGGCCATAGACACTTCCGCCACTAAGCCAACGGGGCGCACCCCACCGGTCCGTTCGGCGTTCAAACCTGAGAATGGACGTGGGCGCACGCTGCTCTTGCTCGGACGCATCTGTACTCAACGTACGCATGCACGGATACTGTACGTCACGGTCCGGGAAGGTCTAAGCCCACCTTTCGATTGAAACAGGACATCCTATGAAGCTGTCGGAGCTTCAGAGATGCTTCCAGACGAAACGGAGGGTTTCATTCCATTCCATCAAGCCGTATCCTCTCCCCTTAAGAGCCTTTCAGCACCGCTACGGCTTGACCTCTCGCGTGGACCGCATGGCCGCACCCCGCGAGATCCAGCGCTGCGGGCCTCCACGATTCTTGTCGCACACATGACGGTACGGGCATAGATGTTTTTTAACTTTTCGCAGGACGTCGCCATTGACCTCGGTACGGCCAACACGCTCATTCACATCCGGGGCGAAGGCATCGTCCTCAATGAGCCGAGCATTGTCGCCGTTGACCATAAGACCGGCGAGGTTCGCGAGATCGGCTACGAAGCGCTCCAGATGCACGAGCGCACACATACTGAAATAGAAACCATCTGGCCTCTGAAGGACGGTGTAATCGCCGATTTTAAAGTGGCGGAGCAGATGATCGAAGGCATGCTGCGCAAGGTTCGAAAGAACTGGCTGACGCGTGTTCGCAACATGGTGGTTTGTGTGCCCAGCGGCATCACACAGGTGGAGGAACGTGCGGTTGAAGACTCCGGCGAACGTGCCGGAGCCAAGCATGTGCGCCTCGTCTCGGAGCCGATGGCGGCTGCCATCGGAATTGGCCTCGACATCGATGAGGCCGTGGGCAATATGGTTGTCGACATCGGTGGAGGCACGACGGAAATTGCCGTCATCGCCCTGTCGGGCATCGTTATCGATGAGTCGATCCGCGTCGGTGGGGTCGAACTTGACAACGCCATCGTTCAGTACTTCAAGCGGAATCACAACTTGCTCATCGGTTCGCGGACGGCGGAACGGATCAAGTGCGAGATCGGAAGTGCCATCGAGATGGATCCGGAGATGGAGATTTCTGTCAAGGGTCGCGATCTCGTAAGCGGCATTCCCAAGCTGCGCACCATCTCCTCCGTCAATGTTCGGGAGGCACTGCACGACAATCTCGATCAGATTGGCGCGGCCGTACTCCGCTGCCTGGAACGAACGCCCCCAGAACTGGGCGCGGACGTCCTCGAACGGGGTATCATGCTGACGGGAGGAGGTGCCATGCTCCACGGACTCGACGTCATGCTCCGCGAACGCGTCGAACTGCCGGTTTATATCGCAGAAGACCCGCTGACCGCCGTCGTACGGGGCACCGGCGAAGTGCTTGAGAACCTGGAGAAATACAAGCGCGTTCTAATCTAGGTGTTTTTCTCACGCGCAATGTTGCCCCGCTTCTCAGGGGCATTGCTGATGTATTTCCCCTCCTCTCGCTCCGATGAACCTCTGGGAACAGCTCCGGGACTGGCTCCTGCTGGTAGCCCTGCTGCTGGCGTCCGTCGTCGTCATGGCGACGCAAAATCGCCCGCTTGTACGCGCCGTACGTGCGGAGACGATGGAATGGACGGCAAAGATTGAGAGCAGCTTCGCCTGGGTGGGTCGGTACGTCCGAGCCGTCGAGGAAAATGATGCGCTTCGCCGCCGCAACATCGAGCTCTCGAGCGAAGTCGCCCGGTCGCGAGCCGTGCGCACGCAGAATCAAGAGTTGCGTCGCATGCTGAGCCTGCGGGATACGTCGCAGGCGGACATGATCCCGGCTCGGATCGTGACCAAGGACATTACGCGGCAACGGAACTGGATCACGCTGGACGTTGGATCCACCGATAGTGTTGCGGCCGGAATGCCCGTGATCCACGAATCGGGGGTGATTGGAAAAGTAGTCCTCGTCAGCGAGCATTTCTCCCGGGTCATGCCGTTTCTAAATACTGACTTCAGGGTGCCGGCGACCATCATACCCATCGGCGCAGAGGGTATCGTGCGGTGGGAAGGCGACCAACTCGACCGCCTTCTACTCCAGCACGTCGTGAAGACCGAGCCCGTATCGACCGGGCAACAGGTCGTAACCAGTGGACATAGTGACATCTTCCCTCCTGGCGAGCAGATCGGGGTTATCGATTCAGTAGCCGTCAGACCAGGTAGGAATGAATTTCGCATCTTCCTGCGACCGGCGGTCAAGCTATATCGCATCAATCACGCATTCGTCATCCGTTCTCTCCCGCCGAAAGAACGACAGAGCCTCGAAGCGGAGTCGATTCCGTGATCTGCTGTAATCTGAGCACACGGCACGGCATCTCACCGTGCGCTGTATGTACATTTTGAAACGCTACTCGATGCAGTCCGACTCAAACTGCGTCCACATAACATCTCCTTCTTTTCGATCTTTCAAACCGTGGAGCGCCGTATTTTTCTTTCTCTCGCATCGCCCCCATCCGTGGTCCGGGCCCTGACCGTCGTCATCCTTGGATTCGTTGCATCAAGCGTTTTGCCGGCCACCGCCCAGCCGGCTTTCGTTGAGGGAAAAGCGTCTGCTTCTATCCAGTCAGCTGTAGACGCCGCCCTCGGTGACAACTCGCTGTCGGGATCGCACTGGGGAATCACCGTCGCGGAGGCCAACAGCGGGAGCGTGCTATTCTCACGCAATGGCGCGACCAACGCGACACCCGCGTCGAACATGAAACTCTTCACGGCGGCAACCGCTCTGGATCGCCTTGGTCCCGACTTTCGATACACAACAACCGTGTATCGCGGCGGCCCCGTTGAGGATGGCGTTCTCCATGGCCCTCTGATCGTTCGCGGGTCCGGCGACCCGAGCATCGGAGACGCAAACCCAGACCCCACGCACGTTTTTCGAGCCTGGGCCGACTCCCTACGTGCGGCCGGCATCCAGCGCATCAACGGGGACATCGTCGGGGATGACGACGTGTTCGACGATGAGTCCCTCGGCAAAGGATGGAGCTGGGATGATACACCGTTTTACTACGCCGCACAGATTAGCGGACTGTCGTACCACCGGAACGTGATTGACCTGAGCGTTCGCGGTCAGAGAAAAAACATGCCGGCCACGCTGGAGTGGGCGCCGATGAATACGAACTACGTCACGATCGTCAACCAGACCGTGACGACCGAACCCGGAAGCGAGAAGGATGAAAACTACCGGCGCCTGCACGGCACGAACACCATCCACGTTGGCACGACGGTCCCGGCGGGACGACTCGAACGCGAGGAACTCACGGTCGACAATCCCACGCTGTACTTCGCCCATGTGCTTCGCGAAGTCCTGATCGATGAAGGCATCGCCGTGTCCGGCTCCCCGGTAGACGTCGATGACATGCCGTTGCCGCCAGATTACACATCTTCCTCCGTCGTGTCCGTTGCGTCGCACGCGTCCCCGCCAATGAGTGAACTGGTCGCGGTCATAAATGAGGACAGCGACAACCTCTACGCGGAGCATGTCCTTCGCACACTCGCCGTGCATGCCGCCCCCGACACGAATGGGCTCGAGCCTGGATCGGCTGAGAAGGGGGCGTTCGTCATCAAATCAGTTGCCGCAGAAGCGGGCGTGGACACGAGCCGAATCGCCGTCGCCGACGGCAGCGGTCTCTCCCGGCACAACCTCGTGAGCCCAGAGGCTACGATCACGATGTTGCACTACATGTGGAATCATCCGGATCGTGCACGGCGACGCGCATTCGTGGAGAGTCTTCCACTCGGCGGACGCGATGGAACGCTTGAATATCGATTTCGAGGAAACGCTTCAGCGGGACGTAATGTCCGCGCAAAAACAGGTACGCTGTCGAACGTAAGTGCGCTCAGTGGATACGTATCGAGCAGCGACGGGACGCCCCTTGTCTTCTCGATCTATTGCATGAACCACACGACGAAGGGCTACCGGATTCGGCGTGCTCAGGACCGCATCGTCAATGCGCTGGCTCGCCTGTAAATTGTCTGTCGCGACCTTGACGATTCCGTGACAGGCGTCGCCCACACGACGGGTCGTCTCCAGCGCACATCATCCCCGAATCGAGGTGCGTGCGTTAGGAATCGGTCTGCACCGTCTCGAAGTCAACATTTGCAATACGGGTCGACGCGACGGAACCGAATCGTCGGACTTTGAATCTCAGTTGGATCGACGTTCATCTCGACGACTGAATGTGAACCGGAAACCGCCTTTACCGTACAGGTGGCGAGTTTAGGCAGCAAGGACTGGAACGTCCTGCCCGATAATCACACGGATCGATTAAGACGTTAACTATTCCCGCTTATGGCCGATCATTCTGCGCTTCACGCAACCACCGTTCTAGGCGTTCGCCACAACGGCACGATTGCCCTTGGCTCCGATGGACAAGCCACCATGGGAGACACGGTGATGAAGCACAAAGCCGAAAAGGTTCGATCGTTGTATGACGACAAGATTCTAGCGGGATTTGCCGGATCGACAGCCGACGCGTTTACGCTGTTCGAACGGTTTGAGGAAAAGTTGCAGGAGTATGGCGGCAACCTGACTCGATCGGCCGTGGAGCTTGCGAAAGAATGGCGTACGGACCGCTACCTGAGAAAACTGGAGGCGCTCCTCGCCGTCGTCTCATCCGAACGCATGCTGTTGATCAGTGGAAGCGGCGACGTAATTGAGCCCGACGATGATATTCTCGCGATTGGCTCCGGCGGACCTTATGCACTTGCCGCTACACGCGCATTGAAGAAGCACGCAACCGACTTGACTGCACGCGAAATCATCGAACAGGGCCTTAATATCGCGGCCGACATCTGCATCTATACCAATCACAATCTCACGATAATGGAGATTGAGGAGGCTCACGAAGCGTAGAGATCCAATTTCAAATTGACCATCTCTGTGCCCGTAATCAGTGCCTGCTCAACCGTGTGAAAACGAGCATCCGCGCGTTTATCAATTGCACTACGTATCACGCATCCGGCCTCTCCCCCAATTTTTGTGGTCCGGATACGAAAGATGATCCTTACACGATAAAAGAAAAATACAATGGGACACAGACATTCGTCTCGCGGCACATCCGCAGCCGCTTCTGATCGTGCTGCTATCTTTGTTGACTACGACAACCTTTATCGCACCCTCCGCGCTCAGAGTAACCGAGGGGGCTCAGCAGCAGATTACACGTTTGAGATCTTCAATGAAGTCCGCCGCTATCTCGAGGAGGGAGACGATACACCAACCACTCTAGCGCACGCATACGCCGATTTTGTCAACCTGCCGGATGGGGGCGGCCTGGACGTTCAGGACCGTCTATATTCTGAGGGCGTCGATCCGGTTCTCACGCCAGCGCACGCTCAAGCCAATGCATCCGAACTCGCGCTGTGCATTGACGCAGCAACGCTGCTTTCCGAGCGACCGGATATCGGGACGGTGGTCATCATCACAGGTGACCGGTCATTCGTTCCCCTCGTCCGCTCCATACGCAACTCCGGTCGGCGTGCTCTGGTCGCCGCTGTGAATCCGCCACCACCGGGGTCGACGCCATCTCTCGGCGAAGACGACGCGTACCTGGACGCCCGCAACCTGCTCAGCCAGTCGTCCCGCGACGACCTGACCAGCGGCGAGTCCAACAACCGAGCACCGTCACGCACTAGACGATCCTCTCCACGTCGTTCTGCCCCAACCCGAGAACGATCAGCGCCTTCCGCCTCCCCTCAGCGGTTTCGCTCAATCGATAACCCGATGGCTCGTCGCACCGTCGAGATCACGGAGGAGCACTTCGGGCAATATAAAGAGGTGTACCTGACGCCGCTTTTGAGAAAGCTCAGCGATGTCCTCGGCGAGCAACACGACCCGAAATCGCTGGTCAGTGAACTGGAAGCCGCCGGCGCGGTCCGACTCGAGAAACGCGACGGCTATCCATACGACTACACGGTTTTGATTCTAAACCAGGATCATCCTGACGTTCAGGAGATCCAGGATGAGTTTTATAGCAATCGGACTACCGGCTTCAACGGATCGTCTGATTCCTATGACGACTACGATTCGTACGACTCATATGACGAAGACTACGAAGGCGGAACGTACGAGGAGTCGGAATACGACGAAGCGCCGACGTACGACGACGAGCACGACGAAGAAACACCGGAGGCAGCCGACGATGAGTACGACGAGCACGCCGTCGATGAAACTCAGTAGCCATCCTTCGGCCCGGTAACCAACTGGGTTCCGGTATTTTTACCGCGGAGGGGAGGCCGGTGGTCTCCCCTTCGTCGTTCAAGCCCCCATCATCACGCTGTTGACCGACGGACGACTTTATGCCATCCATCAGCACATTCGACGACGAGCTGACGCCACGCCAGATCGTCGAGGAACTCGATAAATATATCATCGGGCAGGATGAGGCGAAAAAGAATGTCGCCATCGCCCTCCGTAACCGCTGGCGTCGGCAAAATGCCCCCGACGACATGCGGGAGGAGATCATGCCGAACAACATCATCATGATCGGTCCGACCGGCGTCGGAAAAACCGAGATTGCTCGGCGACTTGCCAAGCTCGCGCGTGCTCCCTTTATCAAGGTTGAAGCATCGAAGTTTACCGAGGTCGGATACGTGGGTCGAGATGTCGACAGCATGATCCGGGACCTAACGGACATTGCGGTCAACCTCGTTCGGGAGGAGCACCAACAGGAAGTACAGGATCGTGCACGAGAGCGAGCCGAACAGCGTATTCTCGACATCCTAATCCCTCCCGAAGAAGGCAAACCGGCGTCGTCGACCCAGAGCGGTGCGACCATTAACGGTCCCGGCTTCGTTCTTCAGCGCGATGAGGACGAGGAAGATCGCCCCGAACCAGAGACCTCCGAGGACAGCCTGCGAGAGCGGACCCGTGAGAAGTTTCGCGAGAAGCTGAAACGGGGCGACCTCGATGACCGCGAGGTCGAGATCGAGGTTACGTCCGACCAGTCTCCGATGATGCAGGTCTTCGGCCCGATGGGCATGGAAGAAATGGGGGTCAACCTCCAGGATCTGCTCGGCAACATGGGCGGTCAACAGCGCAAGAAGCGTCGCGTCACGGTCGACGAAGCCCGCGACATTCTCCAGGAGCAGGAAGCTCAGAAGCTGATCGACATGGATCAGGTGAAAGAGGACGCCCTCGAACGCGTACAACAGTCGGGCATCGTCTTTATCGACGAGATCGACAAAGTGGCGTCCGGAACGCGGAAGAACGATGGCGGCAGCGCGGGACAGGGCGTATCGCGACAGGGTGTTCAGCGAGACCTCCTACCCATCGTAGAGGGGTCAACCGTGACGACGAAGCACGGCATGGTGAAAACGGACCACATCCTCTTCGTGGCGAGTGGGGCGTTTCACGTGTCGAAGCCGAGCGATCTTATTCCGGAGCTTCAGGGTCGTTTTCCGATTCGCGTCGAACTCAACAATCTGGATGAGGACGACTTCTACGAGATCCTCACCAAGCCGAAGAATGCGCTGATCAAGCAGTATCGTGCGCTCCTCGCATCGGAGGACGTCACCATCACGTTCGAGGACGAAGGCGTTCGCGAAGTCGCGAGGATCGCTGCGGAAGTGAATACTGAAGTGGAGAACATCGGTGCACGACGCCTGCACACGGTTCTAACCACGCTACTGGAAGACGTCCTGTTCGACGTTCCCGACCGGGTCGAGCCGGGCTCGCAGATCACGGTCGATGCAGACATGGTCCGGGAGCGCCTCAGTTCCATCGCGGCCAGCCGCGACCTCAGCCAATACATTCTGTAGGCATTCGCTCGTGCGAGCGCGGTATGAAAACGCCCCGCGTCCGGCCTCGAGGGTCGGATGGCGGGGCGTTTGTTTGTTCGGTTGGCGCCAAACGTATGAGACGAAGCAAGACCGGGCACGCGCTACGATGATAATCGACCGCGGTCTCCGCTCTCACTCATCGTCATTTTCGTCGTCATCGTCGTCATCGTCATCGTCACCGTCGCCGCTGTCATCATCGTCGTCATCGTCATCGTCGTCGTCTCCATCCCGATCATCATCGCGGAATCCCTCGATGGACGCCTCGATGTTCTCTTCGATCAGGTCCTCAAGATCGTCGTCATCATCAACGGTTCGTGGATCGATTAAGCTTCCATTCGGACCGCGGAACCATCCGTCGATTCCCACGCGAAACGTGATATTGACCGACTGGTCGGACGTGACCTCGATAGGTGGGTCAAAGTCAACTTCTTGTTCACTATCGACATCTGACGTCCATGTAAAGGGGGCTTCTGCTCCGCCGGCTGGCCTCCAGATTCCTTCGACGTAGATACTCTCGTCCTCAGGCACGTTCGTGGAATTAGCGAGCGCATCATCGTCGTCGAGGGGTTCAACCTCAAACTCGACTTCACTCCATTGTCCGACCGGAAGAGAAGCGGAAAAAGCTGTAAACGGGGACGCACCGCCGAGGGGAAGATCGACAACAAATGGCCCTCTCTCGACTTCTTCGCAGTCATCGTCACTCTCGGAGTCGTCGTCATCGAATCTGCACGCGTCGGTTGCTCCCGCCCGCTCGAACTCGACTTCTTCCAGAATCATCTCAACCCGAAGGAATTCGATTGAGTTACCGTCGGTGTCCGTAACGACGCGCTTTGCAGCTGCGGAAGCAACGGGCATTCCGGAAATAAAAGACACGGAAACCTCAGACTCGGTTGGTGCCGTCTCGGTTGGTGCAGTTTCGTTAGAATCACAGCCACTGGCAAATAAAAACACGCTCATGGCAATGGCTAGAGGGACAAGATGGGGGAGCCGATCAATGCTCCAGGTTCTCGAATTCCACATGGCTACGATACGCGGTAGAGTCAGAAAATGTGTGGATTCTCCACCGAAGGGGTTGGGAAATACAACGTACAAAGAGGTTCGATCCAGGAAACCGGTCTTCTCAGCAAGAAGAGATGAGGCGCATACCGATTTTTATGGATTGAGGTCGTGTACTTCTTAATCCCGCTCCAGTGCCCTGAAGGCATACATTTTTGCGATTTGCACCGTGAACTGATCTTTGAAGCGAAGTTAGCAGGAAACACCGGGGCGCGCACCGGGTGTCTCAAATGTGTCTCACCCGAATGACCTGCAGCTGGTCGCCCCTTCCTCCACCCGCTTGCCCGAACTGGATTGTCAATGCGTCTCCGCAGGATTTTACCCCTCGCAGTTGCGGCCGTCTTGTTTCTCGTCGCTCTGCTCGGCAGCATCGCAGGAACCGCTCTGTGGCGCGTTCAAACTCTACTGGAACGCCCGGACTTGTCTCCGGCGGACATCGTCGGACCCGTGGATATCGCGCTACCGCTGGTTGTGATCGTTACCGTGCTCTGCTTCGGCCTCATCGCTGTCGGTGGATGGTACGCCATCTCGTTTTTTCGGTCGACGCTCGACACGCTTCTCCGAACAACGAGGCAGATGCGGGACGGAGACATGGATGTGGATGTGGAGATTCACCGCCAGGATGAGTTGGGGGACCTGGCGCGCAACCTTCGAGAGATGTCGGATGCACTTAAGCGGCGTACCGTATCTCGCAGCTACCTTGATGACGTCCTCGACTCGATGGCTGAGATGCTCTTCGTCGTGGACGATTCCAACCGAATTGATCACGTCAACCGTGCAGCGGTCGAGCGTCTCGGCTTTTCTCCGTCGGATCTAAAGGGCCGGTTTCTCGACGACCTTCTTATCGGCGACGACCCTCTCCCTTCTCCCGACGACACCGTTTTTCGCCGCACTGGTTCTGTGACCCAGATTGAACGACAGATCCAGACGGAGGATGGCGACAACCTTCCCGTTCTTGTCTCCCGCTCGCTCCTGCGCGGTTCTCCGGCGAACGCGCCCGACATTGTTTGCGTCGCTCAGGACATCAGCGCGCGTAAACGTGCGGAGGAGCAGCTTCGAAATTCGCTGCGAGAGAAAGAGGTGCTGCTCCGCGAAATCCATCATCGCGTCAAGAATAACCTTCAGGTCATTGCGAGCCTTCTCCACGTACAGTCGAAGAAGGTCGAAGACGAAGACGCGAAACGGTTGTTCGAAGAAAGTCAGGATCGGATTCGGTCGATGGCGTTCATTCACGAGCGCCTGTACCAGTCGGAAGATCTCTCGCAGGTAAATTTCAGTGCGTACCTCGACCGGCTCACCGAGCACCTTTATCGCTCACACGGCGTCGCTCTCCGCGACGTGACGTGCAAACTCGAGTCGGAGGACGCTATACTCGCGGTCGATCGCGCAATCCCGGCCGGGCTCATCGTGAACGAGCTTGTCTCGAACGCTCTGGAGCACGCGTTCCCGGACGACCACGGCGGCACCATTACCGTGGCGTTCACGACGGATGACGATACCGGCTGCCTCCGTATCTCCGACAACGGGGTGGGGCTCGAGAATCCTGAGGAGGTGTATCGAGATCAGACGCTCGGTATTCGTCTCGTGAAAGGACTCGTACGCCAGCTTCGTGGGGAAATGGACATCGACGGCGAGCAGGGACTTACCTACACCATCACGTTCCCCCTCACCGACGAAGAGCCCGCCACCGTCTAGGGCTGAATCCACGCGTCTCGAACTGCCCCATGCCGGTGCATGCCTCCGGCAGCCCGTTTTCGTCCTGCCGAACCCACCTTTTGTCATGTCAAATACAATGCACGCCGCCGCACGAATCCTGATTGTCGAGGACGAATTCGCCGTTGCGATGGAGCTCGAGGACCGACTCGAGAATCTCGGCTATGACGTCGTCGGACACGAGCTCCGCGGACGCGAAGCCATTCAACGAGCAGAAGAGACCGAACCCGATCTCGTGCTGATGGATATTCGGCTCGACGGCCGAATGGACGGCATCGATGCAGCCCAGCAGATTCGTACGAAGCTGCACGTACCGGTTGTTTTCGTCACGGCCTACAGTGACGACGAGACACTCGAACGAGCAAAAGAGACGGCACCGTTCGGCTACGTTATCAAGCCGTTCGAGGAGCGCGAGCTATACGCATCGATCGAAGTCGCTCTGAGCACCCATGCCCTGGAGCGCCGCGTCGCCCGCTACCGGGACGACCTCCGCCAGATTCTCGACGGGCTGAACGAGGGAACCGCGATGACGCAATCCGACGGGAAGCTCACGTTTGTGAGCCGGTCAGCCTCTCATATGCTCGGCAAACCACCGAGCGCGCTCACGGACCGCGACTGGACCTCCGCGCTCCCCTTTCCCGACGATACGCTGGCGGTATTAAAGCGCCGGATGAGCAACGACTCGCAGACCGTCGTGCCGGTCACGATCGAGCATGACGACGACACGCAGGTACGTCTTGAGGTTAGCGTTCGCCGCGATCCACGCGACGATAGCCGACATATATTCACCTTCGCGGACGTCACAGATGTCCACGAGATGCGGCGCATGTTGGACGAGAAGACCGAGTTTAACGACATCGTCGGCAAGAGCGAGCCGATGCAGCAGGTCTTCCAGGAGATTCGTTCCGTGGCGTCCGTCGATGCGACGGTCTTGATTCACGGAGAAACAGGAACCGGGAAAGAGCTTGTATCCCGCGCGATCCACGATGCCAGCTCACGTCACGATGGTCCGTTCATCCCGGTCAACTGCGCGGCGATGAGCAAAGACCTCGCTGCAAGTCAGCTCTTTGGTCACCGAAAGGGTGCATTCACGGGGGCCGTCGACGACCACGAAGGCTACTTCGAGGCCGCCGACGGCGGCACACTGTTCCTGGATGAGATTGGCGACGTGCCGCTGGAGGTTCAGCGCCAGCTGCTCCGCGTGCTCGAAGAACGGAAGATTACGCGCCTCGGTGAAACGACGAGCCGCCCCGTTGACGTTCGCATTATCGCCGCAACACACAGGGATCTGCTCGAAGAAGTCGACGCTGGCAACTTCCGCCAGGACCTTCTGTACCGGATCCGCATCGCGCGCGTCGAGCTTCCCCCGCTTCGAGCCCGTCGCTCCGACATTCCCCTTCTCGTTCGAACGTTCCTCCGCCGCGGCCGAGCCACGATGGGCAAGGACGTCGAACGCCTGAGCGACGATGCAATGCGACACCTTCTCGACTACGAATGGCCGGGCAACGTACGCGAGTTGCGTAACGCTGTCGAATCGGCCCTTATCCGGGCAAGCGGCCCGACGTTGGAGAAGGAAGACCTCCCTCCCGAGATCAAGCACGACGGTAGAATCTCTTCAACTCGTTCGGAGCCGGAATCGGAGGCGGAGCGAGTCCGAGCAGCCCTTGAGCAAACCAATGGAAATCGTACGGAGGCGGCTCAACTTCTGGGAATTAGCCGGGCAACGCTCTACCGACGGCTGGACGAATACGGCATCGAGTAGAACGCCGACAAGGGTGATCGCCGTACTGGCGTTCTTATACGTTTTCCGATTGATATCGTCGGGATCGCCCAAACCGTGTCCTCGCAGCGGCTCCGCGTTGGGAAGAGAACCGTTTAAACATTCTTCTGCTAGGGTGTGGTGCGTCTGCTGAATCGAAGCCGTTGGAGCCACCGACACCTTAAGGTCGAAACGGTACTCGTGTCGTAATGTGTGTCACGTGAGACACACCAGGAACAGATCGCACATTTCGGGTGAGACATGCACGCAAACCCTGATACATCCTTGACCGTTGACAGGCAACAACGAATACGGGACTAGATGAAGATATGCTGAACTGACAGCTTATTTTGCCGTCTTTGAGCGGATCTGTGGGGGTTTAGATTCATCCACGTAATTTCTGGCACTGCAATTGGATATAAATGGACTGGCCATGCGGTCCTCGCACCGGCTTCGGGCGCACCCCGACACGCGCTCGGAGCCGGACCCATGCTCCCACGCTGGTGGGAATCTAGTTGCGAGTCGCCGGCCCCACACGATACTGCCGACGGACCCACCGTAATGAGTACCTCCTCGACTGCATCCCAAGGCCCCGCGTCTTCCCACGCTACCAAGAACGACGACACTCCTTCCACCGAGTCTGGAATGAGTCGTCTGGATGCTGAAGAGTCGAAACGTGTCGAGCGACTGCAAACGTGTGCTCGGGAGTTCGTTCGTCTCCTCCACGATATGCCGGTCTCCTCGACGCGGAAGCAGACGGCAATCCGTCTTCTTATTAAAGCGGTTCGTCTCGTCACACCTGACCCCTCGGCGTCATCTGGCCTGGATTCCGACCTGGGATCACCAGATACGTCGGATGAAGGTTCGGGCATCCAATCACTTGGATCGAGCAACGGTGTGGTTCAGAAGTCGTCCCCCAGCTCTTCTCCACAGAAAGCGGTACGCAGTGCTGTCGCGCAGATGTAGTACCACGCCCGATTTCGTACAAGCTGTCCGGTCCGTCCCGTGGCGTCGCACACAACGAAGCATCGCTGACCGGCGACCCCTTGTGGGTCGTGGCGATGACCTTCTATGACACGAGATCTCTTGCTGGAGGATCTACTGCCGGTGCACCCGGCGACGACCGGAAGCTGTTTATCCAAAACGTCCCCTTCCATTCTGGGAGGGGACGTTTTGTGTTACTGATAATCTTGCCCCCGCCCGGCAACGATGAAGGTCGATTCGAAGGCGATGTAGATCCACATCACCGGGGCATCTCCATCATCTCTTGGATCACGGACAGGCACGCGATAAAGCCCATCCAGTGAGCAATGGGCGAAGATGCCAGATATTGTCTGGTTGGTAGAATCACCGATGGGAAAAGAAAGTTGATGCCTGTCGCCGCGGGAGCCAAAAGTGCCCCGCGGATTCCTTCGACGAACGGGACGGTACCCCGTCCCCCGCGCCCGGACGCTACTTCGTAGATACAGAGGTCAACCAAGGGATACGGGTTACCCGGCTCGTATGCAGAAGTCGCGAAACGAATATGCCCTTCGCGTCAATCTGCTGCTCATCTTCAGGAGCAGCATCCCGGAAACGACACGTTCCCACGTCGGAAAATACGCGTTTCTAGCCGATCCAGGCGGCAATGTGGATTGGTTGTGGATAACGTTTCTTGCCTGGGGAAAAACAGTGGATAATCGGCAGTGACTTTCACTTGCGTTCACGTCGCATCGCGTCTACCTTTTCATTCCGCTAATTACCGCGGGCCCTCCCGATAGTTGTCGTCCGGCGGACTCGACCGTCTTAGAACGATTTCGCTCGCCCCTTTTCCATCTATGGTACCTTCAGCTACAGATGCCTGGACCGCTACGCTCAAGCACCTCCGTGAGGAGATCCCGAGCCAAACAGTGGAGAACTGGCTGGTGCCGATCGATCCCGTCTCTTTGAAAGACGAGGATGACGGCGTGTATCTCATCCTTGAGGTACCGACGGCATTCAACGCGCAGTATCTGCAAAGCCGGTTCAACAACAACCTTCAGCAGGCGGTCTCGAAAGCAGTCGGTCAAAAGACAGCGATCGAGTTCCGCGTTGCCGAGCCGTCCTCCCAGAAGACGAAGAACGGACGAGCGTCGTCGGACGGAGCGCAGCAGCGTTCGTCCCGCCGCGACCGGTCCGGCACGTCACCCCGTTCTGAAACGAGCGGTGCTGGAACGGGCATGCCGACTCGGACTTCAGCTAGCGAGTCACCGTCGTCATCAGGAAGGGTGTCAGAGTCTCCGGGAGACTCGAGGGATCTGGCCCGAGCAGCCGCGCACCCAGGAGCTCTCGCCGGCGACGGCTCCCCAACGGGCGATCCACGGACACGTCCCTCGCGTACTCAGCGAGGCTCGGGCAGTCGTGGACGCAGTGCTGAAAACCGACGCCCACCAGCGCACAAAAAGGTCAATCGACCGGATCGGCAGCGCTCGTCACGAAGTGGTTCAAGTTCATCCAGCCGGACAGTTTCGACCCCTCCCTCCCACCTCAAGGCGTCGTACACGTTCGACGAGTTTATCGAGGGAGACGGAAACCGGCTGGCACGAAGCGCTGCTGTCGCTGTCGCCGAGTCACCAGGCGAGACGAACTATAACCCGCTTCTCATCTACGGTGGGGTTGGCCTTGGCAAAACGCATCTTGCACAGGCGATCGCCAACCACGCACTGAAGAAGCAAACGACGGAATCCGTCCTGTATGTGTCGAGCGACCGCTTTACGAGTCAGTTCGTCCGTGCAGTGAAGAACAATTCCATTGCGGACTTTTCGGCATACTACCGTCAGGCCGAGCTACTCATCGTCGACGATGTCCAATTCTTTGGTGGCAAGGAGAAGACGCAGGAAGAGTTCTTCCATATCTTCAACGACCTGCATCAGCACGGACGGCAGATCGTCCTGTGCGCTGACCGTCCTCCGTCGGAGATCGATGGGATCGAGGAGCGACTTCTCTCCCGCTTCCAGTGGGGACTCTCAGCCGATATCCAACGGCCGGACCTGGAAACCCGTATTGCGATCCTGCAACGGAAGGCGAGTCGGCGGAATATCGATGTCGACCCGCAGGTGGTCGAGCTTCTCGCCCACCGGATTGACAGTAACATCCGTAAACTTGAAGGGGCGCTCAACCGGCTTGCGGCAATTGCTCAGCTCGATAATGAAACGCTGAGTATGCAGACGGCGCGACAGCTTCTGCACGATCAGATTGACGATACGTCGTCGTCGCGAGTCGAGTGCGGCTCCATCATCGAAACGGTTGCCGATTACTATCGTCTCTCGGTTGACGACCTCCTCTCCCGCTCCCGGAAGCGAGAGATCGCAGCCGCCCGTCAGACAGCAATGTACCTCTGCCGCGAGCTCACGAGCGAGTCGTACGCGAGCATCGGTTCACGATTCGGCGGTCGGGATCACTCCACGGTGATCCATGCCAACAAGAAGGTGTCGGACCGACTGGACGTAGAATCGAACTTCCGCCAAGAGATTGACGAACTGAAACGATCGATCGGCGGACCCGGCATGTGATGAGATCATGCTGCGGGTTGCTCCCCCGACGACCACACGTGCTGTCAACGCCGCCGCGGGTTTGCCCCGGCGGCTTTTTGCATGGAGGCGCATTCGCACCAGCACTCAATCGATGAGAAAGCGGCACATGTCGTCTGCGTCTAAAAGCCCGACGTGTAACGCATGATGAGGCGAACGACATTCGATGGCAGAACCTCCGACGCACGATACAGCCAGGTGAACTGCTTTCCGACCGGCCAATGAATGCGATTCTCGTTCACGGCTTGCTCGACGACATTAGCAACGTCTGTCGGTGTGAGGTCTACCCCCATTCGATCCATGCTGGATGCTCGAACCGCCTGTCGCGTCATGGGAGAGTCCACGTACGGCGGCACGATGTCGCAGACGTAGATATCGTGGTGGGCCCACTCGAGATTCAGCGCCTGCGTGAGCGTCCGCACACCGGCCTTCGTTGCGGAATAGGTTGCTAGTTCCGGCGTACCGTAGACGGCTGATGCAGACGCCATTGAGATCACACGCGCGCCGTCGGTTGCCTCGAGCATGGGAAAACTGAGGCGAGTCACGAGCATCATCCCCGTCAGATTCACGTCGATCACGTGCCGGAGGTCGTCCGGATCCATCGTCTCGAAACGCCCGATTTTCAGCACGCCGGCACAGTTAAACAGAGTGTCCATTCTTCCCCCTGTGGCTTCGGAGAAGTGCTCGACAGCCTGCTCAACCTCTTCCCGGTCTGTGACATCGACCGGCCGAAAGCAGGAGTTCTCGGGGCCGAGATCGCGATGTACACGCTCGAGACCGTCTCGATTTCGATCATACAGTCCAATGAACCAGCCCTTTTCAGCAAACCGGCGTGCGACCGTCTCTCCGATTCCTGAGGCAGCCCCGGTTACGAACATTGTGGGTTGCTTCATGGGCAAGCGTCTGCATTAATTTGTATAAACGTCGGGTGCCTTCCATACACGCATGGCACGGAAGGCACCCATTATATCACAGCCGGTTCCGTCTCGAATTGACGACGGCAGAACGAAACGGTCCTGCTCGAATCACCGCGCACCGATAGCGCCAGCGTCCGGTGTCAGGAAGCGGTCGAACCACCGCAACATCCGGATATTGTAGTCAAACCGAGCCGTCGCGGACCGGTTACCGTGACCCTCTCCGGGATAGTAAACGAGGCGAACCGGCGTATCCGTCCGTGTTTTGATGTGCCGATACAATTCGAGCGATTGGCTCGGGTGCACCCGCGGGTCCTCCTTGCCATGCAATATCAAGAGCGGCGTATCTGCATCGCCCGCATGGTAAATCGGGCTCCGTTCGAGGTAGCCCATGTAGTCGTCCCAGATACGCTTCCGTGCATGAACGAGATATAGCTCCTCGGGGATATCACTTTCTCCCCACTTCGAGATGTTATTCGACACCCCCACAAACATGACTCCGGCCGCAAACCGATCGGTGTAGCGCGTTGACATCCATCCCGTCGCGTATCCGCCGTACGAGCCGCCGGTTACCCCCACGCGATCGACGTCCACGAGTCCACGCTCGATGAGGGCATCAACACCGTCCACGATGTCGTCGAACTCCTTCCCTGCCAGGTCACCCTGACTGCTTTTGGCAAAGGCTTCGCCCCGACCGGTGCTTCCTCGATAGTTGGGATAGAACACGGCATATCCGCGCGCTGCGCCCATCTGACCTGGCATGCTGTACCCGGTCAACCAGCCGTCGTCGTAGTGAGCCTCCGGCCCGCCGTGCACGACGGTAATAAGCGGATAGGTTTTGCCTTCCTCCCGGTCGAGCGGGTGGATAAGTAATCCCTGTAGCTCTTGTCCATCCTCTGCCGTGTACGTGACGACCTCCTGCGGCGCCATGCGCTCGTCGTCGAGCCATGCGTTGTGGTTCGTGAGACGCTCTGGCGTACCGTCCATCATCACGTACACCTCGCGCGGGTGCGTCGGTGTATCGGCCACGAAGGCGTGTATACCGTTCGCAGCATCGAGACTGTGGAGAACGGGTCCATCCCCGGAGATCACGCGCTCCATGCCAGAACCGTCGTGCTGAATCCGACCCAGCGTGGCATGCACACCTTCGCTCGCGAGAAATTCGATCGTCTGTGCATCCGCCCATCGGACGCTCTCGACTTTGCCCTCGAACTCGTCCATCAGCGCGGTTGGTGTCCCCCCCTCGCTCGATACGACGAAGAGGCGGCCGTCAATGGGATCGTGAATGTCCCCACCGGCGATGAATGCGAGTCGAGATCCGTCGGGGCTGAACGAAAGACCTCCGAGCTTCGCATCGTGCTCTACCGTCCCGACAACCTCTCCGCTTGACGGGTCGACAATGCCAATCTCGCGGCTCATGTAGTAGTCGTCGACGCGCGGCGTCGGGGCCGACAGAATAGCGAGCCGGGAGCCGTCGGGACTCCACGTCACGCCGGATACACTCCGATCCGTATCGATGCGCATCGTGGACGTGTCCGAGACCGTGCCGATGTATCCACGAGAAAACGTCAGGTCTTCCTCGTAAATCTCTGGCTGATACGGCAATTCGGACTCCACGTCCTCCGCGTCGGGGTCCGATGCATAAAAGGCAATTCGTTCCCCATCCGGCCCCCAGTCGTAGCCCGAGATCGATGTCTCGAACGAGTACAACTCTGTCGCTTCGCCGCCTCCCAGCGGAATCTCGTAGAGACGAGACGTCTCTGCGTCGCCGAGCTGGTCAATAAACGTGAGTGACCGGTGTCCAGGTCGCACAGCGAGGTCCCGGACGTTTCCCCGTGTCGCGAATGGCGTGGTCTCGCCGGTCTCTACATTTGCGACCCAGAGTTGGCTCTTGGCCGGCTCGTTGGCTTTCGTCGGGTCCGCTGGCACAGACAGCGTGTATGCGACATGCTTTCCATCCGGAGATAGCACGGCGTCGCCAACCTGTTTGATTTTGGCAATGTCCTTGGGCGACAGAACGCTGTCCTCTCCCTCGTACGCCTCGGCCGAAACGGCCTGATCGGGCAAGGAAGCAGCCTGTTGTGCGGTGACTGCCGTCGGCGCCGCGGTCACCCACGCGAAAACGAGTAATCCTATCAGTAAGCGCTTCATCGTAACGGTCGGTGCTGGATACGGAAGTTGATGTCGCCCAAAATCTACGGCGGGCGTCTCCTTACGTCAAGGTTTCCTTTCTTTCGTCACCGGACTGCAGAATCAAGAGGCCTCAACCGGCTCTCCACGATTCATTGTGTGCGCCGGACCCTCACGCTGGGCTCGCTTTTTCCCTCGACGCATTTCGCGCTCGATCTGCCGCATGTAATTCCAGAAGTCCACCTGTATCGTATGTCGGGGCGATCCCGTGTAGCGTTTCCGCATCGCCTTCAGTTCATCGTCAATCGCTTCCTCCATCGCGTCAGGCTCCGGAAGAATCGCAGCACCATCGAGCAACATGGCCACCCATTTTGACTGCTTTTCTACCAGAGGCATGAGGGCGCCAAGGGGCTGGATCAATCCCAGAAAGTAGAGGCCTGGCGTGTTCGGCGGTACGATGTACCGGAATAGCCGAACCTGATTCTCCTCCACGGAAAACAGGTCGTCCGGCAGAAACGGAAACGTGATGTCATATCCGGTTGCATAGATCACCGCATCGTACGCTTCCGACGTACCGTCTTCGAACGACACACTGTCTCCGTCGAGACGATCGATATTGGGCTTTACCTCCACGCGGCCATGTCCAATCTGGGACAGCAACTCCTGTGAGATCGTGGGGTGCTCCTCCATCAAATCGTGATCGGGCTTGGGCAAACCGTACGTCTCCTGGTCGCCAACCGATATCCAGACAAGCAACTTGAACAGCAGCCGTCGCACCGACACCGGCAGGCGCTCCATATACGGATTCGTCCACTGATCCAGCGGCTGGCCGAGGATGTACTTCGGAAGGATCCAGGCGCTAGACCGCGTCGACAACGTCACGTGATCGGCCATCCGACTCAGATCGACCACAATGTCGCACGCGCTGTTACCAATTCCGACGACGAGGACGCGCTTGCCCAGGAAGTCGCGTGGCTCCGTGTAATCGTGGGAGTGGAGTTCTTCGCCAGCGAATGAGCCCGGGAAGTCCGGCCATCGCGGATTCCAATGATGACCCGTCGCGACGATAACAGCTCCGTATGTTCGCCGCTCCCCTGTCGTGAGCGTCACCGTCCACCGGTTTCGCCCGTCGCGCTCGACCTGCTCAACGCCCGTGTTGAACGTGATGGACTCCCGCAGGTCGAAGGAGTCAGCGTAATCCTCGAAGTACTGCAACACATCGGCGTGATGCCCAAACACCGGAAAGTCGTCGGGCATCGGAAAGTCATCCAGCTCCATGTTGTGCTTGCTGGAGTTGATATGCAGCGTCCGGTATGCTGCGGACCGACGGTTGTCGTTTTCGAATCGCCAGAGTCCTCCGATATCGGATCCCAACTCGAAATGGTCGTACAGGAGCCCGCGGTCCGACAATGCCTTCGCCGCGGTAAGACCGGAGATGCCAGCTCCAATGATGCACGCCTTCTGTCCCTTGAGAAGGCAACGGCGGGCCAAAGCGTCAGAAACACTGGCGTTCATACAAACCGACATTGATATGGAATGCGCACGGACAACTTCGTACGCTCCATCCGCATGCAGGTTTGTCGACACCTCCCATTGACAAATGCGTCCGGAAGAAGAGCGGCTGGAGACTGATACGCACCCGGGATTGCCCGGCAGGACGACGGTAGAGGTGCTGCGCCTACGATAACAGTATGGCAGTCTAGATTTCCGACAACAGCTCGTGCAACCCGCGTGCACTGAGACCCTGAACGTCAACGGGCGGCCGCGAGTCAACATTCATGACAAGCGGCCCACGGTGCGCGTCAACGACAAGGTCCATGCTCAAATAGTCGAATGGCAACGCCGAGGCCGTCTTTTTGGCGAGATCCAGAAGCTGCTCCCACCGCCAGATCCGCACACCCTCGATCGACGAATACGTGTCTGGGTGTTCGGCGAGAAACCCTTCGCTATCATACGCAGGATGCATCTTGCCGGTAGCGATGTCAACGCCAACTCCAAGTGCACCTTGATCGATATCCGCTCGACCCTTCGATGCATCCGTTGGAACCACGACCATGGCGAATTTAGGCTCTCCCTGGTACGTGATAACGCTGATATACGACAGGCCGCGAGGATAGATCTGGTAAAACATGTCGTCGACGGTCACTCGGTACTCCACTACGACCTGTCCGTCTTCAGCGTCCCGACTCCCACCCGTGACAAGGTGAGCCATGTATCGCTGGACGTCCTGCGCCGTCAGCACCTGACCCGTAGCCGAACGCCAGACCGTCGAGGTTCCCATTTCCTCCCGTTCGAGAACGAGCGTCTTACTTTCCCCCCTGCCGTCCACCCTCTTCAGGACGAACGACCGCAGGTCCTGAATCGTCGACCACGCATCGCGAATCTCCTTTTCGGAGGCGACGCGAACATATGTGGTGGGAACGGGAAGACCGTTTTCAGCAAGACGCGCCTTCGAAAGCAAGTTCTCGTTCATCCGCTTATCGTGTTTGTGTTGACGATCGGACTCCGCGTTACGCTCCGATCGGTTTCCGCCAGCTGCCGACCAGCGTGCAGGGTGAACTACATCCCGTGTCGAACTCGCTACGTCCTTCAGGCGCTTAAACAGTCTCATGGGATGACTCTCGTTTACCATAGTAGAAACTCGTGCGCGGATGGTATCCCATCCATACCGTAGCCACGTCGGATCGGATCACGCTAGCACATGGCCACGGCTACACTCGCACGTCATAAACAGCAGATATTAATCCTCAAAATCCCTCTTACGCAGGGATTACAACGAATCGAGCCATATCCACGGATCCTCTTATCGTCCTGACTAACAAAACCTGCTTCGACACAGAAATCAGCGTGCAAAATGGATCATCTTCCGTTGTCATCACATGCGTCTTACAGATAGGCCAAAGCTTGTACCAGACCTGAGCGACGCAGAAAGAATGCCCTTTCCGTCCGCTCAGCCCACATCCACGTGTAAACCCGCTGATCCGCGAGTGTCATCCCTGGCAAAGGTGAGACGCGACTGAAACGCGGTCTGATACAGGACTCGAACCAACATCTGATCTGTATCACAAAACGCGATGATTGACCTGACTTTCGGACAGCGTCCCTCCGATTATCAATGTATTACGTTCGCTTTGATTTACGTCGGTTCGTCTGTCTGCACGCGCAAGGTCGCACACTCCAACTTGCCCGAGAGGTGCGCGACCGAAAAATTGCTTTGCCTTCTTGATCCCTTCGAATCACGACGCGTGCACGGGGCGTTTCCGTATTATCGAACCCTCCGTTGTACGTCGTGATTGCTGAATGAACGAACTGCTGGCATCCAAACCGGAATCGCTGCGCGAGAAACTCGACAACCTTCCCACCCAGACCGGTGTCTACAAGCACGTAGACGGCAGCGGGACCGTGCTCTACGTCGGGAAGGCCAAGAATTTACGCAGTCGGGTCCGATCGTACTACCAGAATAGCCGCAACCACTCGCGTCGAATCGACGTGATGGTCAGAAAGGCGGTCGACGTTGAGGTCATTGTGACTGACACGGAGGTCGAGGCGCTCATCCTTGAAAACAACCTCATCAAGGAGCACCAGCCCCGCTACAACGTCAATTTGCGGGACGACAAGACGTATCCGTACATCTGCATCAAAAATGAACGCTTCCCGCGCGTCTTCAAAACGCGGAAGCGGAAGCAGGACGGCTCCAAGTACTTCGGCCCGTACACGGACGTCGGGCAGATGAACAAGATGATGGACGCCATCCGATCGGTGTTTCAACTGCGGACCTGTTCGCTGAAACTCGACCCCGAACCCATCGAGGCCGGCAAGTACGACGTTTGCCTGCAGTATCACATCGACAACTGCAAAGGTCCATGCGTGGGCGAGCAGTCGCACGAGGACTACATGCAAACCATCGACCAGGTCGAAAAGCTACTTAACGGGCACACGCAGGAGTTGATCGACCTGCTCGACGATGAAATGGAAAAGCAATCGAGCAAACTCAACTTCGAGGAAGCGGCGCGCCTCCGTGACCAGATCTCAGCCCTGGAGAAGTATTCCCAGCGCCAAAAAATCGTCAGCCAGGACAATGCCGACCGCGATGTCTTCGCGCTGCACGTCGATCGCGAGGAAGGCGTCGGATGTGCCGTTAAGTTCACGGTCCGCGAGGGAAAAATGATCGGGCGTCGCCACACGTACGTCCGGCGCATCGAAGGGCGCTCCGAAGAAGAAATCCTGCTGTCCTTCGTCGAGAAGTACTACACCGAGGCTAACTTCTTCCCCGATGAAGTGCTCCTCTCCGTCGACCCGAACGACCACCCGGCGCAGGACACGCACGCTCTGGAGCAGTTGCTACAGCGCGAAAAGGGCAAACAGGTTGTCGTGAAAGTCCCGCAGCGCGGGGACAAAGCCAGCCTGATCCGCATGGCCAAGTCGAACGCGAAGCTGCTGGTTGGAGAGTGGAAAACGCAGCAGATGAAGCGAGAACGCGATCGCATTCCAGAGGCGGTGAAGTCCCTCAAGAAGAACCTTCAGATGGAGGCACTCCCGCGCCGCATCGACGGCATCGATATCTCCCATCTCGGCGGCACGGAGACCGTGGCATCCTGCGTCGTATTTACGGACGGCACGCCGCGCAAGAGCGAATACCGAACGTACAAGATTCGAACGACCGAGGAAGGGCGCCCGGACGACTTCAAGGCGATGCGTGAGGTCATTCAGCGACGCTACAGCAAGATCGTCGAAGAAAACGGCCCGTGGCCGGATCTACTGGTCGTGGATGGAGGCAAGGGCCAGCTATCGAGCGCCGTTCAGGTTCTGAAAGAGGTAGAGGCGTACGGAAAGTTTCAGGTGATCGGTATCGCCAAGCGGCTGGAGGAGGTCTTCATGCCGGAGGATACCGATCCCGTTCTGATCGCGAAGGACGATGTTGCCCTTCAGTTGCTGCAGAAAGTGCGCAACGAAGCGCACCGGTTTGCAGTCACGTACCAGCGCAAACGGCGCAAGAAGAAAACGCTGCACTCCGAGCTCCTCGACATCCACGGCATCGGCCCGAAAACAGCGCGCGACCTGCTGAGCCGGTTTGGCTCCGTCGCGAAAGTGAAGGACGCCCCCGAAGAAGAGATCGCCGAGGTCGTCGGTCCCGCAAAGGCGGAGACCGTGCGCTCGTATTTTGACAAAGAAGCCGCAGAGTCGACCTGACGGAGAGCCGCCCTACGACGCCGTCCCATGCCCGCGCTCATCGCCGCGAGGTGACCCCATTGGGAATCGTCTCTCCGCCCTATCACGAGTCGGGCTCATTCGAACTGCACCAGAACCGCGCGATCGGACGTCCGCGATTCTTCCAGTGCGTGACGCACGGCCACAGCCTTTTCATCGGCCGGAGCGTTCGAATCGATGCGTATCGCCGGGGCATTCATTGATGACATCGTTCCAGACGCGCAGGTCACCTTCACGTACATCGGCGTGTAGATGCTCATTGTCAGGGCGCTGACCACGCCGTTCAGGAACGTCAACTTGGTCTCGACACGCGCCACGCCGTCGGGGCACTCCTCCATCGTTTCGACCACTGGGGGCGGCACGATGCCGAAGACAAAGCTATTCGCCCACTCATTTTCGATGACGTTCGATCCTTCCTCCTTCCCCGTCACGACCTGCTGATGGTAGCAGCCGGAGGTCAGCATCCCGACGGAGAAGAGGCACAAAAGGACCCAAACGGGGGAAACGGGCACCGCAAACGGTCTGGACATATCATTTCGGCGGGACAAGCCCCGTCGCGCGGACAGGCTCATCCCAAAAATAATTAGGTCGGTGTGGATGCGCATTGCGAGTCTATGACCTCGCACCATGCGACTAGATACTTCGCCTCTTCCATTCGCCGCCCCTCCTTTCCCCGCGATTCGCTGTCGCTTTTCGGCGGAGCATACGTGCGTCGTCGCTACGGTCGGCATTTCGCTTCTCCCGCCGGGTCCGTACCATTGTGACACATCCCTCGCTGCCCGTCCGACTCGCCTGCCCTCCACTCCATGCTCAACTACATCTGGGCGGGACTGATCGTCTTCAGTCTCGCTTTTGCCCTTGTAACCGACGTCTCGGAACTCGTCCACGATCGGTTTCCAAACGACGCTCCCGTTCCAGCCTCGGTCACCTTTCCAGAGGGGTACGATACAGACGCCCGGCGCCAGCCGGTTCGCGTTTCGTTCGATAGCGACATGTACCGGGATCGATTTGCCGACGATGCGCCGGACTCGCTCGCGGCGGCATACGACGGCACGCTTGTACAGACGCGGGACGGGCGCCAGATTCGTCTCGACGCGGGTTCGCTCCCGGAGCCGTTGGCGACGATCCGCTCATCTCAGGCGGACGACGACGGTGATCCGTTGCGCGCGACACTTCAGGGGGACACGCAACTGGGCGTCGGTCCCGTAGCGGTGGATCTCCGGTTCGAGCCGGTGCGGTTTCGCAAAATGAACGACATCGCGCAGGCAGCTCTGAACTTCGCCGAAACGGCGGCCTCGCTGGCTCTCGGATTTATCGGCATTCTCGGTCTGATGCTCGGACTGGTGAAAATCGGCGAAGAAGCCGGTCTCGTCCAGGCGCTGGCCCGGTTCGTCCAACCCGTGCTCTCCCCGCTATTCCCGAGCGTGCCCAAAGACCATCCGGCCCTCGCGAACGTGACGCTCAATCTCCTTGCAAACGTGTTCGGCCTGGGGAATGCCGCCACGCCGCTTGGCATCAAAGCGATGGAGGACCTTCAGGAGCTGAATCCCAAGAAGGATACCGCCACGGATGACATGGTGATGCTTCTCGCACTGAATACGTCGAGCGTTCAACTCGTCCCGCCCTCCCTCCTGGTCGCGATCATGGGGCTTCAGATCAACCAACTCTTCTTTTCTATTACTCTCGCCACCCTCTTCTCTACAATCGCAGGCATACTCGGAGCGTACGGGCTCAGCCGATTACGGCGGTTCCGCGAGTCGAATCCGATGCTGCAATCGGATGAGGCGTAACTCGCGCCCCGCTAACCGCCCTGTTGTCCTCTATACCTTCTTGCTCCGACGATTATTATGCTTGAGATTCTACGCGACCTCGTCTCCGTCCTCTCCTACTTCGTTCTTCCCGCCCTCCTCGTGGGCTTCCCGCTCTACGGCCTATACAAAGGCGTTCGCGTCTACGAGGTATTCGTTGAAGGCGCAAAGGAAGGATTCAACGTCGCCGTCACCATTATTCCCTACCTGATCGCGATCCTGTTTGCGATCGGCATGTTTCGCGCCTCCGGGGCGATGGACTTCCTCGTCGATATGCTCGACCCCGTGCTCGCGATGATCGGCGTTCCTGCGGAAGTCGTCCCTATGGGCGTGATTCGTCCCCTTACCGGCTCAGGATCCGCTGGTCTGGTTGCGGACATGATCCAGCAGTACGGCGAAGACTCACTCGTCGTCAAGATGGTGGCCACGATGTTCGGCTCGACCGAAACAACATTCTACGTCATCGCCGTCTACTTCGGCGCCGTGAACGTGCGCGAGACCCGACACGCCGTTCCGGCGGGTCTGTTTGCTGACTTCATCGGATTTCTCGCCTCGGTGTACGTCGTTCAGCTTCTCTTCGGGTAAGGCGACGGCGATCAGACTCAATCCTCCGCCACCGTTTCAAGCGCCAGGGACAGAACTGTCAGTTGCAGGCGCATCGCGACGGCCGGATCCAGAGGCTCAAGCTCAAAGTCGCCGAGCAGGTCGGAGGGGGACGCGTCCGACTGGGTCAGATCCTGATGCCTCAGGTCGGCAAATTGCTCGCGGAAGGCTTCATAGCGCATCGGGCGGTGCGGA
Source organism: Longibacter salinarum (assembly GCF_002554795.1). NCBI lineage: Bacteria > Pseudomonadati > Rhodothermota > Rhodothermia > Rhodothermales > Salisaetaceae > Longibacter > Longibacter salinarum. The sequence goes on along the minus strand of NZ_PDEQ01000001.1, from coordinate 46,715 downwards.
TTGGTGGGCGGCGGCTCCTCGGCCGGCCCGTCAACAAGCACCCATAACGGGAGCTCCGTGACCAGGCACAGCGGATCGCCGCCCCAGCCCATGACCATTTCCATCGAGCTGTCATGGAATCGATCGGCCATATCGGGATCGCCGATCGACCGGAAGTAGGAACGCATGGCCTCCCCGCGAGGGGTGGTTTGATATCCCGGGGCGATCCAGAAGAAGCCTTTTTCTCCTTTTCGATTGTGATCGTGCATCCTCAGCCCCGCATCGATCGCCGCTTTTCGATACTCTTTCTGTAGCTTCTCACTCCGATATGCCCAGGGCCGGTTGATAAGAAGGAGTGCTCCTTCACTGACAGACATCCCATGTAGGCTCGCGTGCAGGGCGAATGGAGCGTGCAGTTCGAGGAACGAGGCGACGGCTTCATTCTCTGGGCGCATGGATGGAAAACCAAACTCAAGGTCCCGGCCCGGCAGGTCCCGCTCGACATGTCGAAGGTACGCTTGCATGTCAGGCCAGGCCTCAATCCACGGACGGTTGCGGGCCTCTCCATCCGGGTTCGTGTGCGGAACGATTCGGAACGTAAACTGCTCCAGAAGACCTTCGAACGCATCCGGGTTCTCCAGAACCGAGACCACCAATGACCGTAGCGTTTCCGGGCCTACCGGCTCGTCAGCGTGGTTTCCAGCGACGATACTGACCGTCTGCGGCCCTTTTCCGAGCACAACGCCCGCAATCGGACGCCCCTCTTCGCTGGTGCCAATCGTTTCGAATTGCGCGATGCTTGGCCGTGCTTCGCACGCCTCCTCTAGTTTCGAGCGCACGGCATCGCTCGTACGAAATGTAGGCGATGTGGTCGCGCAGGAAGTGAGATCGAAACGGGTACAAGCAGTGCCGGGCATAATTTGCCAGAGGATGATAGAAAAGATCTACAACAAGGATGCAAGATGAAGATGCTGCGTGAATACGGAGGTTTCAATAATACGCTCGTCCATCATGGACCCTCAACCACTACGCTGGGTTGTGGGAGCCTGCAGGATGCTCACCAAGGGCCGCGCGTAATTCGGGCTAGACGAGTCCACCTTCAAAAATATGAAGGTAGCGGTTGACAATCCGCATACTCGTCCCCTAACTTCGCCAGCGTACCCAGGTCCTCATGTCCTTCTGATTCGAAGACGGATTTATCCTCTTCGATACCCAGCAGGGTGGAGGAGTCCTGCATTACTTCATGCATTCATTGGATTCAACGCAGCATCATGGAAGAGCGCAAAGTCGGAACCGTCAAATGGTTCAGCAACGAGAAAGGATTTGGTTTCATCGTGCCTGAAGAGGGAGGTGAGGACCTTTTCGTGCACTACAGTGAAATCAACACTGATGGGTTCAAAACTCTGAATGAGAACGACCGCGTAGAATTTACGGTCGGCCATACAGACAAAGGCCCGAATGCGCAGGACGTTGACGTGATCGGCTAACCACCTCTGACGTCACGATGTGCGAACGCCCCGGTTGCTTCTGGCAGCCGGGGCGTTTTCTGTTGTGCCCTGTTGCTTCCCTTCCGCGCACGCTGCGGGACGATCCCGTCAACGTACTCCCTCCACGGTCCCGACATTGACCAGCCGATCCGAACTAAGCGTAATGTCCCGGTAGTAAACGAACGCGACGTACCGATCCGGTGCCGGGGTGATGTTGCGATTCATCGCCGCCTCTAACTGCGGATCGTCCGAGGCATAGAAATATTCGTAGCGCCCCTGTTTCAGCAACACGTCAACTTCGTACCGTCCGCGGTTCATCACCCATCGCATCGCGTTTTCGGGACGAACCTGTCCTCCGGTAAATCCACCGGCAATAACAACATCACCACTGACCGGCTGCTCATCCGGTGGCACGAAAGCAAAGGTTGCCTGAACATACTCGGCAGCCGTCTCCGGTCGAGAAAGTGCCGTAACGGCATCCGACACGACGATCTGTGAACCGAGGGGATCTCGGAATGGCGTCCCGGCAAACCGTGCAACGTCTGGCTCAAGCATGACTTGGAACGGCGAAACCGACCGATCGACGCGTTCGATACGAGGCCCGACACGGAGCTGGCTGAGGTCCAGTGCATGCCGTGATCGGATGGGATCGAACGCACGGTCTCGAGATAACTCGAATTCTACTCCATCGGACGGCATGAGACGCGACCGGTCAGCGCATCGTGACGTCGAGTAGTCAGCATTTCGGACGAAGCATACGGCGTAGTCGTACGTGCTACTCCCGAGGGCCGCTGGCGGAACGTACTGCGCGATAGGCCGATCCGACGGCACCTGCTGCCCGGTGACGATGATCCCCTCGACTCCAAGATTCAGGGATCCGGCATCCTCCGTAATAAAAAACGGTCGCTCGAACAGAACGGCATCTTCTCTCCCCTGCTCCGTCACCCGAACGATGTAGTTACCACTCGCCTCGAACTGGATGTCATCGTTCGGAAAGGAGTAGCGGTAATGCGTGTACCGAACCTCCGTCCCCTGCGATGGCGAATAATCGAGGACATTGTCCGACTGAAAACTGGCTAAGAAACGCGATGAAGACGGATCCCGCTCCCACTCACGATTGGCGTGGTAGAAGTACACGGAAACCGGTCCGTCGGACTCGCCCAGCAGGTCAAAGGCCAGTGTCAACGTTTGCGAGCCATTGAGGCGTAAAATCGGCGGTGCGGCCTCGTTCGTTCCCCGGAAAAGTTGAACGGTCTTCGCTCGGTCAACCTGAGGGGCGAGGCGGAGCCCCGACGACCGCGCAGGAGTCGACGATTCGCCGTTGTTGGTCGACTCCGTCGTCGCGCATCCAGTAAGCACAAAACAGAACAGAATGAACGCGAGGCCTCGACGACAGGCGGCCGGCGAAAACGTCCAGGAAGAACAAACAGTCATGTCGAACCGAGTCGAGGAAAATGCAGCCGAATGTGATCGGGACGGTACTGCTACGGAAGTATAGCCCCTTTGATCGTGGCGCTCAACCGCCGGCCAGCGACTCCCCCACATCGTCACGCTTCTGCGTACGCCCTTCCCCCTGCTCGACCCATTCGGCTTGAGCCGCGAGATGGAGCCAAACACGCGCCTCCTGTTTCGCACCTGCCTCTTGCATCATCGCGGCCATTTGCTTGGCCTCACGACCAACGCGTTCTGCACGTCCAGTACGCATGTCGGCATGGAGGACCGACCGAAGCAATTCATCTGACAGGGCAACCTGCCACGCACGCGGCAACCGGTCCCCTACGACCTCATTCGTCACGTCTTGTACACGTTGTCGCGTATGCCTCGGGCGGTCGGGAAGGATTCGTCCCCACATCTCCGCGACGCGACGCGCATCGTGAGCCGCCCGATACATCCAAGCAGCCCAGATGTGACCGAGAATTGCCTCTCGCCCCGACGCAGTGCTCGCGTGATGTGCGAACCGTCTCGCCTTCTCCTCCGCTGTCCCCCCGATCGTCAGAAGTCGGGTGAGCGAGGGAGACGACGCGGAAAGCGAGCGCAGCATCACGTTCGCTCGCGCATCTGTTTCATAGGACGGAATCGCGATTGTCGTCTTCGCATAGAGCCGACGAGCCTCTTCCAGATCGCCTGTGAGAGCAGTCAGATCGGCACGCAGAAGCGTGACTGATGGCGTGTGCCATTCTGGATCCAGGCTGTTCACCTTTTCCAAAACCGATGCAGGCGACGAATCCATTGCGAGCAGAAGACGCGCGAGACGGACGTGGGCATTTGCCGATCGGGGCTCTAGGCTTACCGCCTCCTGCAGGAAACGTCGGGCATCGACCGAATCCTCCGCGGCGAGTTCTCGCTGGGCCTGCTGAATGCGCCGCCGATAAGGGGGCACATAATGCGGACACTCCGTTTCAAACAACGACGGCCGCGAAAACCAGCGGGCCGCCGTTCCACCTGCCTCCGCATCGATCGTGCTCGCTTTCTCCAGAGAGGCGCTCCATTCCTCCGCGAGCTCGCGAACGGGTTTTCCGTAGACGGACTCGAACGCTGCCGTGGCATAAACCGATTTCAGCGGCTCGGGTCCGTACCGCTCGAGCAGATACCGCACGAAGGATCCCATCGTCGTGTATGAGACCGCTCCCCGATCCGTCCAGAATCCAAACGGTGATAGACGGGAGGCGACGGCCGAGGGCAGATCGTCGCTCAGACCGGTTCGTCCGCGGGCCGCGCGCACCAGATCGTCGGAGGACGGTGCCAGCGTCGGTGGCTCCAGCGCAACCGCCCATCCCTCGACGAGGCCGACGGACCAGGAAGCATTCAGCCCGGGCAAACCATACGGCCGAGCGAAAAGGTGAGCGAGTTCATGCTGGAAACTAGACTCAAGCCGACCGACGAGTACATGCGATTGCGCGCGGGATAACCAGACAGGCGCCACAGACGTCGTTCGTGCCCCGGTCAAACGAGCTTTCACTCGCGGCGATGGATAGACGAACGTGAGGATACGTTCATCCGCCGCAGGATCAGCGCTCAACCGGTCGGCCAGTTCGGCGTACCCGAATTCCTGCATCCGTGCCCACGACCTCACTTCCGCATCCGAATGTGCGCCGGGATCGTAGTGAATTTCGAAATGCGTCGTCGTGCGCGTGCCGGGCAGCGCTTGCTTGAGATATGCTTCCGTGACATTAAATCCGAGTCGCGCGGAAAAGAGGTAGCTGATCCCAATCAGAAGCGCCGCCCCCATCACCGCGCCCGTAATCCAGCGACCGCCTTCGCCTCGCAGACGCATTCCGACGAGAACTGCGCCGAGCGTCCAAAGAAGAGTCACACCGCGAAACCAGAATAGACCTGGGCGGATTGCCAGTTGCTCGTCATAGATCGGCCCCAGGATTCCCCCGAACACGTGGTTGTACGTGAAAAACTGGGGATGAAACCCAAGATCGTAGGCGGGCCCTGCTACGAGGAGAACCACGCCAACCATGACAAACCAGTGGGAAGGGCGACGCAGACCGGTCCCTGTCAGAAAATAAGCGAGACCCGTCGCGAAGACGACACTGACCGGTACAAAGAGAAGGTACAATCCGGCTCCAAGGAGATAGCCACAATTGGGCGCCCACAACATGGAAGCCGTAAGCAGACCGGCCGGAATGAATGCCGGAAGGAGAAGGCGACGGCCGACCCGAACGGCAGATCGGAGAGACGTTGATGAGTCGAAGCGAGCCGACGCGACCCAGCCGGACACAAAAAACGCTATCGTCGCGACGACCGCCGATGACTCCGCGTGGAGCACATTTAGCAGAGGAATCGGCCAGAGGCAGACGCCTGAGACCACGTACGCGATGTATATCCAGCGGTCTCGTTTCACGGAAAATGCTGCGTGGCGTTACGTGTCTGACGTCTGCCTTGGGTCTAGCAACCTGAGCGTCACCTACAGCACATTGAAGGAGACACCGACGGAAAGAACCTCTTTCAGTTGAACACGATCATCGACGTTTTTGTCGAACAGCAACGTCACCTCAAGCTCCGTACTGATGTAGTCGTTAACCTTCAGTTGAAGAACGTTGCCCCAAAGCACATCCGGCGGGTCTTCCGTCTGGTTGAAAGAAAAGAAGGTGTTCAGATTCGACTTGTACCGGATGTCGTCCGACAGCTTTCGATTGACATCTACCGCATACTCTGCACCTGCCTCGACGCGCGCTGCCTTGTCGATATCGACATCGTAGAGCACCTTCAGCTGGTCCTCGACGACAACGGTTTGCTTGGAGGCGAACGCAAAGCGCATCTGTACCCACGTTGCCGGCTCGTACGTCAGACCGATCGACTCCGTAATGAACGCTGGAGCCAGAAATTTCGATACGAGCCGCCGCTCGCCGTCTGGTATTTCGCCCCCGAGCGGATTGCTATCCGGATACGGGTTGTCCTGACCGGCGAATGCAAATCCTTTGGCGAACTGCGTGCGGACGTTACCAGCGATCGTGGGATTGAAGATACGGAAGAAGCCATTTCCTTGATATCGGAGCGTTGACTCCAGCCGAATCAGGTCATCGGCCTTCCGCACCTCACTCTTGTCGTCCTGATCGAAGTCCTGGCGCAGGATCCCGAAGCCAAAACGCGCCTGGTGCCGTTGAATCCAGTGCCGCCCCCTCCGCTCGAACGTGCCATCAAGTGACGTTGTAAAGGCGAGAGAGTTGACGCCCCCTTCCTGCCAGTTGCTGTAGGCGGCCTGAGAGCCAGATAATTTGCCACTTAAATCGGTGGTCCAGACACCGAGCGAGTCGGAGGAGGTGTCTTCCTGTGCCTGCACCGGCGCTACACTAACGAGCAGTGCAATGAGACCAACGAGCAGGGCGACGACAGGGAGATGAGAAAACCGGAGCTGCGCAGGATGAGAGCCAGTCATTCAGGTTGCGCGTTTCGAGTGAGTGAAATAGCCTATACTGTAGGCGAAAGGTTGGACCGCCCACGCTCGTATGATAACGCGTGACGAAAGCGGGTACTATCAAAATGGAAGAAATTTGCCCGTGTGACCAACGGAGGACACACCGGTTACATACAGAAAAAGGCTATGCCGCCATTACGACATAGCCCTTCGTGCCAGAGGCACTGAAATCCGAAGAGGAGATTTACAGCTCTTCGTTCTTGATCTCCTGGATCTCCTGGCGGATTTCGTGGGCGAGCTTCTTCAGCTCCATCATGCTCTTCCGAGCCCGGGTACCAGCCGCCTTGTTGCCCTTCTCATAGAACTTCATGAGGTCCTCCTCGGCTTCCTTGACGGTGTTCGTGAGCTCTTCGTAGCGTTCTTCGAACTTACTCATATTTGAGTCGCCTCCGTTAAAGTTTGCGTGGTGTACGTCTTCACAGACGGTACGTCTCGATTACTATGACCCGAACATAAGGTCCCCTTGAGCCCCTGTCAAGCCGGTTTTGCTGGAGAAACCCCCCTTAGCGCGACTTAAACGCCGTTTTACCGAAACGTTCAAGCATGCAAGCGTGTCGCGCGTACCGGGTCGCTCCATAATCCGTCCGGTGACGTAAGAATCGCCGGCCATCCCGCGGCGACAACGTGTCGGGCCGCTTCGGGCTCGACGATAGCATCATTTGCGTCGTCAATAGCCACATCCTCCTTCGTCCCCGTAGCGTCTCTAACACCAGCCTGACCGGTTTTCGAGAGAAAAACGACAGTAGGATCGAGAGATTCCTTCAGGGCGGAGGCAATCGCGGTCACGGCATCGGCAGTCCACACTTCGCGGACGCCACCACCGTCGGACTTCGCCAAACTGGAGACCACGCCGACGACATGTTGCTTGAGCAGGGCCTCGAGCCAACCGGTTTTACCTGTAGATACCTCATCGCCCTCCTCGCCGTCGTGCTGTGCGACCCGTAGCAGACCACGGTCCGTTCCCTGAATGCCGACGGTACTCACAACTTCATCTGTGAGCGATCCGACAATCTCTTTGTTCGCCTCGCGCACCGCCCGCTCGACCAGGCGCTTGTGCTCCTTCGAATCGACATCCAGAACACCACGGCGGCGCTCCGGGAAAATCCCCTGGGCCTCAAGCGTGCGCTCCACTTTTTCGCCGCTTCCATGAATAATGAGACAGTCCCGCTGCGGTCCCTGCGTAATTTGCTTGGCCATCTTCTTAACGAAAAGAGGATCGCCGAGATGATAGCGGTCCAGATAGATAATGTAGAGGTCACGCATGAGAGACGAAGAGAGTCAAATGAGACGTCACGCGGAGATTGCCGACGCACAGAAGATTTATAAAACCACCTGAATAGTGCTGTCTGCTCAACTTGCGTGCAGAGCGACCGATTCCTGTTGTCCGATTTTTCCAGAAGAGCGACAAACCTGCAATAAGCTACAGAGGCAAAAGAATCGACGGTTTTTGTAGATGGCCCCGCCGTACCGACGGTCCAGGCTACGTCCAACGAACCGCGAGAAAACCTTTCGGCCGGTCCATGTTTGCCAACCTTCCCTCCCGATCCTTCCAATCTATTTGTCGGGCGATGTAGGATCGACCGCGAAGGCGAGTTTTAATCCCGCAAGATGGCAATCGAGTAGTACAGCACCGGCCGCGCTCCATGCAAGTGGCCGCGTCCCGCCCGGCGTGGCCGTCTCAGCATCGCGGTACTCCGGAAAGATCCAATCCGAGGAAGGCGGTGTCGTGCTCTCCTCCGACTCGGGATCCCCCTCCTGATGCCGATTGGCCTCATGGATCGCGCTGAGAACAGACCGCGCATCATCTGTTTGGCCGGCGGCATCCAGCGCACAGCCCCACCAGCCGTTTACGACCGGCCAGAGACCACCGTTGTGGTAGTGACCGGGGTGATTGTGAAACGTGCCTCGGTGATTACCCTGGAGAAGATGCCAGTCCGGATCGCCTTCCTCGATCGGCGGCCAAAAGGCGGGTACCAGGGAACCGATACGGTCCCTGCGAATCGCCTCTCCCGCATCGATCGTTCGTCGTGTGGACGCCTCCGTCCCGAGGTTGAGCAAGACGGCGAGCGCGTTGCTCCATCCATCGAACGGGGTCTGGTATCCTCCTGGACTCAGGGCGGGAAGCCAGTACGGTGGTACGCGGTCGTGTTCGATGATTTGCTCTGCGGCATACGGATGATACGTCCCGTCTCCCGAACTTCCGCCAATGTCGAGCCGGAAGGTGGCGGTAACCCGCCGCTCGATCGCCTCTCGCCGCTCGGCAGCGTCCCCGAGACCGAGCCATTGAGCAGCACGAAGCGCCCAGATACGCATTAATTGGTCGAAGAGCACGTAGCCGTGCAAGACGTACTCGTCCGCCCAATCGCCGCCGAGCGGGACGTACACGAGTTCGCGCCGATTGTACTCCCACGCCGTCAGCAACTGCAGTCCGCGCTGCACCTCGGCAGCATAACGCGCACCAAAAGCCACGTCTCCGGTCGCGAGTACGTACTGTCCGAGGCCGACGACGAACCAGGAGATCGCATCGACGCGGCCGCTGAGTCCGCCGTAGCTCACGTCCGTTGGTTGCCCATCCTGAATGGCAACGTTCGACGGAATCTGCCCATCCGGCCCAATGGCAGAGGCCAGCGTTTCGAGCGTATCGCGCAACCCCTGTGTGATCGTATCGTCGTCCGCCACCAACCCTGCCATTCCGCAGATGACACTATCGCGTGCCCAGACGCGGCGGTAATTCGTTATCTTCGTCGGACTCGCGAGAATACCGTCTGACGTCGTCACGCTTCGGATTAAGTCCAGAGACGCCGACACGGCTTCGTTCGAATGGGTAGGCATACGCGATTGAGGCGTTACGGAGATACGGTTTGGCTCAAATAACGTAGCCTCAACCTCGTCCTACATCAAGAACGCATGCCCAGCGTCAATGAATGGTTTCCAGCTTGTATCTCTGCCCTGCCGCCCCGGGGCAACGATTGCTCCGCACCGCAATCACAATTCACTTGCGTTCGCCCGGCCAGATGATTTGGTTGAACGTTCCCGAGTGGGTACTACCGCCTTTTCCTGGCCGTCTGGCCCCCGCTCGTTTGATCCGTCCTGCCCGACCCGATCCTGACGTCTCCGAATGGATTTTTGCCATCTCCACTGCCACACGCAGTATTCGCTTCTCGACGGTGCCGCTGGCATCGACACGATGATCCAGCGCGCCAAGGAAAAGGAGATTCCTGCGGTGGCCATCACGGATCATGGCAATCTCTACGGTGTGCCAGAATTTTATACGTCGGCACAGAAGCACGGCGTGAAGCCAATCATCGGATGCGAGTTCTACGTCACACCGAGCGGACATCAGGATAAATCCGATCGGACGCGGTACCACCAGGTGCTGCTCGCGAAGAACGAAGTCGGCTACAAGAACCTGATTAAGCTCTCATCCAAGTCTTACACGGACGGCTTTTACTACAAGCCGCGAATCGACCTCGACCTGATTCGCGAGCACCACGAAGGGCTCATTGCCACAACCTGCTGCCTGCAAGGCTGGGTGCTCCAGACCATTCTCAAGAAGGGCGAGGAAGCGGCACGGCAGGTGTTCGAAGCATTTGTCGACATCTTTCAGGACGACTATTACATCGAAATCCAGAATCACGACATCGAGGATCAGCACACCTGCAACGAGGTGCTGCTCCGGTGGTCGAAGGAGTACGATGTCGACGTGATCGCAACGAACGACGTCCACTACGTCGACCAGAGCGATGCGGAAGCGCAGGACATCCTCCTCTGCCTTCAGACCGGCAAGGATTACAAGGATCCGAACCGGATGCGCTTCTCGAACGACCAGTTCTACCTGAAGGACGCCGAGGAGATGACAAAGGCGTTGACGGGCATCCCGGAGTCGTTTCAGCGAGAGGCCCTCGTCAACACGAACGATGTCGCCGCCAAATGCGGGTTCGACCTCCAGATGGGCGACCTGTTGATGCCGCACTACCCGATCCCCGACGGGTTCGACGGCATGGACGATTACCTGCGTCACCTCACCTTCCAGCGGGCGAAGGAGCGCTACGGTGAGCCTCTCTCTCAAAAGGTTGTGGACCGGCTCAACCACGAGCTTGGCATCATTAAGGAGATGGGGTACTCGGGCTACTTCCTGATCGTGCAGGACTTCACGGAAGCCGCCCGCGACCTCGACGTGCGCGTCGGTCCAGGACGAGGCTCCGCAGCAGGATCTGCCGTTTCCTACTGTCTCGGGATTACGAACGTCGAGCCACTGCAGTACGACCTGCTCTTCGAGCGTTTCCTCAATCCGGAGCGTGTGTCGATGCCGGATATCGACATCGACTTTGACGACAGGGGCCGGTCCAAGGTGATCGACTACGTCGTCAAAAAATACGGACGGGAGAATGTGTGCCAGATCATCACCTTCGGGACGATGGGGGCGAAAACCGTCGTCCGGGACGTCTCGAGAGTGCTCGACGTGTCCCTGGATCGCGCTGACGAGATTGCGAAGATGATCCCGGAGGGGCCGGGCGTCAGCCTGGAGTCGGCCTTTGAGGAAAACCCCGACTTTCGGGCCCTAAAGGACGCAGACGACCCGTCCGTCCGTAAAATGATGAACTACGCGGAGGTGCTGGAAGGCTCCGTGCGCCATACGGGCGTGCACGCCGCTGGCGTGATCATCGCGCCGGGCGAAGTGAGCGACTACGTTCCGGTCTCCGTGTCCAAGTCGAAGGGCGAGAAGGTCGTCACCACGCAGTATGACGGCGACTGGGTCGAGGACTTTGGCCTGCTGAAGATGGACTTCCTCGGGCTCAAGACGCTCACGGTCATCAACGATGCGATCGAACTGATCGAGCGCAACTACGACGTTGAGATCGATCTCGACGAGATCCCGCTCGACGACGAGGAGACGTACAAGCTCTTCCAGCGCGGCGATACCGTGTCGATCTTCCAGTTTGAATCGACCGGCATGCGTGAGTGGATGCGGAAGCTGAAGCCGACAGAGCTGAACGACCTCATCGCGATGAACGCGCTGTACCGTCCGGGGCCGATGGAAAACATCCCGACGTACATTGACCGGAAGCACGAGCGTGAAGAGGTCGAGTACCCGCACCCGATGCTGGAGGACATCCTGAAGCCGACGTACGGCATCCCGGTCTACCAGGAGCAGGTGATGCAGATCGCCCAGGAAATGGGCGGGTTCTCGCTCGGGAAAGCTGACATCCTTCGTCGCGGCATGGGTAAGAAGAAGGCGAAGGTGGTCAACAAGATGAAGGGGGAATTCGTCGAGGGCGCGAAAGCGCAGGACGTGGACGACGAAACGATCGAATACGTCTGGGAGCTTATGGCGAAGTTCTCGGGCTACGGATTCAACAAATCACACGCGGCCGCCTACTCGATCGTCGCCTACCAGACGGCCTTTTTGAAAGCCCACTTCCCCGCCGAATTCCTCGCGGCGGCGATGACGAACGACATGGGCAACACAGACAAGCTGAGCGTTGTGCTTGAGGAGGCGCGCCGCATGGGTATCGAGGTTCTCCCTCCTTCCATCAATCACAGCCAGACCAAGTTCGACGCCCGGGACAACAAGATTCGCTTCGGCATGGGCGCCGTCAAAGGCGCCGGCGTGAACGCCATCGAATCAATCATCGAGTCGAGAAACGAACACGGCCCCTTCGAAACCGTCTTCTCGATGGCGAAAAATCTCGACCTTTCTGTGGTTGGAAAGCGAACGCTCGAAGCACTCGCTGACGCGGGAGCGCTCGACGATCTGGAGGGGCATCGCGCCCAACTCGCCGATGCCGTCGACGACGCGGTCCGCTACGGGCAAAAGGTTCAGACCGACCGGATGAGAGGGCAGAATTCGCTCTTCGGTGGGGGCGAGATCGGCTCCAGCGCGATGGAACCGAAGCTCAACCCGGATCTGGAGCCCTGGGCTACCGGCACAAAACTCAAGAAGGAGCATGATGTGCTCGGCTTCTACGTCTCCGGCCACCCGCTTGACGAATACCGTGCAGAAGTCGATGCGTTTGCCTCAGCTCAGTTCGGCAACACCGACGCCATCGAGAAGCTAATCGAGAACCACACCGGCGACGAGGATCAGTACGGGCGCGACCGAGGTCCCGTCCGGACGTTCTGCGGCATCGTGACCGAGATTAATCGCCACACGACGCGGTCGGGCAAGCCGATCGCCTTCGGTACGATTGAAGATTTTTCCGGTCAAGGCGAGCTTGTATGCTTCTCCACCGTTCTGGACCGGGCCGGTCAATACCTCGAGGTCGATGAGGTCGTGCTCGTCAAGGGGAACGTCGAGATGCGCGGCGGGCAGGTCAAGGTGCTCGTGAAAGACATCGTCCCGATGTGGAAAGTCCGGGAGCAGAAGGTCGAGGAGGTCATCCTGACGGTCGATGCGGAAACCCTCGTACCGGAAGAAGTTCTGGAACTGAAGTCTCTTTGCGAAAACAACCGCGGACACTGCAAACTCTACTTCGACCTCAAGGCGCCCGAACTATCCGGCCCAGAACGTCTGCGCAGTCGCTCTTTCGTGATCGAGCCAACGTCTGAGTTCATGAAGGGAGCTCAACACCTCGTCGGACCGGATAATATTCGCTTGACGGGATCGATCTAGATCAGAGTCGCAGAAACGGCGTCTGATAACATCGATCGACGCTGCGATCAACGGCGAAGAGTAGACCGGATGAAAAGCGAACGGTTAAAAATCCCGTAGATTAACATTTTTTGTGAAGAGACGGTGGACAGGTACGGTAATGGCTTTGTATGTTACATACCTGTCGTCCGACCATCCTCCCGAAAATGTCGCAGCACCTTGGTCCCGTCACAGTCGAAGTGCCCCTATATCCAGTATGTCTGTAACCTCTCGGTCAGACACGGTTCGGCTCCGCAGACCTGCCTCCTTTGCATGCTGGCGATGCTGTTGATCTGTGCAGGGTCAGCACCGAAGGACGCATGCGCGCAACTTCGGGGTGAAATAACAGTCGGAGAAGCGCGGTTGAACGATCTCGACGCCTCGACAACTCGGAGCGAGGGATTCAATCGCCGGAGTCCGACGACATCATTTTCCTCCCGAGGCGCGATTCGATCGCAGCCGTTTTCAACTTCATTGAGCGGCGCCCTCAGTTCGTTGTCCACCTCCCAATCATCGAGTCATACGGATCGGTGGATACCGTCCTGGCGAAACGTGCAACAGGACGTTTTCTCCATCGTTCGCGCCCCATTTTCGCTCGATCGCGATCAGACGCTGCAAGTGATCGGCGCATCGGGTCTCGTCGTCGGCATCATGGCCGGCCTGGATCGACCGGCGGCACGACGTGTCCCGTCGGAGACAGAAACAACGCTGTCATCGGTTGCCACACCGGCGTCGGCACCGGGGCGTCTGTACGATCAAATTGGTCCTGATCGCTTCGTTCTCGGTGCCATCGGTACGTTCGCCGTCACCGGAATCGCGCTGCAGGAGAAGCAGTTTACACGGACCTCCTTCAACCTCGTGGAGGCGCTCGCGCTCACGAAGGTGACGACGGGGCTGTTTAAAGGTCTGGCCGGACGCACACGCCCCTACGCAGACAGCAGTCCATGGGAGTTGAACGTCGCCAAATTCGGCAGTGCTCACGCGACGAAGTCCATGCCATCCGGTCACACATCGCGTGCGTTCGCCATCGCCTCCGTCATTGCCCATGATTATGACCACTGGTGGGTCCAGATTCCAGCGTACGGGGTCGCAACATCCGTCGGTGTGCAACGCATTCGCAGCGGCAACCACTGGCTTTCCGATGTCGTCCTCGGGGGCGCACTCGGATACCTGATTGGGCGAACCGTTTCCGATAACAAACCTGCGAAGGACGGGTCCGTGTCGTACGACCCAATCGTCGGAAGCAACCAGCTCGGTTTGCGCGTGCGGTTCTAACGTCGAGACGGTTTGCTCGCGCTCGGCGTGCGCAATCACGTCCGCCGTCTGACGATTTCGTTTGGATGGGCGTGTCTACCGGAACGGAGAATATCGGCATCTGTCCGAATGAACACCAACGCTCTTCTGGAAATCAACCCACACGGATGCTCCACATCGCCCTCCTCGATGCGTCGCTCGGAACGCCGTATGCCAAGCGCAACTTCGAACGCGAACTTAGCGCGACCCTGACGGTCTTCGACGTCAACGAAGGCGACGTCCCTCCCCCACTCAAGGATGAAGACGCGCTCCGTCAGGCCGGCATCCGTAGACCATTCGACGCCGCCGTGATTACCGGATCACAGTCCTCCGTGTATCATGACGAAGAATGGATCGCGCATCTCTCGACGTGGGTCCGGAGCGCTGTTGCTGCCGACCTGCCGATTCTCGGTGTTTGCTGGGGACACCAGCTTCTGGCCGAAGTCCTGGGCGGACGCGTTGAGGGCGGTGAATACGAGCTCGGCTACACAACCGTCGACCTCCTGCACGACGACCGGTTTTTCGAAGGCGTCGACTCCCCCTGCACCGTGTTTGCGACGCACTCGGATCACGTCGTCGAAATGCCGGCGGAGGCGACCGTTCTGGCGAAAAATGACGCGAGTATTCAGTCGTTTCGTCACGGATCCGTCTTCACCACGCAATTCCACCCGGAGTACGATCTGCGGACGGCAGAGTCGATGATCGAGTCAAAAGACCTGCCGATGTCGACCGTCCAACAAGCTCTCGATAGCTGCACAAATGAAAACGTACAGGCTGCGCAGGATGTGAAGAAGGTCTTCGACAACTTCCTGTCGTACGTCGCTGAGCATGCCGACCGAACGCCTCTTTCGAGCGAGGCAAATACGACGAATCCGACGGCTACTTCCTGAACCACGCCCGCGTGCTCACCCCCACACACGTCATCGCTAATCCGGTCGCCGGGTCTCGAAACGAGCGCCGACGCTTCCAGCATATCGTGCGTCAACTCGGTCGGGGTCCTGCACTTATTTCGTGGACACGGGGGCCCGGAGACGCAACAGCACTCACCCGGTATGCACTCCGTAACGGGGCACGCCTGATCGTCGTTGTCGGAGGCGACGGCACCTTGAATGAGGTAGTGAACGGCTTTTTCGATGAGGAGGGACGCATCGCGCCGGATGCAACCCTTCTCCCGCTCGGCGGCGGAACCGGATCAGACTTCGTTCGCACGCTCCGAAAATGCGGTGACGAAAAAGATGTAGGAACCGGGATGGAGCGGTGCGCGATCGACGTCATGCGCGTATCATACACGACGATGGACGGGCGGCGTGAAGCTAGATATGCGGTCAACATCGCCTCGGCAGGTTTGGGGGGGATTGTTGTGCGCAACCTGCAAGCCTCACGCTCGAACCTGGTTCACGGCCCCCTCTCCTACTTCGCGACGATCATCCGGTGTCTCCAGACATATGACCACGACGACGTTCGCATCGTGGCCGATGGACGAGACCTCGGTGTGCACCGGATTCGCAATATTGCCGTAGCAAACGCTCGCTACTTCGCTGGAGGCCTGCAGATCGCCCCGTCTGCGGCCCTGGACGATGGATGCCTGGACGTGGTGATCCTCGACGACGTGCCCTTTCGACGCCTCCTGCGCGACGTGCGCAACATCTACGCGGGCCATCATTCCGATCTCCCGTACATCCACTCCACCCGTGTTCGCTCCGTCACTCTTCTCCCGCAGCAATCCTCCCCTGTCTTCCTTGAACTCGACGGTGAGAGCGTGGGCTGCTTACCCGCAACCATTGATATCGTCCCGTCCGCGCTCAATGTCCACCTGCCACCTCGAAACACGTAGCGCCGACTCGTCAGGGCATCATGGTTCCAACGGCAAAAGCAATCGCTCCGACGACCGCGACGGGCACGACGTACGCAACGAGCGAGGCGAAAAGACCAATGAGGACGTCGTGTTTCTCTCGTCGATAAAACCCGTAGGATGCGTGTGCGAGTACGGGAAAAAGAAGAAGGGAGGACGCCTGGGCAAAGAGAAGTCCGGCTAGCGTAGGATAAAGCAGTACGACGAACTGACAGACAGCCGTATAGAGCGTTGCCTGAGCCGTTGCGTAGAGGACCATTACGAGCGTCTCCGTGAACGTATACGTTGCGATGCGTCGAAACGCCCGATAAAAAGCATACGCGATCGGGATAGCGGATGCGATGAACAAAAGAGTGACGTAAGCCTCCAACATTCCGTACATCCAGGTCAGTACGGCTTCGTTGTCTCGAAAGAGCGCGTCGGCACCAACCTGCATGAGAATCGATCGCGTTGTGGACTCGGTTATCCCGACGATCCCCATAATTCCAGCAGACGCCACGACAAGAAGGGCCAACGGGTGAACGTATGGTTTCTGGCGTCCTTTCACGTACTCGCGCGACACACCGCCCGGGTCGATGGCCAGGCGACGTATCGTATACAGGAGCCCCTGGTCGAGGTCGAACACGCGGGATGAGAAGGCACGGAGAAGCGAGCGGAGCGTCATCGGCTCGTCCACGTACCGTTGACCGCACGCCGGACAGAACCGCCCCACCCTTTCGACACCGCAATTCAAGCAGGCGTCTTCGGGTTCGGCGCCGCACACCATTGCTCGATTTTCAGGCTGTGCTACGGATGTCGCCGTTTCCATCTCCCCCTTCATTTGTCCGGAAATCCTGACGCGAGGTGCGCCGTTCGGTCACGTCCTCCTCATTTCGATCTCGACCACATGACGAAACAGCCCTGCTCAACGTTTCACCCGGTTGTTCATCATCCGGAGCCTTTACCCGTATTCGACTTTACAGAAGCATTTGACCCGGACGAGATCAACCGTCAGGGCTGGGGAATCGGTCGGTACGACGAGCGGCGTGTGCAGACGATGTATAACAACGCCGATCTATACGACGAGGCCCGTTGCATTCACATCGGCATCGACATCTGGGGACCTGCAGGAACGCCCGTACATGCATTCGCACCTGGACATGTCTACGCGGTAGAACACCACAACTCTCCCCGCAACTACGGACCCACTGTCATTACCGAACACGAGGTCAACGGGGCCACGCTCTGGGCGCTTCATGGCCATCTGTCGAAGGAGACGCTCGAACACGTCCGTCCCGCCATGCCCGTAGAGTCCGGCGATGTGATCGGCTGGTTTGGCGAGGAGAACGAGAACGGCGGCTGGCCGCCCCACCTTCATTTTCAGCTTTCCCGGAAAGAACCGGTCGATGGCGACATGCCCGGCGTTGTTGCACCCATGGACCGAGACGCCGCACTCAACACCTATCCCGATCCGCGCCAGGTTCTAGGTCCGCTGTATTAGAACGCAATCCCACGCGGAGGCTGGACGCGACAGGTCCAGCGCCGTAGCGAACGGTTATGCCCCGGATTCCAACCGATCCAGCGCTCGCGACGCCATCTGCTCCAAACCGTCTGAGAAGTCGTATGGCGTGGGCCAGTCGATCGCACGCTCCAGACGATGCCTCGCGGCCGTGCGATTTTCGCGGTCCAAGAAAATCCGGCCGGCATAGTACAGTGCGTGCGGTGCCCACTTCGACCGTGCGTCTCCACGAATGTCGACAGCTCGATCGTAAAACGTTACGGCCATAGCGTCTTCGCCGCGTATGTCGTACACGCGACCGAGGCGGTAGGCGGCTTCCGCGCGGTCATCCTGATTTTCCATGTCAACCTCACCGTTCCACACAGAGGTTGCACGACGTTCGGCCTCATCGTATCTGCCGGCATCAAACGCTGTACGGGCCAGGAGCAGCTCTCGGTCTCCTGCCGACATGGGTTGCTCCGCGCGCTGCTGTGCCCAGCGCATCGCCCATCGGTCTGTGTCAAAATCACGGAATGCTTCGACATCGGCGTATACCGACGCTGCTTCCGCCCATCCCGCCGTCATCTCCGTCGCCAGGCCACGATAGAGCATTGCCTGAGCCCGCAGCGCATTCCCGGGATGGCGTGCCAGATACTCCGCGAATGCCCCCTGTGCTGCGTCGAAGTCTCCCTGCACGAACTGGATGTACCCGCGAAAATAGTCGAGGTAGTCCAACCGCGAATACCCGCGGCGCGACATCAGGTCGTGAGCCCGTTCAAGCACAGCGTCTGCCTCCTCCACCTGCCGCCCTTCAATCAGAGCGAACGTGAGCAGGTAAGACGACAGGAGACTGTTTGGCGTGTCCTCGAGAAGGGAACGCAGTTTCCGTGTGGTGGCTTCCCGTTCATTGAAGAGGGCGAGATCGATGATGGCCCGAGATACCCGTGCAGGATAGCGATTGGTTCTGCTCTGCGACGCGACACGCTCCATTTGCTCGAGACCTGCATCCGTATCTCCGCGAAAGCCCAGAATGCGCAGCAGAAAGCGAAACGTTCGCGGGACGGATGCGACGGCGACGCGTGCAAGACTGAGACTCAGAAGCGGATCCTCGAACGATGGGAAGTCGGATTCGAGGTCTGCCGATCGAGAGCGAGCGGAGCGTGCCTTCCATGCAGCCGAGAGGTAATT
Organism: Longibacter salinarum; assembly: GCF_002554795.1. Taxonomy (NCBI): domain Bacteria; kingdom Pseudomonadati; phylum Rhodothermota; class Rhodothermia; order Rhodothermales; family Salisaetaceae; genus Longibacter; species Longibacter salinarum. The sequence goes on along the minus strand of NZ_PDEQ01000001.1, from coordinate 27,884 downwards.
CCCCTGTCGGCCGGCAATGACCGCGTCCATCCATCGGCGTTCGGCCTCGACGTGACGGGTCCACCGGTCTCGGCCCCAGCGTTCCTCGTGCGATTCGACCGCCGTCTCGAGTGTTGTTGACGCCGTGTCGAATCGCTCGAATGCAGCTGGATCTTCCGTGACGAAGCACCGGAGCATCTCTACCCACAACTGACCGTGCTCGGCCGCCATCTCGCCGTCCACACGCTGCCTCAGAAGGGCCAGCGTATCTTCCGCCGCGACCAGCCGGTAGTCGAAGATCAGACGGCGTGACACATCCACGAGTGCTGCTGAACGATCTGTGGAGACGCCAAGCGGACGCATTGCCTGCGTTGTGTCCGTCGCAACGGCTGATGCTGGAGGCGTACATGCAAGATAGAGAACGACCCAGACGAGAAGGACGCACGTCCCGCGGGGGGATTGCACGGTTCTCGCCCGGGTCGCCCGGCGATCTTCTCTACGAAAGCGAACAGCCATCAACGCGTCGTCTAGTTCTGCGCGGCGCCTTGCTCGACCATGACAGACGGATCGCCAACAGCAATTCCGTCGCCGTCGGCCGGACCGAGTTCGCCCTCGCTGGCGGCAATCACGGACGCGACCATCGTGTCGCCCGTGATGTTGTTGGTCGTGCGGAGCATATCCAGCGGGCGATCCACACCGAGGATCAGCGCGATACCCGCACTGGGTACGCCGACCGACTCAAGGATCACGACGAGCATGACGATTCCCGCGCTCGGGACCGCGGCTGTTCCGATGGACGCCAGGACCGCGATAAAGACAATGTTGGCCTGCTGCAGGATCGTCAAATCAATTCCAAGGACCTGCGCAATGAACACCGCGGCAACGGCCTGATAAAGCGCCGTCCCGTCCATGTTAATGGTGGCCCCGAGAGGAAGGACGAAGGACGACACCTCCTCCGACACACCTAGATTCTTTTCCGCCACCTCCATGGTCACCGGCAGAGTAGCGCCACTGGACGACGTGGAGAAGGCGACCAGCTGTGCCGGCGCGATCCCCCGGAAGAAGTCGACCACCGACTTTTTCGTAAACAGCTTTAATAATGTCGGGTAGACGATAAAGACCATCACGGCAAGCCCGGCCACCACCGTGAGACAGTATACACCGAGCGCCTGGACGACATCGATGACCTGATCGGGATTGTCTCCCGCGATACTTGTAATGGCGTCGGCCATCAAGCCGAATACACCGATCGGCGCCATAAGCATTGTGATCTCCACAATCCGAATGACGACCGAGTTTAACCCATCGAAAAAATTGATGAGCGGTTGGGCCTTGTCCTTGGGAATCTGGAGCAATGCGAGGCCCAACAGGATGGCCACGAAAACGATCTGCAGCATGCTACCATTGTCGCTGGCCGACGCGAAAAAGTTCGTCGGCACCATGTCCACAAGCGGCTGGAGCGGGCCTCGCTCTTTGGCCTGCTGTGCGAATTCCTGTCGCTGCTGGGCGTCTCCGCCGTACGTCTCCGTCAACGCCTCCTGTACTTCGACCGGGACGTATGCTCCCGGCTCAACCATGTTAACGAGAAACAAGCCGACAACGAGGGCGATGACCGTCGTGCCGACATAGAAGGCGATTGTCTTCCCTCCAATCCTTGACAGCTTTGAGGTATCTGAGAGGGAGGTGACGCCCATCACGAGTGACGCCAGAATCAGCGGCACCGCGATAAATTTCAGCAGATTGAGAAAGACCGTCCCGAACGGAGCGATCCAGTCTGTCGTGAATTGCCCTAACCCCGCCGATGCGGCATAAATACCATAAATGAGGCCCAGGACGAGGCCAATGATGATCTGCCAGTGGAGTTTTTTAAACCAGTCCATAAAATGAGGCAAGTCGGGAAAGGGCCATTCAGATGTGTATTAAGAAACAGTTCAGCCCGGTGGCACACAAGCGTATTTGTCCAAAATTGCGGTCAATTGCGCCTCAATACAAATATCAGAACGGTTTAGCAGCCGCGTTCATCGTCATTGTCGCATATTTGTCTACCATCGCACGCCGAATCCATCTCCCGACGTGCGAATATGATCCGGCTTATGCCAGTCCGCGCACAACGAGTTCAATGAGCAGAATCGCGACGCACGCGCCGGTTGCCGTCCCGATCGCGTTCACCACATCGTTGTTGATCAGGGTATAGCCGTGTATGGGTTGGGTCACGTTCGCGGGGCGCCGCTCCGTCCATTCTCCCGTCATCGGATTACGGTAATTTGCCTGAAGGGTTGCTCCGACCAGGCTGTCTGTCCAGGACCCGGCAATACCAGCGACGATCACGGCCACCGTTGTGCCGATGCCACCGAGACCGATCGCCCAGGCACTCAAAGCGACGGTTGCTGCCCCAAGCGCAGAGGCGACCGTGCCCGTCGGGGAGACGGCACCGCTCGCTCCCCGCGGAACCCGCGTCCACGTACGGAGCGAGATCGGCCGGTGTCGAGACAAGCTTCCGAGTTCAGTCGCCCATGTGTCCGCAGCCGCGGCAGCGAACGCACCGAGCATGCCGTACAGAACGAGCGGGTCCGATATCGCCAGAGACAGACCGAGCATCAGCCAACCGACGCCGCCATTCGCGGCGACCTGCGCGGAATCGCGCGCGCCAACCTTCTCGACTCGCTTCCGGGTTTCGGCCTTTCGCGATCGCCCGAAGAGCGACAACGCACTGGATCCAACGAAGAAAACGACGGCCGGAATCGCCCATATCGGATCCACCCAGGCAACAAACGATGCTGCAAGAAGCCCCCCGGCAATAGCACCGTCCCACGTTAAGGCACGCAGCGCGTACGCAAGTCCAGCGAAGACAACACCGGAGAGAACCGCGTACATCACGATCGGAGATGCGGGAGCATCCAACCAGGGAATCATCGCACCAATACCGGCCAGAACGATGAATAGATTGTCCCATCCGTCTCGCCCAATCGCTTCGGCAGCAGTCGTCGCTGCCGCAACGGCGATCGCCCCGGTGAGAGCCACCCCGAAGGATTGCGTCTCCACCAGGATGAGGATTGATACTACGGTCAGCCCGAGCGCCGTCAGCCCGAAGGTAAGGCTGCCCGCCGGCGACTTGTCTCCGGCCTCTGTCCCACGCCAAGCAGCGACGGGATCGGCGATAGCGAGGACCAGGTACGCAATCTGAAATGCCGGGATGCGAACCGGATCCACCATCCACGTGAGTCCGACCGCTGGGATCACTGATAGAGGAAACAACACCGTTCCCAGACTCGACGGTCTCGCTTCGTGCATGCCCGGCAACCATCCGCGTGCCCAGGCTACACTGTTCACGGCGATAAATACAATCGCCAGGACATACAGCACACGTGGCGTGCCGAGCACGAGCGGCGCCGCTGCCACGGTGAGTCCAACAAGCATGTGCACCACACGCCGCACATTCGTCGCCTGAACGCCGGCGCGACGCAGAACGTCCCCCAGTACCGCCCATCCGGTGAGGACGGAGAGGCCAACTACAATGCACAATGCGTTACCGAGCAGGTGGTGTATATTCATGGAATAGGCGTATCGACTTACAACTTATTAAATCAAGGCTGCGTTAATTTTTTACGTGCATTAAACATTATTTGCAAACATCAATAAGTTTATTTATATGATTACAAATATAATAACTCTAAAACACACAAATCTGGTATAATGAATATATACAAAATCATTGCAGTTCTATTTTTGGCATTTTTTCTCGGCGCCTGTGACGCCACCGGCGTCAAGACTGCCCAAGATGACGTAGCCCCCCTTGAGGTCGCGTATCAACAACTTGATGATGTAGGATTTCACAACTCAGACTGGTACAAGCAGAAATCTGCATCCGCGCTTGTAGATCGTTCGTTAGCCTTCGCAAGCCATCGGGTTGCGACGGACACGGCGAAAAACGGTGCAAGTTATCGGTATCGGAGCTTTTCCCTGTCCTTTTCCGAGTCTGTACAGACAAAAAGTCAGAGGCGAACGACCTACTCGTACTTTCGAAAGACAGATGCAGGTGTGATTGACCGTGTATTCCACGGGCGGATTCCTTCAAACACTGCGTCAATAGCCGCGGTTCACAAGACGGTAGCACCCAATGTTCCTCTCGACTCTACCGCGTTAGAGCGTGGCAAATTCAGGGTCGCCCGAGGCTCCTTCCCAAAGTGTGACCGGACCTATACGGAGATAATCATCCATGAAGGGCAAGTATACAAGACGGTTGTATGTGAGTCTGATGCAGAGGACGGCTCCGGTGGCGGTGGCTCTGGAAGTGGCGCATCCGATGGAGGCTCCGTCGGAGGTGGCGACTTTGGTGGTGGGGGGGCAGGCGGCGGCTGGCCCTCAGATGGATACACCGGCGGTGGTGGCGGCGGTGGCGGTAGTGGTAGCGGGACTGAACCAGGCCCGGGTCAGACTTTGCCATGCGCACTGTGCGTTCCTACATATCCGACAGAGGATATGGGTACCGCGCTACTCGGCTCCAACGAAGAGGTCAAACATGCGGTAGATGTCGTTGTTGATCACGCATGGGAGAACCACGGTCAGAATCCAGATGAGTATCCAGACGGACCCACACGCGCTGACTTCAGAGCGATGACCGAAGATATCATTCGCAATCCAGACGAAGTGAGGATCGATACGACACCGAACAACTACGGGATTGGGTTCTGGAGTCATGATTATGGCTCGCGTGGCACCATCGTGATCTGGCGACCGGGGTCTGGCGGAGGGACCGTCTTTTCGCCCGATGACGGGTACGAGTATTTCAACGAAGGAAGATGGAGAACAAACTACAGTAACTGAAACTCATGAGACACATCAAATCAGACAGAAACTCATCAGGAGAGCGATTTGCAACTCTTGCGTTGAACAGAATCGAGAGGCGTGCAGCCCGTAACGGAGTTTTGGAGGCCTCGATGGGTTTTGCGGTTGAAGATCGAAAAAAGCAACTTGGGATGTCTAGAGAAGATGCAAAAGCACTTCATGGACGCCTTAGACAGTTTGAAGAGTCCTTCGAGAACACAGAGGCGGATGGCGAGATCACCCTTAGCCTTGACGAGTTTAGGACGGTTCGAAACTGTCTAGAACTGACGCTGAAGGAGCTTGGTGAGAAAGAGTACCTCTACCGTTCCGGTCAGAAGTATCAGGTTGCGGAGAACGTGCTCGCCGAATTCAGCCGTATTCTGGCCGAGATTGAGACCGGTAAGTTCTAAGCTCTGTTTGAAAAGTCCGGCAGTGAGTATCTTGACGACCGCTCCTTGAGATTGCAACCACTAACGTTTCTTGTCCGATGCACCGCTACGAGCTGACAGACGTGCAGTGGGAACGGATCGAAGACCTGTTTCCCGAGCAGATCATGGGCCGGCCTCGCCTCAGTGACCGTCGGGTGCTCAACGGCATCCTGTGGATTCTCTGCTCCGGCGCGGCTTGTCGCGACATGCCTGAACGCTACGGCGGGTGGCAAACCGTCTACTCGCGCTTTCGCCGCTGGGAAGCAAGCGGCCTGTTTGATCGTATTCTAAAACGGCTTCAGGCTGAACTCGACCAACGGGGTCTTATTGACTACGCGACGTGGATGATCGATTCGACCAGCGTTCGCGCCAGCCGAGCCGCTGCAGGGGCGCCGGTGAAAAAAGGGGGCTCGGCGCGTCCCCGGATCAGGCCCTCGGACGCTCCCGGGGCGGTTTGACCACTAAGATTCACGTGGTTTGCGATGCCGGAGGCGTGCCGCTCGCGGCCTGTCTTTCAGCGGGCCAGCGCCACGACGTGACTCAACTGGAGCCGCTGATGGACGCCGTGCGCGTTCCACACCAAGGGCCGGGTCGACCTCGCACGGGGCCCAACGTACTGGTGGCCGATCGAAGCTACGATGCGCGAAACGTTCGCCGGTACCTGCGACGGCGAGGGATTCGGGCGATGATTCCCGAACGCCGCGTCGGGACGGGGCGGAAGCGTCGCCGCAGAGGACGACCTCCGGTATGTGACAACGCGGTTTATGCAAAACGGAATGTGATTGAACGGTTGATCGGCTGGCTGAAGGAATGTCGTCGGCTGGCGACCCGGTACGAGAAGTACGCCCGGTGCTATCTGACGATGGTCAAACTAGCGTTTATCCGGCGCTGCTTCCGGACACTCGAGTTTTCAAACACTGCCTACTCTAATACGCATCCAGGCTACGCCCTTTGGAGTGATTATCACGGTGTCCGTGGCACAATTGTAATTTACCGACCCTCAAGCAGCGTCGGAGGGACTGCGTTCTCGCCCAGGAACGAACGAGACTATTGTAACCATGAGTGGAAGTAATAGTTAGCTATGGATATAGTACGAGTAGATCGGTCCGGCAGATGCGAGGCAACCCTCTCCATGACACCTTACGAGTTCACAACCATTCGGCGTGGTCTCATCGAGTGCATCAATGGAATTGGGGTACCGAGTTACCAGTCTCATACGAACCTCACGGAGACAGAGGCACGTGCTCTACTAGAACGTCTAAAGCAAGTGGACACAACTGACTCAGTGACGATTACGTACCCCACGGATATATTCTGGTCGCTGAGAAACGCACTGGGTATTGCACTGGAAGAAGCAGGACCTGATGAGTATGTCGCGCTTACGGGTCGCGAGTTCGGAGATGCGGTTAATGTGCTTTTGAGCTTTGATCGGCTTCTTCAACAGATGTCCTCACCGTAAGGCAGTATACCGATACCCGTAGTTATGTGAAACTAGCACCCCCGAGACTAAATCGCATTCTTCCTGAGATCGAGTCCGGGGATTTCTAACGACACGCCGCTATTTTACAGACAAAGCGCCCCGCTCATGACGAGCCGGGGCGCTTCTGTTTGCATACCTGATCTCCTTCCCCTCGACCTACTACAAGGCACCATCCCCAGCGGCCGAGACACGGTATCCGTACAGCGTCATTTGGATTCAGTATTAGGGCGCTGCGCACACATATGATCGATACTCGCTGACACACCAGAAGGGACGCTGTCGTAAAAAACGCGCCCCTTCTCGTCTTTCAGGCGGTTCGGAATGCCAGCGCGTCCACGTTACTGCACGATCACCATCCTGCGAGTGGTAGCGAATCCTTCTCCCTGAACTCGGATGAAGTAATGACCACTCGTAAGTGAGGCACGCTGAACCGTGACGGGATGAGCCGTTCCTGGACGCATTTCCCCGTCATAAAGGGTGCGTACGCGTCGACCGAGCGCATCGAACAGCTCGACGACAACACGCTGTTGCGACTTGACAGCAACCTTGAATTCCGCCCGATCGGATACGGGATTCGGAGACACCGGCGACACCTCGTACGCCCCTTTCAGACCAACCGAGACCGTCACCTCATCGCTCAACGAAGTGCTACCATCAAGATCAACCTGTTCCAGCCGAAACGTATGCGGTCCCACGTCCAGGTCATTCACCCGATAGACGTACGTTCGTTTGTCCACCGAGTTGACGACACCATCAACAAATCCAACATCGTCAAACGCACCGGCTGATTTTTGCTGTACTCGGAATCCCGCGTTGTTCGTCTCGGACGTGGTCGCCCACGTAAGAACAACGTCCTGGCCTTCCAGATGCGCCGAAAACGATGCTAACTCGACGGGAAGTGCACCACCGGCTTCTGCCAGTGTATAACGCCCAAGAGCCGACAGCCCAGAAACCGAGAACGTGTTGTTCGCAAGATCTCTGGAGACACCTGGCTCCTCCAGCCAGGTCTGTCCACCGTCTGCTGAGTGAAAAAGGCCGAGCAGACTTGCATCGTTGACGGATGCTGTCGACAGCTCATCATCCCCACCGTTCGATCCATCATCGTATTCCACGTCAACGTCGAGATTGAGGCCGGTGTTCGTCGCCGCGGTCACATCGTATAAACGATTAATGGAGCCGACGCCATCCGTGACCGGCTCTCCGTCAATGCGTGTTACCGTAACCTCCCCCGGCCCGGTGGTACCGTTCGAGGTTAGCGACAGCCCGATGTTGCCAAACGAAGAGCTTTGCCCCGAACCGACGGTCCGTGTCACCTGAAGGCGGCCTGAGAGGAGGCCCCCATCAGACAACGACGCCTGAGATTCGAGCACGACCGCGTTCCCGTCAATCTCTGTATTCAGACCAACGTTAAGAGCCGATACGATGGTCAGTGTACCTGACGGGGTAGTCACTACGACATTGTCGGAAAGCGTAATTTCGTCGATCTCGGCCGCGTTGGGAACGGCGAATCCCAGATTCTTACCAAGCGTGACAGACTCAGAGTACGTCGCGTTATTGGTAAGCTGTATGACGTCCCCACTAGAGGCGGCATCAAGTGCAGAGTTGCCATAAGCGGCCGATCCACCTGTCGATGGCGCAAGGGTGATCGTCCGGCGGAGAACATGCACACCCGTAGCATTGCTGGAGGCGTTGCCTGACTCGCTTCGAAGCGTAGACGCATCGGACTCCGTGAGGAAGGCGACGGGACCGAGAGTATTATTCGCAAGAACAAGGCTGCGCATCTGCCCGGCGTCTGCCAACGGCACCACCGAAGCGTCGACGGGGTTCTCGATAGGAATACCCGCACCCAGGAGCACTGCTGAACGGGTGATTTCCCGAACATCATTTCCTGTGAGCCGCAGGGACGTCTCGGCATTGTACACGGCGATGCCGATGTAGTCATCACCGGCATCTCCGTCTGCCGTCGCCTCGATCACATTATCAACAATGGCGATGTTGTCGCCGTCGACGATCCAAATCGCTTCATCGCCGGCCCCACGGACGGTGTTATTTTGAATCGTGTAGTTGTGCTGCGGGTCACCATAAAAGCCAATGGGACCTCCAGAGACCTCGGAGTTCTTGACTTCGATGTTTGTCCCGTTCAACTGCATGGCAGACGACGTATTGCTGAGATCTCCCTGTCGTTGAAGTCTGATGTCGGCGATTTCAACGCCATCGACATCATCTCCAATCACGATCGTGGAGGCATTCGCAATGCCAGAACTATTATGCACGATGGTGAAGTTGCCCAATTCGATCCCGGAGAGGCCGAATCCGCTCGCAACGGTCATTGCTTCTTCCTGGGCATCCGAAGCGGATGATTCCAGGGTAACGAGATCCACACCCGCCCCGGTAATCGTCAGGTTCGATTCGATTAACACGTTCTCATCCGCACCGTAGGTGCCCGGGCAAATATAAATCGATTCCAGGTTCCCGTCGCCATTCACGGCGTTCACCGCGTCCGTGACCGAGGCATACACGTCGGTGGTTCCACTGCCATCGCAGTTGACCGGGTTTCCGACAGAAGCTGCGCCATCATCGTCGACGACGACATCCCCGCGTTGGGCGTGCGCTGAACCCGCAGAACCGAAGGTTATCAGGAGACTGAGTAATGTGAAAAGAGTCGAAGCGGTCGTAACTCTTGATCTCATAGGTAATTTTGAAGGACTACGGGGATGTCGAACGTGAGTGAGCGGTCATCGACTACCGTCGATTATGGGTACGTCTCCTACCAAAGCGTCCTGCGGTCCGGATACGTGGCAGACAAAGACGGGCCCAGGGTATCGGTGCTTTCCGCGAGACGAACGCCTCCAAACCACTAAATTTATCTCTTCAATAATCGTGCTAATTACTGCACACACATGTCTAATCTTGGTGATAACGTACCGCGTACAGATACCACGATCAAAAAGGGTGTTGTAATAAAAAAAACCGTCCCGGCCTCACGATGGAGACCGGGACGGCTGTGTGTTTGCTTCTGAGCGCGACCGAGAAGGTCAACGCCATGGGTTTAGTTGTCTTTCGACGATGCCTTGACGGCTTCGGTACTCGGGGCGCCGTCACCGGCAGCTTCTCCGTTTCCACCGATCGCAGCCTGAAGCTCTTCGAGCTCCGACTTCGACCCGACCACGATGTCGCGGTAGCGACGCTGGCCGGTACCGGCGGGGATACGGTGACCCACGATCACGTTTTCCTTCAGACCGTAGAGCGGATCCGTCTTCGCCTCGATCGCCGCGTTCGTGAGAACCTTCGTGGTCTCCTGGAACGAGGCAGCCGAAACAAAGGAGTCGGTCGAGAGAGCCGCTTTGGTGATACCGAGGAGCACCGGCTCACCCACGGCGGGGCGGGCTTCGCGGACCTCCACTTCCGGCTTATCATCACGCTTCAGCTCCGAGTTGAGCTCCCGCAGTTTACGACGCGAGATCACCTCACCGATCTTGATGCCAGACTCGCTTGGGTCGGTGACGACGAATTTGTCGTACAGCTCGTCGTTGACCGCGGCCAGTTCGTGACGGTCGACAATGTCTTCCTCGAGGAAGTGCGTGTCGCCCGGCGACGTGATGTTGACGCGCTTCATCATCTGTCGGATGACGACCTCGATGTGCTTGTCATCGATATCAACACCCTGCAGGCGATACACCTCCTGAATCTCGTTCAGCAGGTACTCTTGCACAGCGCGCGGACCTTTAATAGCGAGGATATCGTGCGGCGCGATCTGCCCGTCGGAGAGGGCGTCGCCTGCCTGCACGTAGTCGTTCTCGTGGACCAGCAGGTGCTTGGACATGGAGACCATGTAGGTCTTCTGCATGTCGTCGTCGCGACTAGTGACGATCACTTCCTGCGAGCCGCGCTTCCGATCTCCGAAGCTGACAATACCGTCAATTTCGGATACGGTTGCGAGGTCACTCGGCGTGCGAGCTTCGAAGAGCTCGGTCACACGGGGCAGACCACCGGTAATATCGCTCGTCTTGGCCGTCTGACGCGGAATCTTGGCGATGACCTCACCGGCCTGCACCTGATCGCCGTCGTCAACCTGGATGCGCGATCCAACCGGCATGTTGTATTCGCGCTCCTCACCGTCCGACATTTCGACCATGATCGCCGGCGTAAGCGTACGCTCGCGGCTCTCGATGATCACCTTCTCCTTATGGCCGGTCTGCTCGTCGGTCTCTTCGCGGTACGTCGTTCCTTCGATGACGTCGTTGAAGCGGATCTCTCCGTCGACCTCCGTCAGGATCACGCTGTTGTACGGATCCCAGCTGACAAGAACATCGCCTTGCTCGACTTCAGCCCCGTCCTGAATCAGCAGTTCGGCACCATACGGCACCACGTAGCTGGTGAGTTCGCGACCGGATCCGTCCGGATCCATGATGCGAATCTCACCCTGTCGGGTCAGCACGATTTCCTTCGGTCCATCGGAGTCCTCGTACGTCACGTGACGCAGATTCTCGAATTCGATGGTACCCGTCTGACCGGCCTGGATCGTCGACTCGGCCGAGATACGGCTGGCCGCACCACCAATGTGGAAGGTACGGAGCGTAAGCTGAGTACCCGGCTCACCAATCGACTGGGCAGCAACGACACCAACCGATTCTCCGACCTCGACCATGCGCCCACTTCCGAGGTTGCGACCGTAGCACAGCGTGCAAACACCCTGGCGGGATTCGCACGTGAGCACCGACCGGATCTCGATCTCGTCGATCGACGTCTCGGCAATGCGCTGCGCGGCTTCCTCATCAATGAGGTCGTTGGCGCCGAGAATCATCTCGTCCGTCTGCGGATCGTACACATCGTGGATCGACATCCGGCCCACGATACGCTCGGACAGCGGCTGGACCACGTCCTCGTTATCCTTGAGGGCGGACACCTTAATGCCGCGGAGCGTGCCGCAATCGTGCTCCGTGATGGTCACATCCTGCGACACATCAACGAGACGACGCGTCAGGTAACCGGCATCAGCCGTCTTGAGCGCCGTATCGGCCAGACCCTTACGCGCACCGTGCGTACTGATGAAGTACTCCTGCACGGAGAGGCCCTCCTTGAAGTTGGAAAGGATCGGGTTCTCGATAATCTCTCCGCCGCCTTCGCCGAGGTTCTTCTGCGGCTTGGCCATCAGGCCACGCATCCCGCCGAGCTGTCGGATCTGCTCTTTCGAACCACGAGCACCGGAGTCGGCCATCATGAAGATGGCGTTGAAGCCCTGGTGGTCTTCTTTCAGCGTGTTGAAGAGAACCTCCGAGACGCGGTTGTTCGTCTGGGTCCAGATGTCAATCACCTGGTTATACCGCTCATTGTCGGTAATAAAGCCCATCGCGTAGTTGTTGCGGGCCTTATCTACCTCCTTGTTGGCCTCCTCGATAAGCTCAAGCTTCTCGTCCGGCACGATAATGTCCGAGAGCGAGAACGTGATGCCCGACGTCGTGGAGCGGCCGAAGCCCATCTCCTTGATGTCGTCGAGGAATCGGGACGTTTCTTTAAAGCCGGTGGCCTCGAGAACGCGCGAAATGATCGGACGCGAGTTCTTCTTGGTCACGACCTCGTTCACAAAGCCGACACCGTCCGGCACCACTTCGTTGAAGAGGACGCGGCCGACCGTGGTATCGAGCATCTCGCCCGACCCATCCGGATCACGCAGCTTGATTTTGGCGTGCGTGTGGACAATCCCCTGGTCGAATGCCTGTCGCACCTCTCCGACGGTCGAGAAGCGCATGCCTTCGCCCTTCTGTCCGTCGCGAGATTTCGTGATATAGTAGAGGCCGAGGATCATATCCTGCGTCGGCACGGCAAGTGGACCGCCGTTGGCCGGGCTGAGGATGTTGTGGCTCGACAGCATCAGCACCGTCGCTTCGAGGCATGCCTCGTGCGAGAGCGGCACGTGAACGGCCATCTGGTCACCGTCAAAGTCAGCGTTGAACGCCGTACACACGAGCGGGTGAAGCTGGATGGCCTTCCCTTCCGTCAGTACCGGCTGGAACGCCTGAATACCGAGACGGTGCAGCGTCGGCGCACGGTTGAGCATGACCGGGCGGCCCTGAATCACCTTCTCCAGGATATCCCAGACCGCAGCCGTTCGGCGCTCGACGTACTTCTTCGCGCTCTTGACCGTCTTAACGATGCCACGCTCGATCAGCCTTCGGATGATAAACGGCTTGAACAGCTCGACCGCCATCTCCTTCGGAATCCCGCACTGGTGGAGTTCCAACTCGGGGCCGACGACAATCACCGAACGACCGGAGTAGTCGACACGCTTACCGAGCAGGTTCTGACGGAAACGCCCCTGCTTCCCTTTCAGCATGTCGCTGAGGGACTTGAGCGGGCGGTTCGAGGAGCCACGGACGGAGTTCGACTTCCGACTGTTATCGAACAGCGAGTCGACGGCCTCCTGCAGCATCCGCTTCTCGTTTCGGAGAATCACCTCCGGCGCCTTGATGTCGATCAGGCGCTTCAGACGATTGTTGCGAATGATGACCCGGCGATATAGATCGTTCAGGTCACTCGTCGCAAATCGTCCACCGTCCAGCGGGACGAGCGGCCGGAGTTCCGGCGGAATAACCGGAATCACGCGCAGCACCATCCACTCCGGAAGGTTCTTCTTGCGCTTGCGCGCTTCACGGAACGCCTCCACGACGTTCATGCGCTTGAGCGCTTTGGCCTTACGCTGCTGACTGGTTTCCGTCTTCACCTGGAAGCGAAGCTCCTGGGAGAGCCGATCCAGATCCAGTCGCTCAAGCATCGTTTCGACCGCCTCACCACCAATCATGGCGATGAACTTGTCCGGATCGTCGTCCGGCAAACGGTTATTGTCCTCACGAATCTGATAGAGGATGTTGAAGTACTCCTCCTCCGTCAGAAGCTGATTCTTCTTGACGCCCAGTCGTTGGGCCGTACCCGACTGGATGACGATGTAGTTCTCGTAGTAAATGACCTTCTCCAGGTCCTTCGACTTCAGGCCGAGAAGGTGACCGATCTTGTTCGGCAGAGTCTTGAAGTACCAGATGTGCACCACCGGTACACTCAGCGTAATGTGACCCATCCGTTCACGGCGAACGGCCTTGCGAGTCACCTCGACGCCACAGCGGTCACAGATAATGCCCTTGTAGCGAATACGCTTGTATTTGCCACAGTGGCACTCGTAGTCCTTGACCGGACCGAAGATCTTCTCACAGAACAGTCCACCCATCTCCGGCTTGAACGACCGGTAGTTGATGGTTTCGGGCTTCATCACCTCACCGTAGGAGCGCTCCAGAATGTCTTCCGGAGACGCCAGGCTGACGGTGATCTGGCTGAAGTCCTTGTTGATCTCTTTGGTTTTTCCGTACGGCATATTCGATTGCGGAATGTGAAATTCGGAATGCGGAGTTGACGCAGAGAGGAACCGTGCCGGGATCGGGCGGGGCCGCCCCCCTTTCCCTTACCCGGCACAGCACTCCGCAATCAATCGAGCGTGACTTCGAGGCCGAGCCCCTGCAGCTCGCGGACGAGGACGTTAAAGCTTTCCGGGACACCCGACGAGGGCATGTTCTTGCCTTTAACGATCGACTCATAGGCCCGGGAGCGACCCGAGACATCGTCCGACTTGTAGGTGAGCATCTCTTGAAGCGTGTGCGACGCTCCATAAGCGTAGAGGGCCCAGACCTCCATCTCACCGAGACGCTGACCACCGAACTGCGCCTTACCACCCAGCGGTTGCTGCGTAATGAGGCTGTACGGTCCGATCGACCGGGCGTGCATCTTGTCTTCGATGAGGTGGCTGAGCTTCATCATGTAGATGTGCCCAACCGTCGTTTTCTCGTCGAATGGGTCACCGGTGCGACCGTTGTAAAGCTGGGCCTTACCGTCGCGCGGTAGACCGGCTTTCTCGAGCTCTTCGGCAATGTCATCCATGGATGCACCGTCGAAGATCGGCGTCGCGTACTTGACACCGAGCTGGTCACCAGCCCATCCGAGCAGCGTTTCGTAGATCTGCCCGAGGTTCATACGTGACGGCACACCGAGCGGGTTAAGGCAGATGTCGACGGGCGTACCATCTTCGAGGAACGGCATGTCCTCCTGGGGCACGACCTTCGCAATGACACCCTTGTTGCCGTGGCGTCCGGCCATCTTGTCGCCCACGGAGATTTTCCGCTTACGTGCAACGTAGACCTTCGCCATCTGAACGATGCCAGCGGGCAGTTCGTCGCCCATCTGCACCTGGTGCTTCTCACGCTTGGCCTTGCCTTCGATGTCGCGGCGGCGCGACTTGTAGTTGCGCAGCAGCGTGGCGATCTGCTCGTTAAGGTCTTCGTCCTCGGTGAACTTGAGGCGGGTGGACAGACTCTGCGGATCGACCTGGTCGAAGGCTTCTTCTTTGAACGTGGCGCCTTCGGACAGGATGACGTTTCCGTCCCGATCCTCGATGCCAGCGCTCTCGACGTCACCGACGAGCTTAAAGAATTTACCCCAGAAGCGATCGTTGAGATCGGCGCGCTCCCGCTCGAGGTTGTTTTCGATGTTTTCGAGGCGCCGCTCCTCCATCTTCTTGGAGGCCGGATCGAGCTGCCGACGGCTAAACAGTTTCGTGTCGATCACGACACCGTCCATGCCGGGCTTCGCCTTCAGTGAGGCATCCTTCACATCGCCCGCTTTGTCACCAAAGATGGCGCGAAGCAGCTTCTCTTCCGGCGTCGGATCGGTTTCGCCCTTCGGCGTAATCTTACCGACGATGATGTCACCCGGATTGACCTCTGCACCGACGCGGATGATGCCGCGTTCGTCGAGATCTTTCGTGGCCTCCTCAGAGACGTTCGGAATCTCGCGAGTCAACTCCTCCTCGCCGCGTTTCGTGTCACGAACTTCGTGCTCGAACTCTTCGACGTGAACCGAGGTGTAGACGTCATCGGCAACGAGGCGCTCGCTGATTACGATGGCATCCTCGAAGTTGTACCCGTGCCACGGCATGAACGCGCAGAGCACATTCTTACCGAGCGCGAGCTCGCCTTTCTCGGTACCGAACCCGTCGGTCATCACCGTGCCATCTTCGACACGCTGACCGACGCGAACAATCGGCTTCTGGTTCATCGCCGTGTCCTGGTTCGTACGGCGGAACTTGGTCAGCTTGTACTCGCGAACCGGTTCGCCGAACGTAAGGTCGGTTTCGTCCTGGTCTTCGTCGTACTGCACAACGATGCGCTCAGCATCGACGTACTTGACTTCACCCGGACCTTCCGCAACGACGACAGCGCGCGAATCTTTGGCTGCACGCCCCTCGAGGCCGGTACCCACGATCGGGCTGTCGGCGCGAAGGAGCGGAACGGCCTGACGCTGCATGTTCGCCCCCATCAGCGCACGGTTTGCATCATCGTGCGAGATGAATGGGATCAGGCTGGCCGCGGGCGACACAATCTGGTTCGGCGCGACATCCATATACTGGACCTCGTCCGGCTCCACGATCGGGAAGTCACCTCGGAAACGGCACTTGACCTGGTCGGTCTGGAAGTTACCGTCCTCATCGATTGGCGCGTTGGCCTGCGCGATGATGGCCCGGTCTTCCTGCTCGGCTGAGAGGTACTCGACCTCTTCCGTGACCCGACCATCTTTCACGACGCGGTACGGCGTCTCGATGAAGCCAAAGTCGTTGATCACGCCGTGGACGCACAAGGAGGAAATCAGACCAATGTTCGGTCCCTCCGGCGTCTCAATCGGGCAAAGGCGCCCGTAGTGCGTATAGTGGACGTCACGCACCTCAAACCCGGCGCGCTCACGCGTCAGTCCACCCGGACCAAGCGCGGACATCCGACGCTTATGCGTCAGCTCCGCGAGCGGGTTGGTCTGGTCCATGAACTGGCTCAGCTGGTTCGTCCCGAAGAACGTGTTGATCACGCTCGAGATCGTCCGTGCGTTCACCAGATCCTGCGGAGTAAACTTGTCAGCGTCCCGCAGATTCATACGCTCCTTGATGGTACGCGCCATACGCGCAAGACCAAGGGAGAACTGCGAACCGAGCTGCTCGCCCACTGTCTTGACGCGACGGTTGCCAAGGTGGTCAATGTCGTCCGCCGTGCTCTCGCCGTTCTGCAGCTTGACGAGTTCGCGCACAATGCCGACGATGTCTTCCTTCGTGAGCACCTGCGTGCCGGGGTCGACATCGAGCTCAAGGCGCGAGTTGATGCGGTACCTCCCAACTTCACCGAGATCATACCGCTTATCGGAGAAGAACAGGCGCTCCAGCGCGTTGCGGGCGGTATCAAGGTCGGGTGCCTCGCTCCCTCGCAGCTGCTGGTAAATCTCGCGAAGAGCCTCCTCTTCGTTATGCGTCGGGTCCTTCTTGAGCGTCGAAACGAGCGTCGACTTGTCGAGCGCCTCATCGTCCACGTCTTCCTTGATCAGGTAGACGCGCGTGATGCCGTGCTCGTCGAGCTTCTCAAAGTCGCCTTCTTCGAGCTCGTGCTCCGCCGGAAGGATCACTTCCCGCTCGGTTTCCTCGTCAACAACTTCGCCGGTATCCTCATCGACGATCTCGATCGTTTTCTCGATCGTGACGCTGGTGGCGAGCTCGCGGTCGAGGTACTTCTCGAACGTATCTTCGTCCGGAATGTCAACGGCATCCGCGAGATCGAACATGCGGATAATCTCCTCATTCTCGGAGAAGCCGAGAGCGCGGAGAAGCGTCGTAACCGGCACCTTCTTTTTGCGGTCGACGTACGACCACAGAACGTCCCGAACGTCCGTCGAGAACTCCATCCAGGAGCCACGGAACGGAATGACACGAGCGCTGAAGAGCTCCGTGCCGTTCGAGTGAATGTCCTTGCTAAAGAAGACGCCCGGGCTCCGGTGGAGCTGGGAGACGATGACGCGCTCGGCCCCGTTCACGATGAACGTGCCTCGCTCCGTCATATACGGAAGCGTACCGAGGTACACTTCCTGCTCGATGGCCTCAATGGCCTCGTCTTCCCCGTCCTCTTCTTTGCTGGAAAGGCGAAGCGTCGCCTTCAGCGGGACGGAATAGGTCAGTCCCTGCGCGATGCACTCCTCAATGGTGTGCTTCGGCGCATCGAGTTCATACGAGATGAACTCCAGCGTATAGCGCTCGCGACTGTCCTTGATTGGAAAGTGTTCGTGGAAGACCGCTTGAAGGCCTTCGTCGTCCGACCGATCTTCCGGCGGGACGTTGTCCTGGACGAAGTCATGGTACGCTCTGATCTGAACGTCCAGAAAGTCGGGGTAATCCCACACCGTGGGGATGTCCGCAAACGTCTTGCGCGGCGGCGCATCCTCCAAATGTCCGGTGGTTGCAATTTGGCCGTTAAGAAGGGTGGGCATAAGCTGTGGTGTGAGCGTGGTTGTACGTTCAGTCCGAACGAGTCGTCATCGGCGACCAGCGGGAGTCGCGCAACGATAAACTCGTGGGCAAAAGGGTGGCAAGTCTCTTCTAGGTGCTAGACCGCTCCCGGCGGTTGTAAAGCGGGCCAAGCGGTGCATCGGGGCACACAAGTACTTCCCGGCTTGCGAAAGAAAGCTGTAGAGCAGATCATGTACGCGGGGGACAGGTCGTCAGAATGAATACTATCTGCTCGAGCCGTTAGATAATCGGGACACGACCATGGCTGCAGCGACTGCGCCGGTGAAAACAAGCGAGATCGCGTGGTGGGCCTTTCCTCTGTTCGATGCCGACGCACTCTCAGCGCCGTAACAAGACGAGGTGACGGCCATCCAGATTGATGGTTCGGGAGCATCCCGGAGGACCCAATAACCGTCGCTGCCAGCGTACGTTACCGGAGCCAAAGCGGCGGACTCGATCGCGCCAGCATGGTGCTCGAATGTGTCGCTCGACCGAAGCCTCCCCTCTTCACCCGGGCGCTCTTCTTTCCGTCCGCCCCGAGTCTCTGGCAGGGACCTGGCCTACATGCCAGCGGGCGATACGAAGTGTGCGCTTCCATTTTGGAATCGCGACGCGATATGCTCTGAGACATACGCTAAGGGTCTCGCTGCATTGAGATCCGGAATCGGGACGCCGCCGGTGACTGCGGGGGTCACGCACGAGGCCACTGTATCTCGCCTCGACCGTCCCTGGTCGTACTTCCAGAAGACTCTAATGCAAAGTGGACAGCCCGACTCCGCACGTCAGACTTGTAGATTATTTAGCAATGCACCAACGCCCCGTCCCGTGGGTTGTTTCAGATCTAGCAGATGTTCCCATGCCAGATTTTATTCGATAACCTGCTCATAGCGGCTGCGTACGCCGGTTTCATGGTCGTCACAGACACTTCACGAAAAGAGACGGACGTTACGGTTCGTGCACGGAGGCAATCCTCCTATACGCGTCGGGCCAACCCCCCAAAGTGGAAGGTCGGCCCGTTGCGTCGCAATCGGTGTGCCCTCGAATGCGCGTTCGGCGCGCCGGGCACAACCGGAGGCTGAGGCGGATTACTTAAGCTCCACGTCGCCGCCGGCGTCTTCGATCTGGGACTTGAGCTCGTCGGCTTCTTCGCGATCGACACCTTCCTTGATCGGGCTCGGTGCTTCGTCGACGAGAGCTTTCGCTTCTTTGAGTCCGAGGCCGGTGATCGAACGGACCTCCTTAATCACGGCAATCTTGTTGCCGGAGACGCCCGTGAGGATCACGTCGAACTCGGTCTTCTCTTCACCACCGCCAGCGCCGTCGCCGCCTGCTGCGCCGCCTGCTGCAACTGCAACGCCTGCGGAAGCGGGCTTGATGCCGTACTCCTCTTCGAGGACGTCGGCCAACTCGCTGGCTTCTTTGATGGTGAGGTTGACGAGCTGTTCTGCCAGTTCCTGAATGTCTGCCATAGTCGTTATTGACCTGCGACGGTCTACGTCTCCGCCCATACGGGCTCGCGAGACTGCGTCGCACTTTAAGGTATTCGTTGAAAGAATGCGAGGTCGCATCCGGGTTCAATCCCGAATGCAGATGCTACGGGTACTTCCATCGCCCACCCTGTTGCTACGATGCAATGTAGCGCTGCATCGCGCGGGCAGGCGCATGTTGGATGCGGTTGCGACGGAGACTTACTCTTCCTCTCCTTCGCCGTCCGCAATCGCCTTGATCGCACCGGCGAGTGTGCTGGCCGGCCCCTGAAGGCTTCCAGCAATCGTTTGTGCCGGACCAAGCAGGAGACCCACCACGTCGCCGATAAGCT
Organism: Longibacter salinarum; assembly: GCF_002554795.1. Lineage (NCBI taxonomy): Bacteria > Pseudomonadati > Rhodothermota > Rhodothermia > Rhodothermales > Salisaetaceae > Longibacter > Longibacter salinarum. The sequence continues at coordinate 7,998 of NZ_PDEQ01000001.1, read as the reverse complement.
CTTCGCGCGATTTGAGCTTGGAGAGCTCCTCGAGCGCTTCGTGGCCTTCGTACAGTTCACCTTCGATGAAGGCGACCTTCAGTTCCGGGCGCTCCAGGTCCTCATCTTCGAGGAAATCCTTGAGGACGCGCGCTGGCTTGGACGGGTCATCGCTGAATGCGACGGCCGTCGGGCCGGCAAAGTGCTCTGACAGGGCGTCCATGCCCTCAATCTTGTCCAGGGCGATCTGGGCAAGGGTGTTCTTCGTGACCATGTAGTCGACCCCGGCTTCGCGAAAGCGTCCACGAAGCTCGTTGGTCTGGTCGACCGTCAGGCCGGAAAAGTTCGTCAGGTAGATGATCGGGCTTTCATCGAGCTTGGCACCGATCTGCTCGATGATGTCAGCTTTTTGTGCTCTCGTAAGAGGCATCGGAGTGTATCGTGTGGTTCAGGAGATTCGGTCGAATGCGGTCCGTTGGCCGGGCGGCTCAATTTCGAGCGACCCGTGCTGTTACCGTGCGTCGGAGAGCACCGAGCTGCGGTCAACGCGGATGGGCGGGCCCATCGTGGTCGAAAGCGTGATCGACCGGAAGTACAGACCTTTCGACGAGGCCGGACGGAGATGCAGCACCTCTTTGAGGAAGGCGCGAGCGTTCTCGTAGATCTCCTCGACCGGGAAAGACGCTTTGCCAATCGACGTATGAAGGTTGCCGTGCTTGTCGACGCGGAACTCAATCTTACCGGCCTTCACTTCCTTGACCGTCTCGGCAATGTCCATCGTGACCGTGCCGCTTTTCGGGTTCGGCATCAGGCCGCGAGGACCGAGGACGCGTCCGAGGCGACCGACCTGCCCCATGACGTCCGGCGTGGCGATCACCACGTCGAAGTCGAGCCAGTTGTCGTCCTGAATCTTCTGAACGTACTCGTCGAGGCCGACGTAATCGGCGCCCGCCTCTTCCGCTTCGTCCTGCTTCGCTTCGTTGGCGAGCACGAGAACCGTTACGTCCCGCCCCGTGCCGTGCGGCAGCGCGACGGAACCACGCACCATCTGGTCGGCGTGACGTGGGTCGACGCCGAGGCGGAGGTCGAGATCAACCGATTCATCAAAGTTCGCTGTGGCCGTCTTCTTGACGACGTCCGTCGCCTGGCGCAGCGTGAGCGGCTCGTCCTGCTGATCGACGAGATCCTGAGCCTGGCGATACCGTTTTCCTTTCTTAGCCATGTGAGTCTGGGGTTTTGCGGTTCGAGCGTCCCTGCGCCAGTGGAGCGGCACGAGGACTCCCGCGTGATCATATCTTGCGAATAGACGCTGACGTATTCAGCGCCGGGCCCCGCGGCGTGGCCGAGGGCACCCGCAGTTACGCTTCGGGCTTGCCTTTCACCGTGATGCCCATCGAACGCGCCGTACCGGCGATCATCCGTGCGCCCTGCTCGGGCGTGTGGGCATTGAGGTCCTCCATCTTCTGCTTCGCAATGTCGATGCAGTCTTCCCACGTCACCGTGGCGACCTTCTCGCGAAGCGGGTCACCCGCACCACTTTCGATACCTGCCGTCTGCTTGAGCAGAATCGAGGCCGGCGGGCTCTTGACGATGAAGTCGAAGGAGCGATCAGCGTAGACCGTAATTTCGACCGGCAGCAGCGTGCCCATCTGGTCCTGCGTCGCAGCGTTAAACTTCTTGCAGAACTCCATGATGTTCAGCCCGTGCTGACCGAGGGCCGGTCCAATCGGCGGCGCAGGGTTCGCCTGGCCCGCTTTGATCTGGAGCTTAATTACGGTTTCAACTTGTTTTGCCATGTAGACTCTCGCGGTGCCGACGTGACCGGGGGCCACTCCCGCGTTTTCTAATGTCGTAATGTAGTGAATCGTGGTATGCCGGCAAGGGGCCGGGCACACACAGCAAAGCCCGCGTGGCGTGCATCACCCACGGGGGCTGAGCAATCTGAGACGAGGAGGCGCCGTACGCTACTCCTCGTGTTCGACCTGTAGGTAGTCGAGTTCAACCGGTGTCTTCCGTCCAAAGATGGACACCATCACCTTGACCTTCATCTTCTCGGGGTAGACCTCTTCGACGAAGCCGTTGAAGCTGTCGAACGGTCCATCCACGACCTGCACGGGGTCGCCGACCTTGAACGGAATCTCCGGCTGCTCGCCCATCTCCTCGGCGCGGTCCATCTTGCCGAGAATGCGCTGAACCTCGTCGGGGCGAAGCGGCGTCGGATCGTCTCCCGTACCGGCGGTGAGGAAGCCGATCACAGACGGAAGACCTTCGGCCATCTCGCGGAGGCGCGGCGTCAGATCACAGTGCAGCATGATATAACCGGGGAAGAAGGTCTTCTCCTTCGTTTTCTTCTTCCCGCCCCGCATCTCAAAAACGGTTTCTGTCGGAATCAGAATCTCGTTGATGTCGTCGTCGAGATTCAGCCGATCAATTTCGCTTTCCAGATACCGGCGCACTTTTTTCTCATGGCCGGAAAACGTCCGGAGAACGTACCACTTCTTGATTGGGGCCATACCGTCGGTTCAGTGAATCAGTCGGAGAGGTCGTGAGTCGGAGAATGCACGCTGAGCGCGCGAGGCTCCGGGAGCTACTGATAGATGACCTCAAGCGCCGTGCTGATCGCCTGATCGGCGATAAAGATGAAGCCCGAGATGATGATCGTGGCGACGAGCGTGACGAGCGTCGAGTTGATCAGCTCCTCCGTCGTCGGCCAGTTCACCTTCTTCATCTCGGTGATGACGTTCTGAAGGTATTCTACAATCCAGCCCATACAAGTTCAGTCGGTCAAAGTCGCCCCGTGACGGCCTTGAGGCCCGCCACGGGGCGAAGGTGATGGTTCATGCCCCTGGCGCGCGGTTCAGGAAGCACTCTACCAGAATCAATCGCGATGAATAGCAGCCTAAGGCATCCGGCTGCGATAGCACGGGCGGAAGGACTCGAACCCTCAACCGGCGGATTTGGAGTCCGCTGCTCTGCCAATTGAGCTACGCCCGTAAATGCTACAACAGTAAAATCGGAGCAGAAACAACCGGGGAAGTAATCGACTCCGACCTTAAGGATACACGTCGGAGCGAGCCCTGCGTTCCTGCATCATCGGCGACGCTAAACATGCGCCTACGCCCACGGTTTCCCTCATCACTAACAGTTCATGAGATGGGGCTTGGTAAAACAACAAACCAAGGACTCAGTGGGACAGCGCGCACTCGATCAACCGAAGCATAGGTTCCGACTCGTTGAAGATCAAGGTCGGCGGTTGAATGCGCTGCGAATCGTGCCGCCCCAGACATGCTACCGCAACCACATGTTGAACACGGGCCTGTCGTAGAAGACCCTTACATGTAGAAAGATTGGCCTTCGCCTCGCTCTGTCCCTGCTCAGGGGTTATTACAGGTGACGAGCTAACAGCACACGTCGCCATGCCGCGTGGCTTTGTGAGATTCAACTCGAATGCTGTCGAAGGAAGCGCCCACCTCGATCGACGGGCTGTAGTCAGTCCGTAATCTGTCGATGCTCATTCGGACGTAGACTACTCCACTCAAGGTGGGTTCGGGGTCAACATACCGGGCGAGGGCTCGTGCGATTCCAAGGCATCCGGATTCTTCCGCCCAACTGCTGCCCGGTGTACGTGTGCTGCGTGCTCCCTCCTCCAGTGACAGTCCGTAGACATCGTATCGGAACGGACATACGCACGTACTGTCGATATTGCCTACACACATCGATGGCGATTCGTGGACTTGGCAACAAGTCACTCAAGGTAGACTGTCAATAGCTCGAATGCATTAATGAGGCATTCGTATTACCACGTCTATCCCAGTCTACCGTCCAATCAGGGCAATCATCTGACGTCCCTCTCTTTTTCAAAGGAGATTTCAGAGACGAGACGTACTGGCTTTATGGCCCGGAGATGTGGCCCGCAGTTCGACAAAACGCCCTGCGACAATACCTGGTAGCCCTCTGCCTTTACGACGACGCGCTGAATACTCGCCTCATATATAGTTGGGGTGGAGTAACGGCGCTCCGTGCTTTCCAATGCAAACCGGCCCGTTGAGTCCGTGATCGCCTCATCGCGCAGAAAGCGGAACCGCTCTTCTTCGTTCTTCCGGTACAAATAATTTATGACCGGGTAGGCCTCGGTCGATCCCAGACGATCCACCCAGTGGCAACTCGTTTCGATCTCTGTGATCTTACTGGGGCCCTTGAAGGTATCCCACATGTCATCTCGGGTTTTCATCGTCAAGCGAAGGAGTTCTAAGCGGATTGTCGCACCTTCGATTGGCTCGTTGCTGTGAGAGTCGACCACCCGGCCAGTGAAAATGTGGTTTTCCCCTTCCACGTCTCCGGAATCAGGAGACCTGACATTATATAAAAGTGGATAGGGGTCACTGCAGGCCCCGAGAGCGAAGAACGCGAGACCGAGAATTAGTGCTTTCACCCAAGCGCACCTATGCAGTCTGACATCTGAGATTCTCTTAAGCGAAAACTGCATCTGCGTTTGGAACACGAGAAGACAAATCTATGATATAGAATGGTTTAGCACTGGATCGGAACAACTTTTCAGTCACGGTTTGTGCAACCTCATTGCAGATTAAAAATCTAGAATAACATCGCAATCGGCGACCTGAACGGGGGTCGTGGAGGCGAAGGTAGATCGCAATCCCTGTTGTCCCAAAGAAATATTGTCCGGTCGAAGGCAAATGCTTGTAACCAGCTCCTGCTTGTTTAGAAACGAACGAACTCGCGCGCCGAAGCGTGATACGAGCTATGTCCTCTATGCTCTGAAAATATTGCGGACTCCGCCCCCAACTACGGGGTCTCGACCAACAATATTCCCCGGCGCGACAGGATGATCTTCCCCAAACAAACCACCGAACACTCGTTGCAAACGTCCCGCGTACGTCCCGTCGTACGAGAACTGCTGCGTGCTCCAGTCGAAACTGGCTTCGCCCCCGAAAAGACGTGTTCCGATAGCGCCCAGTCGAGCGTTCCAACCGCGCAAGGAAGCGCCGTGTCAGTACGCAGACCCTGTCCCACCGCGCTCCAATCGCCATCGAACCCAACACACAGGGAAAGCACGTGCTCGATTCTGCTTATTGCGCCGAGGTGTATAAAGAAAACGCTCGCCGGTGCGCCTCATTTGGAATGAAATGAGATGGAAAGTGTAACGAGAACGGAGTGTCCGGAGAGAAGACCCTACTGTAAATCCTCATGCGTCTGCGTCCAATTGTCAGACATCGGCTTCTCACCCGGCGCGAGCGGCTGGAAGTGGAAGACCCAAGGCGGATCCACCAGCTCGGTGACCTGCCCATCCGCCAGAGGCTGGCGCGGTCGGATGCGCTCCGTGATCGCGAAGGTGGTGTCATCGCGGATCCTGCCGTTGTACTCATAGGCGTCCCAGATGCCCTTGTAACCGAGGCGCTCCATCACCTGGATCGAGATCGAGTCACCAAAAACTCGGAAGCCGCCCCACTGCAGGTTGATCGGAGACCGACGCTCACCGGTTTTTCCACGCAACGCATTGACGATTTGTGAATGTGGTAAACGGAACCAATGCGAACGTCCGTATCGTGCGTATGAAAGGGCTGCAGTGCCATCCTCCCAGAGAAGGAGCGGGACTGCAGAACGAGATGAGTCTGGGTAATCTACAGGCCGCCAGTAATACCCATCCAGCCGCAGCGCCGTGGTCTCGATTGTCGTCGCGCCCCCCGGCTGGGTAAAGTACTTCCCGTTCACCCCCAGACGCCAGAGGCATCCCGACGCAAGAAGCGAGAGCACAACAATACTCAGCATTTGCCGCATCGTCTTAGCCGGTTTGGATACAGGGTATAAATACCACAGGCTGCAGCGATCAGTAAATCGAGTACGGATCATCCGCCCCTACCGAGAATCAGGGATGAACGCCTCCCCCATATTCTCGAAATGAGGGGCGTTGCTTCCGCAGATCATGACGAAAGGGAAGTTTTTTGCGGATGGGATGATTGCCCACATTGTCGATTAAGTCGGGGAAGTTGTTCTGGATCGCCGCCAGCACGTACTCCGAGATCGCCCCGAAGCGATATACATTTGCGCCACGCTGAATGCGAAGGTACACAGGACCCGCCCGGTACGATTACGCTCCTTTCGATTCGATCGGCCCCCAAACGACGGACGTGCTCCCGGTGCCAGCTAGAGTGCCATCCATGTTTGCAGCGTCACTTTGTGAACCGAGAGGAAATGATTTTGCCATTCTCCTCGTCGATATGACATAAATAACGACGATGCGGAGCGCGCCGTCAGTGGGTCAAGTGAATGCACGCGATAGTAGCGATCACCGTTCATCGCCTCCGGAGTCTCTGCCCGCCACTGAACGACTCCTCGCCGATTGATTCCGACTAAGTTTCTAAAACCGCTCGGTGCCCTCATGTCAGCATCCGGATCAAATAAAACGATGACGAGATCATCACTGACGCGGTGAGCTTCGTGAATCCGATACTCCAACTCGATCGAGGCTCCCTCTATCTCGATTGTTCTACCTTTGAACGTCACGTTAATGCCGGAAATCGAATGCCCTGGAATGATTGGTTTGTTGATGGCTTCCGGTAATACCCGAATCATATCACCCCTACGTATCTTCGGTGTCGTTTGCAATTTCCGCGGTCGGAGCGACGAATCCCCAAAAAGTGCTCCCCCGATAGCCTCTGCTCGTGTCTTTCCTGCGTCGGTGTTGGTACCTCTGAGACCCTCTTGAATGCCAATGGGAAGGATGAACGCTGAGAAGTTTCCGGCGTTAACGACTGCTTGTTTACTCGTCTTCCGGGTGCGTAAAACGCATCTCCCGACTGGGGATCACCGTTTCCCCGTTCTGCAAGACCGGAGGTGTCGTTACGAGGAGCGTATCTTGCTGAATGCCGAACCGCTCGGTGCATTCATCGCGATCAAGAAGATCGGCCGACCTCACGTGATGGGGCACTACGTCGCCGTATCGAAAGCCCATCTGATGAGAAACACGTCTGCGCATACCGGGAGCGATGGGAAAAAACCGAGCCACCTGCACGGAGTCCGGGGAATCGGCTTTAGCCAAGGTGTCCATATCTAGATCCAGGTCAAACCGCTCATTTACCCCAGCCCAGGACCGCGAGAAGCCGCCACACAGCCGGACTTCGTCGCTAGGCCCCGAGAAGGACAGGCAGTGCTCCACGCTCCCTGACGTGCTGTAGGGGCGAAACTGCCATTCCCGTTCAGAGCGCGTGGATGAGTGCGCACGAAACGGCTTAAGATCCACATACAGCGTGTCTTGGCTCCGATTGTGAACCCACAGAGAGATACCAGCCTTGATTTCCCTGTACGTCGGCCAGCAGGTAACCGCTACCCCTCTGACATGCATTTCGATGATGGGCTTGTACTCGGTCGGATACGCAGGAGACCCCATAACGCACCCCGCCAGGAATCCCCCTGCTAGAACGCTAACAGCCAGTTTAACCACTATTGGCAGGGCATCTGTATCCGACATACCAGTTGTCACGTTCATTCACTCCCGAGAATTCCATTCGATGCCGCTGGCCTCGCCCTTTTTTCCATCATCGCTTGAGGGCCAAGACAGCTAAATATAGTCTTGGCTCTATAAATATGCATATCCGAACATTTCGCATGCCTGAACTCAACACCAGGTTCACATCTTTATATCGACGGCAGTAGCCTCAGATTTGATCAAATAGAGAGCGTAAAAGCTGGACTTTGTTACTGAGCTCTCGATGCGTTTGATGCGACCTTAGACGGGGCACCCACATGCTTCCGCAGCTACCACGAACTCCATGAGACGAGCCAATCGCCCTGTCTATGGTGGAATAAGGAAAACGACGACCTGTGATATGTGGGATGTCACCTACATTAAAAAACGCCTCCTCCCGCGTGATGCGGAAGGAGGCGTCTCGTACCTCTGAGTATCTCGTATCGAGAATACTCTACGATCTGGTTCGGTACGCTTAGTCGAGGATTTCCGTGACGACGCCGGCGCCGACCGTGTGGCCGCCTTCGCGAATCGCG